>CAZWCU010000064.1:0-18964 GCA_964632715.1 uncultured Bifidobacterium sp. | reverse complement strand
CATCGTGTGGGCCATCGCCGAGGGTCGCTCGTGCGCCGCGGGCGTGGATGGGTGGCTGATGGGGGAGACCCAACTGCCCACTCCCATCCCCCCGACGGCGCGCCCACTTCAGTAGCGCCGCAACCTAAGCTTGTCGCCATGCAAGTGAAACGTGTGTTCCCCATCGTCGTTGCCGCGGCAGCACTTCTCAGCGCGTGTGGCGACTCCGGCACGGCCGGCAGCACCACTGCCGCCACCATGGGGCCCACCTCGTTCGCCACGCTCGCTCCCACGCAGAGCACGCTGCCGCCCACCACCGTCGCCGGTGGCGGCACGGCCGGCGAGGTCACCACCACCGTCACCGACTACACGATCGTGGCCGGCGACGTGCCGGTCAACGTCGCGAAGAAGTTCGGCATCACGCTGGAAGCGCTCAACAACGCGAACCTCGACACGGCCGGATACTCGGCGTTCTACGTCGACCTCGTCATCAAGATCCCCGCTGGTGCGGTGCTGCCCGGCTCCACGCCCGACACCACCACCACGCTCGGCGCAGATCCTGCCGCCACCACCACGCAGCCCGCCACCACCTTGGCGCCCGCTGGTGGTTGCACCGCCGGCAGCTACACCATCGTCGAGGGCGACCTGCCGAGCAGGGTGGCCAACAAGTTCGACGTCACGCTCGAGCAGCTCGACGCCGCCAACGTGAACACCAAGGGATACAGCGCCTTCATCGTCGGCGTGAAGATCATCATCCCCTGCGCCTGACGCAGGTCGCTCGAGGCAACTCGTTCGAGGCAGTTCGGCTCAGCGGCAGGTCGTTCGGCGTTCTCACACCAGGCGAACCGTCACGCCACACAGCTGCATCGTCTCGCCGGCGCGCTCGCGATCGGTGGCCACCAGCTCCAACTCGTCGATCCCCTCGCCGCGCTCGCCGGCGGGCCGGAAGCGCACGGCATGCGCGACTCCGCACTGCTGCCAACGAGCCCGCATCGCCTGCTGGTTCGCAGCGCCGATCGTCACACCGGCGATGGCCGTGACGACACTCACGTCGTCGTGTGCCTTCCAGTCCGGGCCACCCCACAGCCACGCGCCGTTGGGATTCGGCTGATCGATGCTGACGATGGCGCCGCCGACGTCGGCAGGGTGCAGGTGCCTGCCGCGGATGGCGGGGAAGTCGCCGCGCCACACGATGCGCACGCCGAGGTCGGTGAGCGCCGCCTCCCGGCGATCGAGGTCGTCGACCTCGTAGATGGCCATGTAGCCGCCATCGCCGCCGCGCTTGTCCAGCAGACGCCCCGCGGTGGTGCCCTCGGCCGTGGGTGACACCACCTCCAGGAACTGGTCGCCGATCATCATCAGCGCGTTGTGCAGGCCGAACGCGCCGACGCCCGGATCGCGGTAACAGACCGTGAGGCCCAGCCGCTCGCAGAGCTCGCTCACCACGGCATCGAGATCGTGCGCCACGAGGGCCACCTGTCGCAGTCGGATCATGCTGCCAGCCTGGCACCTCGCACCGTGCGTCTGCGCACAGGCAGCGTCGCCGGGGTCGCGCAGACGCGATTCCGGGCGTCCCCTAGGGTGCGAGACATGATGAAACGCTCAGTCGCGACCGTTGCCGCACTCGTCGGAGCCATGCTCACCGGAGTGCTCGCGCTGCCGGCGTCGCCCGTGTCGGCGGCCACCACCCTCGATGCGGTGCCGTCCACGGAGGTCGACGCGCTGGGCCGCTCGTTGTTCGACATCAGCACGAACGGCGTGTACGCGCTCACCGGAGAGTGGGCGTCGGGCTCGCCCGACTCACGCATCAACCTGCTCAACGGCGCCACCGACGTGCTGCCCGGCGGCATGCAGAAGCCGCACCTCACAGCCGACGGCTCCGTCATCTTCTTCATCACGTTCGACGCGCTGGTACCGGGCGACACCAACGGCGATCTCGACGTCTACACCTACACGGTCGCGGGTGGCGCCTACGCGGTGGTGCCACTCGTGAACGCGCCGGCCAACTGGACGTTCTCCCTGGAGGACATCAGCGGCGACGGTCGCTACCTCGCGTTCGCGGGAACCTCGGGGCTCTTCGCCGACAGCGGGTCGTTCATCTTCGACCGGGTGGCCAACACCTGGCAGCAGCCCGACGCGTTGTTGCCCGACTTCGAGCTCGGCACGCAGCGTCAGAGCAGCACCATCCGCCTCTCCAGCGACGGCCGCTACGCGGCGTGGGTCACGTACCCGCTCGCCGGTGGCACTGCCGAGGTGTGGGTGTACAACCGTGCGGCCAACACCGCGGTGCGCGCGAGTCAGCGCTTCGACGGCGGGGCGCTCACCAACGGCTCGTCGATCGAGCCGGAGATCTCGCCCGACGGTCGCCACGTCGTGTTCACCTCGATGGCATCGCATCTCGTCAGCGGCGTCACCACCACCGGCAACAGGGTGTACGTGCGCCACCTCGACACCGCCCAGACGGTGCTGGTGTCGAGCACGCCGTCGTCCGACGCCCCCTACTCCGGACCGTCGATCGGTGGCGCCGGTGCACTGGTGATGGTGATCGAGAACGTGTCGTCCACCGTCAACGGCAGCCCGCAGAACGCGCCGCAACCCGTGGTGTACGACCTCGCGGCCGACACCCGGATGGTGCTCACCGAGCCGATCGGCAGCGCCATCCCCAACGGCTACACGCTGCAGGCCCAGATGGCCGCCGGTGGTGCACGGGCGATCTTCACGTCCACCGTGTACAACTTCACCACGGTCACCCCCAACGTCCCTCCCGACGAGCTTGCGTTCCGCGTCTTCGAGACCTCGTTCACCGAGCCGCTGCCGGCGCGACTGCTCGACACTCGCCCTGCAGGCGTCACGGCCGACGGCCTGTTCCAGGGCGGCGGCCTCCGTGCCGCCGGCTCGGTGCTCGAACTCGACATCGGTGGCCGTCAGACCATCCCCGCCGATGCGGAGGCAGTGGTGCTCAACATCACCGCCGTCAGCTCGGCGGCCGGTGGCTGGATCACCGCATGGCCGTGCGACGCCGACCAGCCGTCGGCCTCGTCGTTGAACATGACGGCCGGAAAGACGTCGGCCAACCTCGCCATCTCCAAGCTCAGTGCCACGGGAACGGTGTGCCTGTTCACCAGCGCCGTCACTCACGTCCTGGTCGACGCACTCAGCTTCTTCCCCGCCGGCTCCGAGCTGGCGCCGATCGTGCCGCAACGCATGCTCGACACCCGCCCCGCGGGTGAGACCATCGACGACCAGTTCGAGAAGACGGGCGTGGTGCCCGCGGGCGGTTCGGTCACCCTCGACCTCGCCGGTCGCGGCGACATCCCCGCCGACGCGAAGTCGGTCGTGCTCAACATCACCGCTACCAGCCAAGTGGGCAGCGGCTACCTGCTCGCCTACCCGTGCGACGTCGGCGCACCGAACGCGTCGGTGTCGAACTACCAGTCCGGTGTCACCAAGGCCAGCCAGACCATCGTCACGCTCTCGGCCGACGGTGAGGTGTGCATCGACTCCAGCCGCCAGACCCATCTGCTCGCCGATGCGGTCGGCTACTTCGATGCGGCGTCCACCTACGTGGGGCTCACACCCGCCCGCCTGCTCGACACGCGCACGGGCGGCGAGACGGTCGATGGCCAGTTCGAGGCGCAGGGTCTGCGCCCCGCCGGCAGCACGGTGGAGCTCACCGTCTCCGGTCGCGGCAACGTGCCCGCCGGCGATCAGACGGTCATCCTCAACATCGCCGCCATCCAGTCGCCCGGCAACGGGTTCGTCACCGCCTATCCGTGCGGGCAGACGCGGCCGGGCGTGTCGGTGGTCAACATGCTTGCTCCGACCACGGTGAACAACCACGTCGTGGTCGAGACCGGTACCGGCGGCAAGGTCTGCATCTACGTCAGCACCGGCACGCACATGCTCGTCGACGTGCAGGGCGTGCTGCCGCAGACCGTCGGCTGAACTCCAGCGTCTGAGCACTTTCGCCCGCGTGGCGGGCGGAAGTGCGCAGACGCGAGCGGTCGACCGGGTCGGGTCGCGGGCGACGGGCGTAGCGTGACGGCATGCTCACCGTGATCGAAGGCCGTGTGCTCGGCAGCCTGATGGAGAAGGAACGCACGACTCCGGACCAGTATCCGCTCACGCTCAACGCGCTCGTGCTCGCGTGCAACCAGTCGACGTCGCGCGACCCGGTGATGCACGTGGCCGACCACGAGGTGGAAGCCACGCTCACCGGGTTGAAGTCGCAGGGGATGCTGCGCTTCGTGCACCCGTCGCACGGGCGCAGCGTCACCCGCTATCGGCAGGTGGCCGACGAAGCGTGGGGTCTCACGCCGGAGTCGTCGGCGGTGCTCGCCGTGCTGATGCTGCGCGGCCCGCAGACGGCGGCCGAGCTGCGCACGCGCACCGAGCGGCTGCACCGGTTCGACACGGTCGAAGCCGTCGAGGCGGCGTTGCGCGACCTGTTAGCTGCCGGTCACGCGCAGCTGCTCGAACGCCTCCCCGGTCACAAGGAAGCGCGCTGGCAGCAGTTGCTCGCGGAGGAAGCAGAGGTGTCGCACGCCGCCGGCTCGTCGGGTGGAGGCTCCAGCACGAGTGAGCGGATCGCGCAGCTCGAGGAGCGGGTGGCACGACTGGAAGCCGCGCTCGGCGACCTGCTCACCTGACCGAAGTCGGCGCTGCAGTGCGGTAGCACCGAATGTGAACGCCGAAGTGAGCCCTCAGCCGAGGTCGGGCCAGCGGCGGTTCTGACGGCGGCGCTGACCGGCCTTGCCCAGCTTGCGGTGCTCGGCGAGCGCCCACTGGCGGCGCCAGCCGTTGTACTCCGGCCCGGTGAGCTTGGGGTTGGTGCCCTTCGCCGCCCGCTGACGCGCGGTCCAGAAGTCGGTGAGCGCCTCGTCGCCGAGCGCGGTGACCGCTGCCTCGATGCGAGCGTTGAACCGGCGCGTGCTCTCGTCCTCGATGGGGAACAGCGGTGCGCCGAAGACGACCTTGCTCTTGCCCGCCTTCGGGCGCTTCATGCCCTTGCCGAAGATGCTGCCCGTGCCGTCGATGAACACGGGGATCACCGGCACGTTGGTGCGGTTGGCCAGGTAGGCGGCGCCGCCCTTGAAGTCCTGACCCCAGCCGTCGGGGGAGCGACCGCCCTCGGGGAAGATGACCAGGCTCCAGCCGTCGTCGATGAGCCGGCGCAGCTCGTCGCTGCTCTTGCGGCTGGTGACCTCGCGGTCGATGGGGAACGCGTTGAGCGTGAGCGCGGCGAGCGTGCCCTTCACGCGCGTGTCGAAGAAGTAGTCGGCCGCGGCAGCGATCACGAGTTGTGAGCGCCACGGCTCCGGCACGGCGGTGATCATCAGCGGCGTGTCGACGTGACTGTGGTGGTTGGGGGCGAAGATGACGGCCGGTGGCTCGTCCATCCGCTTCAGGTCGGCGAGGCGATCGAGCCCGACGATCTCCGGGCTGGCCACCACGCGCACGAACGCGCGGATCGGGCCGTTGGCGAGGATGGTCCGCGTGGCCTTCGCCGGCGCGGACCGCGCCCACCCGGTCTCGAAGTTGGCGCCGAGCGTGCTGACGTCGGGCGGCACCACCATTCCCTTGGGGATGCTCGGCTTGCGGTACGGGAAGCCGAGCCCCTTGGCGGGCTTCAACGCCGCCTGCACGGCCGAGCTGGCCATGTCGCCCAGCTTGGCGGCGCGGCGAAGTTGACCGACCGAGCTGAGACGAGTGGGGGCGGAGCGCTTCATGGGTGGTCGATCCTGGGTGGCCTACTGCACGTCGGCGACGAGCAGCGCCGGTGCGTGGAGGTGGGTGATGGTGGCATCGCGGCCGACCACGTCGCTGGCGATCTCGAACGCGTCGTCCATCGTGCTCGCGGGCGTGAAGCCGAGGCGGCGCACGGTGGGCGGGTCGCCGCCGACGATGATCACCTTGCCCGCGTGCTGCAGCCCGTGCGCTCCCCAGTACCACGCGTAGAACGGGTGCACGCCGTGGTACGCGTTGCCGGTGCGGTACAGGTGCTTGTACCACTCGTCCTCGGCGTACTGCTGCTCCCACTTGCGCGACATCTCGGCCGGGTTGGTGGTGTCGGCGAGCACCTGCTCGAAGAAGTCGATGTAGCTCGGGTGGTGCACCGGGTTGAAGTCGCGGTAGCAGGGGTGGGTCATGATGATGACCCCGCCCTCACGGACCAGCGGCTTGTTGCGGTACATGTTGAACAGGTAGCCGAGCCCCATGCACATCACCAGGATGGGGTTCATCACGCCGTCGGGGTTGTACGGGCACACGTAGGGGATGCCCATGGTGAGGATGTCGGTCTGCCCGACCACGTCGACCAATTGCTGCTCGTACACCTTCTCGAGCGTGATCTTGTGCACTTCGTCGGTGTCGCCGGCCTGCACCGACGTCATCTGGTGCGGGCTCTCCATGTTGTGGAAGATCTTGCGCGCGAGCTTGATCGGCGTGCGGTTCAGCGACTTGGTGGTGGCGAGGAACGTCGCGCGATCCTTCGCCGTCCACTCCCACTCGCGCTTGCTCAGGAAGTCGAACGGCGCCGGGAACATGTCGGTGTTGAGCGTGGTCTCGATCTGGAAGATCTTCGGACCGTTGTCCTTGAGCACCTTGCCCAGTCGCCACACACTGGTGTGCAATGCGCTCTGGTGGCGATGACCCATCAGACTGCGCGTGTTCTCCAGCGTCTCGGGGTTGTGGTGGTGGCTCAGGCAGCGGTAGCTGGCGAGGCCGGTGGTGATGCTCTTCCACCCACCGTCCATCGACACCGAGTTGATGTTGACGTAGATGATCAGATCGCTGTCGGCGGCCCGCTTGTTGATCTCGAGCACCTCGCCGTGGTCGGTGGTGCCGACGATCGCGAGGTTGTCGTGGTCCTCCGCGTCGTGCTGGTAAAGCATGCCGCGCGGGTGGAACGAGTCGTAGATGCGATCGCCGAGCGCGTGACGCAACTCGTACTCGTGCATGCGGCGGTGCAGGCCGAGTGCGGCGATGAGGTGCACGTCGTCGACCCCGGCCGCGGCGACCAGGTCGAGCACGGCTTCGATGACGCGCTGGCGCGTGTCGGGACGGCGCATCTTCGGCAACGGCAGGCTCACGTCGTCGAACGCGATGGTGAGCTTCATGCCGGGGAACAGCTGCGCGGGCAGCGGGTCCTGTCCGTGCGGGTTGAGCAGTGCGTGACGGATGGCGCCGTCGATGTCGTCGATGGCGTCGAGCGGCTCGGGCGGGTACACCACGCGGCTGCGACCGGCGGGGAGCTTCTCCAGGCTGAAGTTCTCACCTCGCCAGAACATGATGGACGGCGTCGACCGATCCACTTCGAGGACGAATCCGGGACGGGGCATGTCAGGAACCTCTCGCTTCAGAGCCGTCGCGCAGGTCGAAGGCAACCTTGACCGCGCCTCGGCGACCGGCCGCGGCCGCATGTGCGATCGCGTCGGTGTAGTCCGTCAGGGCGTACGTGGCCGACACCAGCCGGCCGAGATCGTGATGACGGATGACGTCGATCGCGGTGTGGAAATCGGCGTGCGTGTAGGCGTAGCAGCCGCGAATGGAGGTCTCCCGCTGCCACAGCGACGTGAGCTCGAGCGACACGTTGGAGGGCATGCCCACCACCTGCACCTCGCCGCCGGGGGCCACCACCTGCAGCGCCTGCTGCAGCGAGTCGCTGCTGCCGACGCAGTCGATCACGTGCGGCGCACCGCAGGTGAGCTGGTCGCCCATCACGAGCGAGTTGGTGGCGGAGCGCACGTAGCGCGGCATCTCGTCGCTGGCGCACACCACGTCGGCGCCGAGCTGCTTGGCGAGCCGCTTCTGCTCGGCGTAGCGCGCGGTGACCACGATCGGCGCCTTGCGGTCCTTGTCGCGCGTGGCGGTGATGGCCGCGAGCGTGAGCAGCCCGAGCGTGCCCGCGCCGATGATGACGGTCTGCTCGCCGGTGTATCGCGCGGCCGCATGCGTGGCGCACGCGGTGGGCTCGATGAGCACGGCGGCTTCGTCGCTGAAGTCGGCGGGCACGTCGATGAGCTGGCTGGGGTGGGCGACCATCTCGTGCGCCCAGCCGCCACCGGTGTCGGCGCAGAAGCCGCTCTGCAGACCGGGCTGCAGATGACCGAACGCGACTCGTTCGCAGAGGTTGATCTGCCCCGCCTCGCACGCGTGACACACCGGCGTGATGCCGCGAGTGACGCACGACAGCACCGGCACCAGCACCACTCGGCGGTCGCTGCCGGCCACCGTGGCCACCACTTCGTGGCCGGGCGTGAACGGGTAGCTCACCAACGGGTCGAAGTAGGCCGACGCGGTGCCGTCGATGAGCGACAGGTCGCTGCCGCAGATGCCGGCCATGCGCGTGCGCAGGCGCAGCCACTCGGGGGTGGGCAGCGGCAGCTGCTCGTCGGGTTCCAGGTCGAGCGGCCCGACCGACGCGCCAGCGCCGGGCATGATGGCGCCCGCGAGACGCGCCATCGCGAACCGTGCCGGCTTGCGAGAGAACACCAGCCGGCTCATCGCTGCACTCCCCGGTGAGCTTTGGCGGTGGGGTGCCCGATGTGGGCGTGTGAACGCCAAAGCTGGAGGGGGCTCATCGGGAACCGCCGCTGAACGACTTGCCGGTGAACGACTTGCCGGTGAACGACTTGCGACGCTCGTGTTCGGCCATCATCGGGCCGAGGGGCAGCAACATCTTGGGGGCACCGCTGGCCTTGGCCCAGTCCTCCACCAGCCAGCCGCGCTTGCGGGCGATGGCGGCCAGACGGGTCTCGGGGTTCACGGCCACGGGGAAGCCGACGGCTTCCAGCATCGGCAGGTCGCTGGTGCTGTCGGCGTACGCGATGCTCTCCTCCAGCTTGAGGCCTTCGCTCGCGCAGTAGTCGGCGAGGATCTCGGCGCGAGTCTCGCCGGTGGGCGGCACCTCGGCCAGGTTGCCGCTGTACGTGCCGTCGGGTCGCACGGTCATCTTCGCCGCGACGATCTCGTCGAACAGCGGGCGCAGGCCCTCGACGGCGAAGTCGAGCGCGCCGGTGATGAGGATGGTGCGGTGGCCGAGCGCCCGGTGCTCGCGCACTCGGCGAAGGCCGGCGGGGAACGACTTGGCGAGGATCAGCTGGCTGAGCAGCTCCTGCGAGTCCTCGGCGATCTGTGCCACGGGTGCGTCTTCGTAGCGGCGGTAGAAGAAGCGCAGGAAGTCGCTGCGGTCCTTGCGGTCGATCTTGCTGAGCGTGGGTGCCTCGGCCAGCGTGCGCAACACGTAGCGGATGCGCTCGGGCGTGTTCAGCCGGCGAGTGGCGAGCCACGAGTAGCTCTCCACCACGTTGCTGGAGATGAGCGTGTTCTCCAGGTCGAACGCGGCCACGTGGCGATCGGGCGAGAGCACCGACTTGCGCAGTCGTGCGGCGCGGTCGATCTTGCTCTTGCCGGGCGTGACCTTCGCACGCGAGTGGTGCACGATCGACGGCAGGTGAATGGTGCTGATGTACGTGGGCCAGTCGACGCTGCGCGGGTCGAAGTTGAACGCGGCCTGATCGACGGCGTCGAGCGTGTCCCACATCGCGATGAGCTTGTCGACCTGATAGATGGCCTCGCACTCGGTGTAGAGGCCGTAGAGCTGCACGTACTCGTACGCGCGGTCGATCTCGTTCTTCTTCTCCTCGAGGTTCGCCGCCCACGCCGCCTGCTTGCCGCGCAACGGCAGCGCCTGCAGCACGCGCTCGGTCTTGCCGATGATGCTCTGCGCGCGTTCCAGCTGCTCCTTCACGCGGCCGCGTGCGGGGAACTGCCACTCGGGCACCACGATCGGCTGACCCTCGTTGTCGTACAGCGGATGCTTCGTGAACCATGCACGCACGTTGTCGACGAGCAGCTTGTACTTCAACGGGTTGATGCCGCCGCTCGCGACCTGCGTGATGGGCGCCGCACGCTCGGGACCGGCCGCGGCCACGGTGATGATGGCGGCGACCACGATGTCGACAGGGATGACGTCGACGGTGCCCTCCGGCACGCCGGGGAACTCCTTCAACAACCCGCGGGCGTAGCTGAGGATGACCGGCTCGGCCATGCGGAAGCCGCGGATCCAGCCCGGGAACGGCTCGGCCAGCGCGCTCTCGATGATGCTCGGCCGCACGATGCTGACCGGCACGTTGCCCTTCACCTCGGTGAGGGCCTGCTCGCCGAGCGCCTTGGTGTAGGCGTAGGCGTCGGGCCAGCCGACGCTGGCGGCGCGGGAACGGCCGGCCTCGACCAGCTGCGCCTTCACCCACGCCTCGCGCAGGCTCTCGGTCTTGCCCGCGAGTGCGGGACCGCCGGCCGCGCCGAGCTCCTTGCGAGCTTCGTTGCGGAAGTGGGTGAGCTGTTCGCTGCTGCGGCTCTGCGCCTCGATGTCGCCACGCAAGCGACGGCTGGCGGCGACTTCCTTCTTCCAGCTGAGCCCGATGTCCCAGTGGCCCTCGCTGACCAGCGCCTCCGGTGCGTTGCCGCGCCGGTTGCCGGCGACGTAGCAGGTGCTGACCCCCACCATGTGCGGCGTGATGCCGAGCGAGTGGCAGGTCTGCGCAATCCGCACCGGGCCCATCAGGTTGATCTCCACCGCACTGTCGAGCGGGCTGTCGAAGCTGACCGCGGCCGCCGAGTGGATGATGGTGTCGCAGCTGGCGAAGATCGGCGCGTCGACGTCGTTGAGGCCGAGCCCGTCGGCGCTGACGTCGCCGCCGATGGCGACGACGCGGCGGGCGACCATCTCGTCGAAGGTCTCGCCGCCGGGGTGGACCGCGGGGTCCTTGAGCTCGGCCTTCAGCCGGTCGAACGCGTTGTTCTTGAAGATCTCGCGGCGCGCCCGCTCGGTGGGGTCGTGGCGCTTGCTGGGGCGGATGAGCAGCACCAGCGTGCAGTCGGGCACGCTGCGCAGCAGCCGCTCGACGAGCGCGGTGCCCACGAACCCGGTGCTGCCGGTGATGGCGATTCGCTTGTTCGCGAGCTGTTCGGCAATCAATGCGGCCCCTCTCCGAACGACATGTCTACCACATCTCTCTACCATGTGGTAGAGAGATGTGGTAGAGAGAGTGTCCATGGCACGTGACACGCGTGAGCGCATCCTCGATGCGGCCACCGACCTGTTCGGGTTGCGCGGCGTGGAGGCCGTGTCGCTCGACGTCATCGCCGCCGAGGTGGGCGTGGCGAAGCAGACCTTGCTGTACTGGTTCCCGTCCAAGGACGACCTGGTGCAGGCGGTGCTCGTGCAGGCCGCGCTGCAGCTCACCGTGTCGATCGAAGCGGCCATCCGCGCCACCACCGACGACCCGCTCGACCGCATCGACGCCGTCGTGCGGGCCGTGTTCCGCCCGGCCGTCCGTCGACCGTCGCTGCTCGGGCTCATCCGTGAAGTCAGCCGGCTGTCGCCCGCGGTGGGGGAGCGCTTCCACGCGGAGCTGTCGCCGCTCGTCGACCGCGCCGTCGTCTACCTGCAGAAGGAGATGGATCGCGGCCGACTCCGCCAGGGCGACCCGCGCCTGGTGGCCGCGCTCTGCTACGCCACGGTCACCGGCATCGCCACCGAGCCGGAGGTGCTGCGCGCCGTCGGCTGGTCACCCACCACCGCCGAGCTGCGCCGCCTGCGCACCGAGCTCCTCGCCTTCCTCAAAGCCGCCCTCGCCCCCTGACCCCGTATCCGAGGCTTTCCTCCAGCTGGGCGCCTTCCGAGGCTCACGTCCAGGGTTTGCCCGCACAAAGCCTCGGAGCAGGGCGACTTGGAGGAAAGCCTCGGATGGGTCGGTCGGGATCAGGCGAGGCTGACGAGGCGGAGGGTGATGGTGGCGGTGTCGCCGTCGGCGAGACCTTCGGCCTTGCGGACGGCGGCCTTCACCGGGAGGATGAACGACTTCTGCTCCTTCGACGGGAAGACGGACGTCAACCAGGTGGTGCGCCCGATGGTGACCTCCACCTTCACCGAGCCGAACCCACCCTGGCGCCCGGTGGTGAGGTCGTCGATCTCGTCGGTCAGGTCGAACGGCAGCGTGACGAACCGCCACGTCGAGGGACCATCGCCCTGCCACTGCCACACCACTGCGTCGAACTCGAACTCGGGCACGGGCTCGCTCACGACGGCGCGTTGACGGCTTCCATCACGGCCTGGTGGAAGGCGGTGATGCCCATCGCGAGGTGCTCGTCGGGCGTGTCCTCTTCCTTGGTGTGCGAGAGGCCGGCGATCGAGGAGGTGAAGACCATCGCGGTGGGCACCACGCGAGCCATCTCCGACGCGTCGTGCAGCGCGCCGCTGGGCAGCTCGAACTCGTGGCCCTCGACGGCCTTTACCGCGCGGCGCACGCTGTCGACCAGCTTCGGGTCGAAGATCATCGGCGGGATGCGGAAGATGTGCTCCAACTCGACGGTGCACCCCTCTGCCTCGGCGGCAGCGTGCGCGGCCGCCTTCATCTCCTCGAACATGGTGGCGAGCAACTCGGCGGAGATGTGCCGCATGTCCATCGTGCACGTGGTGGTGCCGGCAACGGCAGTGACCACGCCGGGCCAGCACGACACGCTGCCGACCGTGGTGACGCCGCCGTGACGCGCGCCGATCTCGGCGAGCTCGAGTGCGAAGCGGCTCATCGCGCGCAGCGAGTCGCGGCGCATGCCCATCGGCATCGTGCCCGCGTGCGCGGCCTGACCGCTGAAGATCAGGCGCTCGCGTTCGATGCCGTAGGTGCCGGTGACCACGCCGATGCCGAGGCCTTCGTGCTCCAGGATGGGTCCCTGCTCGATGTGCAGTTCCAGGTAGGCGACCACGTCGGTCATGCGGGTGCGACAGCCTTCGATGGCGTCGAGCGAGACGCCGTGCTCGGCCACCACCTCGGGCAGCAGGTTGCCCCACCGGTCCTTCAGCTCACGCACGATGTCGATGTCGAGCGTGCCGACCACGGCCGCCGAGCCGAACAGGCTGCGGCTGAAGCGAGCGCCCTCCTCGTCGGCCCAGTCGACCAGCGCGAACGTGCGCTGCGGCGGCTCGGGCGCGGCCGCCAGTGAGCGCAGCACCTCCAGCCCACCCATCACTCCGAGGGCGCCGTCGAGCCAACCACCCGCGGGAACCGAGTCCAGGTGCGAGCCGACCACCACGGTCTCGGCGCTACGCCCCTTCAGGTACGCCCACAGGTTGCCGGCCTCGTCCTGCTCCACCTCGACGGGCAGCGTCGACAGCTCCTCGCGCAGCATCGCCCGCGCCTCGGCCCACTCCGGCGTCCAGCACAGCCGGCGTGAACCCGCCGGGCCGCCGGTGCGGTTGGCCAGCTCGCGCAGATCGCGTATGGCGCGTTGCGCATCGAAGCCGGGAGCGGTGGGGGCGGCGGTGTCGGCGGACGTCATCCGCCGAACAGTACTGCGCGGACGGTCAGACCTTCCTCAGGAACTTGGCCTTGAGCAGGATGCCCCGACCCGCGACCTTGCAGTCCACCTCGTGGTCGCCGGCGACGAGCCGGATGTTGCTGATCTTGGTGCCGACCTTCAGCGTGTCGGACGAACCCTTGAGCTTGAGATCCTTGATCACCGCGACCGAGTCGCCGTCGTGCAGCACCGTGCCGTTGGAATCGCGCACTTCGGCCAGCGCGTCGGGGTCGGCGACCTCGGCTTCCCACTCGTGCCCGCACGTCATGCACTCCGCGTGTCCGGTGTCGGTGACGAGGACGTCGGTCATCGTGCAGATCGGGCAGGCCAACTCGGTATCCATGCTGCTGGTCTACCAACTCGACGCTGCGCTGCCGCGTTCCGGTCCTCGTGAGTCGTGGCGTCAGCGGTCGAGTGCGGCTGCCAACACTGCGGCGGCGATGGCGACCGCCTGGTCCGCGGTTGCCGGTGTGGGGCCGGGTGCCGGCATGTTGGTGGGGGCCATCATCGTGGTCGGCCAGCCCTGCATTCGTGTCTGCTGGAAGGCCCCGTAGGCGATGAGCAGCACACTGGTGCCGTCATCAGCCACGGCAAGTGCCGTGGTGAAGTGCGCCGACTCCACGGCCAGGCTGCTGTCGTCGACGTCGGTGGGTGGTGCGACCATCGGCACGCCGAGTCGTTCACCGAGTCGACCAGGCCGCCAGATGGTGACCACGACGCGTGCGCCGTCGGCGCGATCGTAGGTGATGCCCCGGACGGTGACGCACGTACCGTCGGTGTCGATGCGCTCGCCGATGCCGATCGCCTCGAACCCCGGCAGGAGATCGATGACCGCCTGGTCGATGACCTGCTCGATCGCATCGCCGCGGTCGGACACGGTTTGCTGCCAGGGAGCGTCGAGGGTGAGCATGCCGTTGTAGATGTCGGAGTACCACTCGCGCAGCGTGCCGCTGACGGTGCCGGGGTCGTCGAGGCAGTTGTTGTCGGGTCCGGCGAGCGTGCCGCTCACGATCGGGCCCGTGGGAGTGCTGCTCTCCGACGACGAGCACCCGGCGAGCACGACCAGTACGACAGTCAGCACCGCAGCACACCGAGCGGTGCGACGGGCGGGCATGTCAGAGCGCCGTGTTGCGGCGTTGGCGCGACTGGCGTTCGAGCGCGAGTTCGACGAGCTCGTCGATCAGTTCGCGATAGCTGAGGCCACTCGCGATCCACAGCTTCGGGTACATCGAGATCGGGGTGAAGCCGGGCATCGTGTTGATCTCGTTGAGCAGGAAGCCGCGACCGTCCTCCTCGAAGAAGAAGTCGACCCGCGACAGCCCTTCGCCGCGCAGGGCAGTGAACGCCTTCAGCGCGAGCGCCTGCACCTCGGCGGTCTGCTCCGCGGTCAGCGGCGCGGGAATGAGCGCCTGCGACCCGTCGTCGACGTACTTGTCGGCATAGTCGTAGAACTCGGCGGCGGGCACGATCTCGCCCGGCACGCTCGCACGCGGTGCCAGGTTGCCGAGCACGGCGACCTCGATCTCGCGCCCGACGATGGCCTCCTCGACCACGATCCACTCGTCGTACGACAGCGCGACCTCGATGGCATCGCGCAGCGCTTCGACCGTCTTCGCCTTCGACACGCCCACCGACGAACCCATGTTGGCGGGCTTCACGAACACGGGCAGCCCCAGCTCCTCGGCGATCCGAGCGGGCGACGACGGCGTCAGCTCGTGCGCTCGGAACGCGAGGTAGCGAGCCTGCGGGATGCCGTTGATCGCGGCGACCTGCTTGGCCATCGCCTTGTCCATCGCCACCGCGGAGCCGAGCACGCCGGTGCCCACGTAGGCGACGCCGGCCAGTTCGAGCATGCCCTGCACCGTGCCGTCCTCACCGAGCGGGCCGTGCAGCAGCGGCAGCACGACGGTGCGCCCGCCGGCCGCGGGGAGCCCCGACGAGGTGGTGCCAGTCGGCGATCTGGGGGAGATGGCCGCGGTGGGCGCCACCGTGTCGCCCGCGGGGTCGAGACGGCCGGGTAGTGCGTGCGGGCCTTCGCTCAGTGCGGCCAGCGCTTGCGCGGCAACGGCCCAGCTGCCGTCGCGCGAGATGCCGATCGGCGTGATGCGGTACTTCGCCGGGTCGGCAGCCTTCAGCACGTGTGCCGCCGTGGTGCAGCTGACGTCGTGCTCGGCCGACTGGCCACCGAAGATGACGATCAGGTCGATGCGCGAGTCGTGCGTGGGATCGGGGTGTGAGTCGTCGACGGGTTCGGAGGCGGAGGCAGCCATGCGACCCCGACGGTACCGTAGGCAGCGATGCGTTTCAGAGCGGAAATGGTGGCGGCCGCCACCGGTGGCCGGTTGCACGGACCCGACGTCGAGATCGACGGGGTGTCGTTCGACTCGCGCGTCGTGCAGCCCGGTCAGCTGTTCGTGCCGCTGGTCGCCGAGCGAGACGGTCACGACTTCATCGACGCCGCACTCGCGAGAGGCGCAGTCGCGACGCTCACCTCGCAGGCCCCGAGGGGAGGCACGTCGATCGAGGTGCCCGACACGTTGCGCGCGCTGATGGCGCTCGCTGCCGCGCAGCGGGCCTCGTTCGACGGACCGGTCATCGGCATCACCGGCTCGGTCGGCAAGACGTCGACGAAGGACCTCGCGTGGGCAGCCCTCGCGGCCAGCCGACGCACGTGGGCGAACGAGCGCAGCTTCAACAACGAGCAAGGTCTGCCGACCACGCTGCTCAACACACCCGAGCTCACCGAGGTGCTGGTGCTGGAGATGGGCATGCGCGGCCTCGGCGAGATCGCCGAGCTGTGCGCCATCGCGCGGCCCACCATCGGCGTGGTCACCAGAGTGGCGGAGGCGCACAGCGATCGCCTCGGCGGCATCGACGGCGTTGCTCGCGCCAAGGCTGAACTCGTCACCGCGCTGCCCGCCCACGGCCTCGCCATCCTCAACGCCGACGACGTCCGCGTGCGCGCGATGGCCGCAGTGTCGGCGGCGCCGGTGCTGCTCTACGGCGAGGGCGACGACGCCGACGTGCGCATCACCGATCTGCACATCGACGAGATCGCCCGCCCGTCGTTCCAGCTGCACACGCCGTGGGGCGCGTGCCACGTGCACCTCGGGGTGAGTGGCCGGCACATGGCGCACAACGCGGCCGCCGCGTTGGCGTGCGTGGGCGCGGTGGGTGGCGACCTGCATGAGGGCGCGGCGGCGCTCGCCGACATCGGCCTCACCGCGATGCGCATGGAGGTACTGCGAACCGCCGGCGGCGCCACCGTGCTCAACGACAGCTACAACGCGAACCCCACCAGCATGCGCGCTGCGCTCGACGCGTTGGCCGACCTGCCGGCCACGCGTCGCATCGCCGTGCTCGGGTTGATGGCCGAGATCTCCGACGCGGCGGCCGAGCACCGGGCCATCGTGGAGTACGCACACGGACGTGGCATCGACGTGCTGGCGGTGGGCACCGACCTCTACGGCATCACGCCGGTTCCCGACCCCGTGGCCGCGCTGGGCTCACTCGCCGGCGGAGATGCCGTGCTCGTCAAAGCTAGCCGTGTGGTCGGGCTCGAGCGCGTGGCGGCCGCCCTGCTGCTCGGCTAGCGCGTCGACGCGCTCGATGTTGCACCACCACGCCAGGAACAACGCCCACAGCGCGCCACCGAACAGCACCCAACGCGCGCCGACGACGTCGATCAGCGGAGCGAACACGAGGTTGCCGAGCGGCACCGTGCCACCGAATGCCATGAACCACAGCGACATCACGCGACCGCGTTCGTGATCTGCGAGCCGGCTCTGCAGCACGGTGTTCATCGACGTGGTCGTGGCGAAGTAGGCGAAGCCGAGCACGGCGCCCGCGGCGAACGCGTGAGTTGGGGTGCGACCGGCGGCGAACAACGTGAGGCACACGGCGAACGCGGCGAACCCGTAGCGGATGAGCGTGCGCTTGTCGAAGCCGACGAAGATGGTGCCGATGGCGAGGCCACCGAGTGCTGCTCCCAGACCCCAGGTGGCGTAGATCCACTCGTAGGTGGTGGAGTTCTTCTCGACCCCGAAGTTCAGGCGTACCACCGCGGCGAACAACCCCACGTAGGGCAGCGAGAGCAGCGAGAACGTGAACAGCGTGATGAGCAGTCGCCACACTGCCGGGTTGGCGCGCGCGATCTGGATGCCGGCGGTGAGCTGACGCCACCCCGCGGCGTGCGCCACCTTCGCGGGTGGGGGAACGGGCGTACGCAGCAGTGCGCCCACCACGAACAGGTAGGTGACGGCGTTGATGAGGAAGATCTGCGCGATCGACACGCCGGCGGAGCGCAGCACCGCGACGATGATGGGGCCGACGACGCGTGAGCCGTTGATCATCGTCGAGTTCAGCGACACCGAGCCGGGAAGGTCTTCCCGGCTCACCAGCGTGGGCAGCAGCGCCGACCACGCGGGCGCGTTGAGTGCGTTGCCGATGCCGACGCCGAGCGCGACGAGGAAGATCGACCAGATGGGCGCATCGGCAGCGGCGAGCGGGGCGAGCAACGCGGAGAAGAACAGTTGCACGAACTGCATCGCAATCAGCCACTTGCGGCGATCGAAGCGGTCGGCGATGACGCCGGCGGGAATGGACAGGAACAGCAGCGGGCCGAGCTGCGCGAACACCATCACGCCCACCATCGAGGCGCTGTCGGTGCGGTCGAGCACGTAGACCGGCAGCATCACGTTCTGCATCCAGGAACCGATGCTCGACGAGAACGACGCCAGCCACATCCGCCGGAATCGCGGGTAGGCAAGTGCGGCGCGAGCGCTTCCGGGGCGGTGGCCGTGTGGCAAGGGGGCGGTGGCTGTGCTCGTCATCTTGACCCGAGGGTCAAGACTAGAACGCCGGGTCGGTGAGTGGCTGTCCGCGACTCGCCCTGTGGCCCCTGTCACACTGGACGGATGCAGTCCGACCTCGATCTCACTCCCGCGCCCGTCGCGTCCGACCGCTGCACCCGGTTCGGCACCTACCCTGAATGTCCGCTGTGCGGCGGTTCGCTGCACGCCGAACACGCGCACTTCAAGTGCGGCGGCTGCGGATGGCGCGACAGCTGCTGCGACTGACCGGGCCTCACATGCACACCACCGACTCCGACAGTGCTGACTCCGACACTGCTGACTTCGACACGATCGTCGCCACCGCCGACGGCGCTCGCGGCGAACTGCGGCTCAACCGTCCCGAGAAGCTGAACCCGCTCAGCAGTCACACGCTCCACGAGATCGAGCTGGCGGCGCGCTGGTTCGACGAGCATCACGACCTGAAGGTGGTGGTGGTCAGCGGCGCCGGCCGATCGTTCTCCGCCGGTGCCGACCTCTCGGCGTTCTCCACTGCGGCGCCGATGGAAGACCGTCAGGTCGGGTGGCGCATGGGGCGTGCGCTCGACGAGATGCGCGCGGTCACGGTCGCTCGTCTCCACGGGTGGTGCGTCGGTGGCGGGCTCATCGTCGCCGCGGGCTGCGACCTGCGCGTGGCTGCCGACACCGCCCGCTTCTCCATCCCCGAGGTCGACCTCGGCATCCGGCTCGCGTGGGGCGGCATCCCGCGGCTGGTGCGCGAGACCGGTCGGGCACTCACCACGGAACTGGGAATGGCCTGCCGTCCGTTCGCC
>CAZWCU010000063.1:8191-19030 GCA_964632715.1 uncultured Bifidobacterium sp. | reverse complement strand
CCCGCCTCGAGGGCGCCGCTCGACTCGTGGATGTCCTGGCCGAGGATGGTGGGGACGCAAACCCGAATGGCGACGGCGGCCGTCAGCAGGTCGGCAACGCGGGGGCTCATCGAGCGCACGCGCTCGAACTGACGGTCGAACCAGTTCACCTCCGGACCGTAACGAATTGTGCCGTCGGATGCATCCACCCTCCGATGGATGTGCGCGTCACTCTCCAGACGTACGCCGCCCGGCCATTCGCGAACCACCTGCAAGGCGACGACGCGGACGCCGATTCAGCAGATCGTGGTGGCATCCCACCTTCACACAGGAGCACCCCACATGACCACCACCACACTCACCGCCCGCGCTGCGATCGACACGACGAACGGGCACCACCTCAGCCCGGCCGCACGAGTCGTCGACGCCGTCAAGGTCTACGGACGCGGCGAGAACGAAGTCCGCGCGCTCGACGGCGTGTCGGTCGAGTTCAACGCCGGTCGCTTCACCGCCATCATGGGCCCGTCCGGTTCCGGCAAGTCGACGCTGATGCACAGCGTCGCCGGTCTCGACCAGCTCACCTCCGGCACCGTGTTCATCGGCGACACCGACGTGACGACGCTCGACGACAAGCGGCTCACCCGATTGCGACGCGATCGCATCGGCTTCATCTTCCAGTCGTTCAACCTGGTACCCACGTTGACCGCCGAGGAGAACATCACGTTGCCGATGCGCCTCGCCGGCCGTCGCCCGGATCGCGACTGGGTCGACCTGGTCGTCGACACGGTCGGTCTCGGCCACCGCCTGCGTCACCGCCCGTCGGAGCTGTCGGGCGGCCAGCAACAGCGCGTGGCCGTCGCCCGGGCACTCGCCGGTCGGCCGGCGATCATCTTCGCCGACGAGCCCACCGGCAACCTCGACTCGCGCACCGGCGCCGAGATCCTGTCGTTCATGCGCACCGCGGTGCGCGACTTCGGTCAGACGATCGTGATGGTCACCCATGATCCGGTGGCCGCCTCGTACGCCGACCGAGCCGTCTTCCTCGCTGATGGCCGGGTGGTCGACGACCTCGACGCCCCGACCGCAGATTCCGTCCTCGACCGCATCCGTCACCTCGGGAGTTGATCCACATGTTCGTCATGACCATCAAAGAGCTGGCCGCTCGCAAGCTGCGCCTGCTCACCACCACCTTCGCGGTGTTCCTCGGTGTCGCCTTCATGGCCGGCACCCTCGTGTTCACGGACACCGTCCGTGCCACGTTCCACTCGGCACTCGCCGACGCCAACGAAGGTGTCGACGTCTACGTGCGCACTCCTTCGGAGATCCACCTCGGCTACGGCGAGCCCGGCCCCCGCCTCGACGCCTCATTGAGCGAGCGCATCGCAGCGGTCGACGGTGTCGACCAGGTGGCCCTCCGCATCAACGGCTACGCCCAGCTCGTGGGACCCGACGGCACGCCCGTCGGCGACGTCTCGAGAAGTCCGGCCTTCGGTGCCAACTGGGTGACCGTGCCAGCCCTCAACCCGTACGTGCTCTTCGACGGTCGTGCCCCCACGTCCGACGACGAGATCGTGATCGACAAGACCAGTGCGGAGAAGGCCGGCTACGAGCCGGGCGACACCGCGACCGTGTTGTCGATGCGCGAGCCACGACAGTTCACGATCAGCGGCATCGCCCGGTTCGGCACCGCCGACTCGCCTGCCGGCGCCACCGCGGTGCTGTTCACCGACCGCACCGCTGCGGAACTGCTGGCAACCCCCGGCGAGGCCGACGCCATCGCCGCCACCATCGACGACGGCGCCTCGCAGTCGGCAGTGATGTCGGCCGTGCAAGCCGTCGTCGGCAGCGACGTGGAGACCATCACCGGCGCCGCGCTGGTGGCCGAGGATCAGGCCGCGATGGACGAGAACCTCGGCGAGTTCCGCACGATCATGCTGATCTTCGCGGGCGTCGCGGTGTTCGTCGGTGCCTTCATCATCAACAACACCTTCTCGATCATCGTCGCCCAGCGAACGAAGGAGATGGCGATGTTGCGGGCCATCGGTGCGTCCGGCCGCCAGGTCAAGCGTTCTGTGCTGCTCGAAGCAGTCGTCGTCGGCACGGTCGCATCCGGGCTCGGTCTTGCCGGCGGCATCGGTTTCGCCACCGGGTTGAAGGCGATGATGTCGGCCTTCGGTTTCGACATGCCGGAAGGCCCCACCATCATCCAGGCCAGTGCGCTCGTCACGTCGTTCCTGATGGGTCTCGTCGTCACCGTCGTGTCGGCGTGGCTGCCCGCCCGCCGCGCCGCCCGCATCTCACCGATGGCCGCCCTGCGCGATGCCAACGTCGATCGGTCGGCGACGTCCGGCCGCCGTGCTGCCCTCGGTGCGGCGCTCACCATCGGAGGCGCCACCACGGTGTGGGGGTCGATCGACGGTGACGTCGCGTTGCTCGGCGTCGGAGCGCTCACCACGTTCGCCGGCATCTCGGTGCTCGGTCCGGTGCTCGCTCGCCCGGTCGCAGCGCTGTTCAGCCTGCCGCTGCGCATGCGTGGCATCAGTGGCGAGTTGGCCACCCGCAACGCGTCGCGCAGTCCGAAGCGCACCGCACGCACCGCGGCCTCGTTGATGATCGGCGTCGCTCTGGTCGGGTTCATGGCCGTGTTCGCGGCGTCGTTCAAGTCGTCGATCGCCGGTTCGTTGGACGAGGACTTCACGGGCACGCACATCGTCCAGTCCGGCAGCTTCGACAACTCTGCCGGTCTCAGCCCCGAGTTCGCCGAGCGGTTGCGCTCGACGCCCGACGTCGACGTGGTCAGCCCGGCACGGGTGACGCCCGCGATCGTCGGCGGTGTGGAGAACGACATCTTCCCGGCGTTCGACGGGCACACCGTGGGTGACGTGTTCGATCTCGGCACCGTGCAGGGCGACCTCGGCTCGCTCGGCAGCGACGGCATCGCCGTCTCCGCCGAAGAAGCCGCCGAGCACGGCTGGGTGCTGGGCTCGACGATCGACGCCACCTTCCCCTCGGGCACGGCGACCTTCATCGTGAAGGCGGTGTACGACGGCAGCACCGACTGGATGGGGCCGATGTTCATCGACCTTCAGGGTCTCGCCACCAACGGCGGGGAGATGCTCGACCACCGGCTGTACGTGGCCGGCGACGAGGCCGCGATCATGCGGGTGGCCGCCGACTACTCGACCGCCGAGGTGCTCGACAAGCAGGGCTTCCTCGACAGCGTCAGCTCCGAGATCGACACCATGCTCGGCATGTTCTACGTGATGCTGATGTTGGCGATCGTGATCGCCCTGCTGGGCATCGCGAACACGCTGGCACTGTCGATCTTCGAGCGGACCCGTGAGTTGGGTCTGATGCGAGCCGTCGGCATGGCTCGTGGGCAGGTGCGTTCGATGGTGCGCTGGGAGTCGATCGTGATCGCCGTGTTCGGCACCACGGTCGGCCTCGGATTGGGCACCTTCTTCGGTTGGGCCACCGTGCGTGCGATGGCCGACCAGGGGCTCGACACCCTGACGGTGCCGGGCAGCAGCCTGGTGCTGGTGACGATCATCGCGTCACTGGCCGGCGCCACCGCCGCAGTGCTGCCCGCACGCCGCGCAGCCAAGCTCGACGTGCTCACCGCGCTGGCGAACTAGCAGCGCATTCGTGGCCGCCAGTCACGGCGGTGCCGCTCTCGATTCGAGAGTGGCACCGCCGTTCGGCGCGTTCGGAAGCACACGCGATGCCGTCGGGTAGCGTCCGGCCATGCCCGGCGACCCGCGCGACTCGACCACCGTGGCGCAGACGCTGGCCGACTGGGCGACGGGCCACTTCGGAGGGCCGGTGACGGTGCACGGCGCTCCGACGACCATCGGCGGTGGCCTCGACTCCTACCTCCATTCCATCGCACTGCACGGTGCTGCGCTGCCCGCCGAGTGGCACGGTCCGCTCGTCGTGCGCCTGCTGCCGGCGACCGACCGCGACGAGCAAGCCGCGCGGGAAGTCGCGGTGCAACGATGGTGCGCGCAGCGTGCGTTCGCCGTGCCGACGGTGGTGGCCGTGTTCGCCGCCGGGGAGTTGTTCCACCTGCCCACGCAGGTGATGCAACGGGTGCCGGGACTCCCGATGCTCGCCGCCATCACGAAGGCGCCGTGGCGAGCCGGCCGGCTGGTCGACCTCCTCGCCGCGACCGCGCATCGGCTGCACGGTCTGCCCACCGACGGATGGCCGGGGCCGTCGCAACCCACCGCCACCGTCGACCAACGCCTGGGCCTTCCCCGGCGCGCGGTCGAGTCGCTCGGCCTGCCGGAGCTGTCGGCAGCGTTGGCCCGCGCCGAGACCGTCGCACCGCTGGCCGTGGGCAGCGAGCGGGTGGTGTGTCACGGCGACTTCCATCCGCTGAACGTGATGGTCGACGGCGACGCGGCCACCGTGCTCGACTGGACCGACGCCACGCTCGGCCCACGCGAGGCCGACGTCAGCCGCACGTTGCTGCTGTTCCACGTCGCGTCCATCGCGGCCAATGGCGTCGCGGAACGCACTGCGTTGCGTGTCGTCGGACCGTGGCTGGAACGTCGCTACCGCCGCGCCTACCTCGCCCACGCCGAGCTCGACCCGGTGCTGCTGCAGCGATGGGAGGTGCTCCACCTCGTGCACGGATGGGCACAGGTGGAGATGCTGCGCGCCGGAGCGTTCGCCGAGGAGTCGAGCGCTGCCGGCTCGCAGCTGCCCGATGCCGTGCCGACCTTCCTACGAGCCCGATTCGAGCTGGCGGCCGCTGCTGTCGGCGCGTGAGACCGTCGCGGCGACGGGGCCGCGGTTCGAGAACCGTGTGACGTTCGGAGTGGTCGGGCGCGAAACCCTGACAGCTCTGTCCGCAACTACCCCCACGGGCGCGGAAACCGGACAGCGTCGTCATGGTCTCGCGCCCGTGGGCGCGGAAGTGTGACACGAGCGCGGGCCGCGCTGGGCGGCCGAGGCGGCGCTGCACCATCACTCACACCGGCTCCTGCGAGGTCGTCGGCCAGTCAGATGTAGCCGGCCATCGCTGCGGCCATCGTGCGGCCGGCGAGGTCGACGGTCTCCAGGTCGTGACCGTCGGCGATCATGTTCACCACGATGCCGTCGAGCCCGATGGCCATCAACTGGTGGATCTGCTCGGTCACCTCGTCGGGGTCACCGACCAGCATGCGCGGCAGCACCGTGGCGCGCACCACCGGGTCGTCGAGCACCGACGACGGATCGCCGATGCCGCGTTGGCGCAACATGCTCTCCAGCTTGGCGACGGCCAGGTCGTGGGTCGGTGCGATCACGATCGTGCCCAGGCACGACACGGAGATGCTCGACCGCTCACGACCGACGTCGGCCAGATGCTGCTGGAGCACATCCAGCTTGCGCGGGAGATCGACGAAGCTGGGATTGGTGTTCAGCTCGTCGGCGTACTGGGCGGCCAGGCGCAGCGTCTTCTTCTCGCCCTGGCCCCCGACCATGATCGGCGGGCCACCTGCCTGCACCGGGCGCGGCGAGTTCCACGCATCGGTGATCGAGTGGTGGGTGCCGACGACTGTCGACTGCGCCTGCGTGAACATCGCCCGGCAGATGCGCAGTGCATCCTCCAGCCGTTCGAAGCGCTCCTTCACGGGTGGGAACCGCACGTCGAGCGACTGATGCTCCAGCTCGAACCACGCGGCGCCGATGCCCAGCATCGCGCGGCCTCTCGAGATCACGTCGAGCGCGGTGACGCTCTTGGCGAGCAGCGCAGGGTTGCGGTAGGTGACGCCCGTGACCAAGGTGGCCAGCCGCGCGGTCTCGGTACGGGCAGCGAGCGCGCCGAGCAGGGTGTACGCGTCGAACATCTCCTGCTCGGGCGGGCCGATCAGCGGCAGCTGGAAGAAGTGGTCCATCACGAAGATGGTGTCGACGCCGGCCTGTTCAGCAGTGCGAGCGATGTCGCTGACCCGCTCGAACAGCATCGAGGAATCGGTGCCGGGATAGGTGAAGTTGGGGATCTGCAAGCCGATGCGCGTAGGAGACATGATCGGCAGTATAGATCATCGAATTCTTCGATGATCTACGGATCGGGCGAACTCTCGATGAACGATCGATCGATCCTGCAGTCGATCTCGGCGTTCATCACCTTGCACTCGTCGAGCGGGTGATCGAAGCGGCAGAGCAACGCAGCGGACAACACGTCCCGGGCGTGCCCGAGCCGCTCGATCTCCGCCTCGAGCTGCCCGAGTCGTTGACGGGCGATCCCCTTCCATGCCGCGTTGTCGTCGGCGGACAGCACTCCTGCGATCTCGTCGAGCGACAAGCCCGAGTCCTGCAACATCTGCACGAACACCAGTCGGCGCACGGTCGGCCACTCGTAGCGCCGCTGGCCGGACACCCGCGCGTCGGCCGTCACCAACCCGCAGCGCTCGTAGTAGCGCAGCGCCGACGTTGCGACGCCGATGAACTCGGCGACCTCGCCGATGGTGAAGGGGCCTGTGCGGTCGATGCGCCATCATCGCTTGACTTGAACCCGAGTTCAAGTGTCAACGTGAGCGAATGACCGAGCCCTCCACGCCCACCGACGCCACGTCCACCGACGCCACGTCCACCACCACGCCGCACGCCGTGCCACCCCACCACGTGCCGGCGAACCACCATGCCTCGCATCCCGGCTTCGCCGGCGCCAGCGGCCTCTTCGCGGCGGTGATGTTCCTCTTCGGCCGCTCAGCCGCTGCCCAGCTGGCGATGGACCTCGCACGGCTGACCGTCGGCGATCACGTGGTCGACATCGGATGCGGCCCTGGCGTCGCCGTGCACCACGCTCGAGCCGCGGGTGCCGAGGTGATCGGCGTCGATCCGGCGCCGGTGATGCTCCGCGTCGCGCGGCTCCGCTGGCGCCGCGACCCGAAGGTGCGTTGGCAGCTCGGCACCGCCGAGTCACTGCCGGTCCCGGACGGCTGGGCGCAGGTGATCTGGTCGTTGTCGACGGTCCACCACTGGGCCGATGTGGATCGATCGCTCGCCGAGGCTCGACGCGTCCTCGCACCCGGCGGCCGGCTGGTGGTGGTGGAGCGTCGCATCCACGACACGAACGCCGCCGGGGTCGCCAGCCACGGGTGGACCGCCGAGCAGGCCGAGTCGTTCGCGGCTTCGTGCCGGCGGCACGGCTTCACGTCGGTCGACGTGCGCCACCACTCGGAGCGCGGCAACGGACTCTCCGTGGTGGCGACGGCCTGACGACGGAGCGCCGCCCCAGCTTCTAGCCTGAGGGCGTGCCGGCCGCAGAACGCCCACGAGTCCAGTCGACCATCTCGTACTTCCTGATGAAGGCGGGCATGTTCGCGACGCGCGGCATCGAAGACGCGCTCGCCGGAAGCGGACTCACCACGCGTCAGTTCCTGTTGATGAGCATCGTTGCGGAGGGCTCCGCGCAATCCCAGCAGGAGGTGAGCCGAGCGCTGCACCTCGACCCCACCATCGTGGTCGGACTCATCGACGAGCTCGAGGCCGGCAAGCTGCTCACCCGCCAGAAGCACTCCGCCGACCGTCGCCGCTACGTGCTCACGCTCACCGCCAAGGGCGACAAGGTGTGGCGAGCCGCGCAGGAGTGCCTCACAGCAGCGGAGGACACGTTCCTCGAAGGCCTCGCACCCGACGATCGGCGGGCGCTGCTCGAGCTGCTCGCCAAGGTGATGCGACCCAAGCTCGACTGCATGTAGCAGCACCCGGCGTGCTGTCAGCGCTTCGAGCCGCGCTCCGGACGCAGCAGTCGCAGAGCGTCTCGCCACGAGATGCGTGAGCCTCGACGCAGCAGCACCTGCTCGTAGATGCGAGCCGCCAGCTTCCACGCAGCCACGGTGGTGGCCAGCAACAGCACGAGCGCGACCACCACTTCGACCACCGATGCCGCTCCTGCTGCCATGCGCATCGGCATCAGCAACGGCGCGATGGGCGGGATGAGCGACATGATCGTGCTGGCCAGCGATTCCGGCACGTACCCGAAGATGAACACCAGGAAGTACGCGGCCACCAACGAGTACATGATGGGTGCGGCCGCGGTCTGCGCATCCTCCTGCCGGCTGACCAGCGAGCCGGCCAGCGCGAACAGCGTCGAGTAGAGGGCGAAGCCGCCGAGGAACCACACGACGGTGATCGGCAGCGCAGACCACACTTCCGATGGCACGGTGACACCGGAGATGGCCAGCGACACCATGCCCGCCGCCACCGCGAGGACGAACTGGGTGAGCGCGGCCACACCGATACCGATGATCTTGCCGGCGAGCATCTGGTCGGCGCGTGCGCGGACCAGGAGCACCTCCACGACGGCGCTCGACTTCTCCTCCACCACGCCGGTGAGCACGTAGGTGCCGAACGTCTGCAGCGACAGGAACAGCATGATCGCGGCGAGCGTGCCGGTGAGGACGGCCAGCCCGGAAGGACCCTCGTCGCCGCCGACGGACTCCGCCGCCATCGGTGTGACCGTCAGCGCGTCGTCGATCTCCGCCGGTTCCAGGCCGGCGTCGCTCAATGTGGTGCGGAGCTCCACCAGCGCCCATGCCTGTTGGACGACGGCGAACACCTCCTGGTCGACATCGCCGTCGAAGAGTGTTCGGTGCGCGACGGTGTCGACGGCCACGTCGACGTCGCCGTCCTCCAGCGCGACCTGCGCAGCATCGAGGTCGTCGAAGAACTGCACAGTGGCGCCGCGGTCGAGCGTGGCGGCCGACGCTTCGAACGCTGCCAGCACCTCGCGGAACACGCCCGAGTCGACTGCGCCGGGCTCGTCGAGCACGACTGCGACGTCGATGTCGCCAGGTGCTTCGTCATCGCCGGCGAGTCGGCTGATGACGCCGACCGCGAGGATGACGAGCACCAGCAGTCCGGTGGTGATGTAGAACGACTTCACCCTCAGGCGCTGGTTGATCTCCCGGCCCGCGACCAGTCGGATGACCGCGCCGCTGCTCATCGCATGTCGCTCACTCATCAGCGCTCGCATCGTCATCGGGGACGGGCACTTCGACCGTGGCGCGCCCCACTGCGCTCAGGAACACCTCGGACAGGTCGGGCGGCGAGAACGAGTACCCCACCAGCGGACCGCGCGCACGAGCCGCGTCGATCATCACGGCCGGGTCGACGTCGCCCGACACGCTGACGCGATGCCGACGACCGCCGCCACTCACCGCGGCATCGGCCCAGAGCGGGTTCGTGGGCACGGCGAACTCGACCTCCACGTAGCGGTGCGGGCTGGTGGCGCGCAACTGGTTCACGTCGCCCTGCAGCACCACTCGACCTTGGTCGACGATGACCACTGCGCTGCACACTTCCGCCACCAGGTCGAGCTGGTGACTGCTCAAGAGCAGCGCAACACCGTTGGACACCTGCTCGCGCAGCACGTCGCTGAGCGTGTCGACAGCGATGGGGTCGAGACCGGCGAACGGCTCGTCGAGCACCAACAGGTCGGGTTCGTTGATGAGCGCGAGGGCGAGCTGCACCCGCTGCTGGTTGCCGCTGGACAGGCTTTGCACGGTGTCGCCGCTGCGGCCGCTGAGCCCGAGTCGCTCGAGCCACGTGTCGGCGGTGGCCGCCGCTGCGGCCGCGGTGAGGCCCGAGAGGCGCCCGTAGTACACGAGGTGCTCGCGCACCTTCATCCGTTGGTACATGCCGCGCTCGGCCGGCATGTAACCGAAGCGCTGCCGAGCGGCGGCGTCGACCGGGCTGCCCTGCCAGTCGACCCGGCCGGCATCGATGGTGAGCAGACCCATGATCGCCCGCATCGTGGTGGTCTTGCCGGCCCCGTTCGGCCCGAGGAAGCCGACGATCTCGCCACGCTGCACTTCGAAGCCCACCGCGTCGAGTGCGAGCAGCGAGCCGAACCGCTTCGAGACCCCGTCAACCGTCAGCATCCACATCGAACCTAGCGCCGCCCACAGCGTCGAGTGTCGCGAACTACGCTGCGTCGATGGGAGTGCTGAAGAGCCTCGTCAACGGCGCGAAGGCGATGAAGGGTGCGGTCGCGGGCACCATCGACATGGTGAAGGCAGCGGAGGCCGAGGCGGCGAACGCGCCGATCACCATCGTCGACCCGACGCCGCAGGCCGAGGTCGATCGGATGATCGCGGCGGGCGGTGTCACGCGTGGCGTGGTGGTACGCGCCACGCACGCCGACCAATCGGGCGAACGCGTGAGCCGGATGCGAGTCGATGTGCGAGTGCGGAGCCGGCTCGCCGGCGGCGAGCTGGGTCCGGAGACGAAGCTGAAGGTGTGGACCAGCTGGAAGGTCGCGGCGTTGCTCGACCCCGGCCTCGAGATCCCGATCCGGATGGACCCCGCGACCGGCCTGGCCACCGAGATCGTCGCCGACCAGTTGCGCGGCGAGCTCGAGCATCGCTTCGACGAGTCGGCGAAGCGCCGCCCAGGGTGGACCACCGACCTGTGACAGCACGTCGCCGCCGCGTCATCTGAAGCGCCTGCCGACGTTCGTCAGCCGCCCACCTGCGCGGTGATGCCGGCGACGATGGTGTCGAGGCCGGCGGCGAACGCGGCGCGCAGCGGGGTGAGGTCGTCGTCGGCGTGCCGCAGTGGTGCGGCGGCGCCGAGTGCTGCACCGTGCACGAAGTCGACCACCAGCCACACGTTGGGTTCGACGAGCGCGGCGCGGATCCCGCTGTCGGTGACCGCCTCGGTGAGCGGCGCGACCAGCGGGATGCCGCCGGCGGCCACCACCGGGTCGGCCAGGCCGGCAGCCACGAGGTCGCGGTTGGCCACGACCACCGCCCAGTACGCGTCGGCCCAGCCGCGCACGCGCACGTCCCACGCATCCTCCGCCGCGGGCAGCACCATCGCCCCGACCACCCGCGCCGTCACCAACGACAGCAGCTGCCGCTTGTT
>CAZWCU010000063.1:0-8091 GCA_964632715.1 uncultured Bifidobacterium sp. | reverse complement strand
GCCATGTCTACGGTGTAGAGTATCTGACTCTACGGTGTAGAACACGAAAGGACCGACGATGAACGAACGACCGGACGACCTGGCTGCGCTGCAAGCAGTGATCGACGACAGCTACGCGAACGCGACCGCGCACCTGCTCAGCATCCACGAAGCCGAGCGCCGGCTCGACGCCGCCGCGGTGGCGGCAGAGCTCACGGGCATGCGACTGCTCGTGCTCGCCACCACCACCCGCGACGGCCGGCCCATCACCGGTCCGGTCGACGGCGTCTTCTACCGCGGCCGCTTCCACTTCGGATCGTCACCGGACTCGGTGCGCTTCCGCCACATCCGCGAGCGATCGGAGGTGAGCGTCACCCACCTGCCCGGCGAGCAGCTGGCCATCAGCGTGCACGGCACCGCCGAGATCATCGACGTCGGCGCACCCGAGCACGCCGAGTTCCGCCAGACGCTGCTCGACATCTACCTGCCGCGCTATGGCGACGCGTGGCTGCCGATCCTCGAAGGCGGTACCTTCGCGCGGGTGCACCCGCGACGGATGTTCACCTTCTCGATGCCCGAGCTCGCCTGAACCCGACGGACTCGGCTTCCGCGCCGCTTCGGGAAGCGTTTCATCGCGGATGCCGCGATGAAACGCTTCGCCAACTCGACGACGAGCACGTCGCGAGCATCGCTGGAGAGCGGCCGCCTACAGGTCGCCGGAACGGAGGCGAGCGAGCACCTCGACCGCCCGCGTCCTGACGGCCGGCAGGTCGTGCAGCCGTTGCGCGGCGCGCACCTGCTGCACCATGCGAGGGTTGCGTTCGAATCGCTCGGCGTGGCGAGCGACGAAGTCCCAGTACAGCGTGGTGAACGGGCATGCGTCGTCACCGGTTCGCTGTCTGCGATCGAACCGGCAACCCCGGCAGTAGTCGCTCATCCGATCGATGTAGGCACCGCCGGCCGCGTACGGCTTGGTGGCCATCATCCCTCCGTCGGCGTGCAGCGACATGCCGATGACGTTCGGCACCATGACCCATTCGGCGCCGTCGACGAAGCCTGCCCACATCCATCGGGTCATCGCTTGCGGGTCGACGCCCGCGATCAACGCCAGGTTGCCGAGGATCATCAGCCGTTGGATGTGGTGCACCCAACCACGGTCGTGGAGCGACTCGAGCGTGTGCGCCACGCACCGCATCTCCGTGCTCGCCGCGCCGGTGAACACCGGCGGCAACGGCGCATGCGCGCCGAGCTCGTTGCGCGTGGCGTACTCCGGACCCCACAGCCAGTACAGGCCCCACACGTACTCGCGCCAGCCGATGATCTGGCGGATGAAGCCCTCAGCGCTCGCCAGCGGAACGCGACCGGACCGGTACGCATCGTCGGCGGCATCGCACACCTCGCCCGGCAGCAGCAGCCCGATGTTCAGGTACGGCGACAGCAGGCTGTGCGCGAGGTGCCAGCTGGCGGTGGTCATCGCATCCTCGTGCGGGCCGAAGTGCGGCAGCACCCGCTCGATGAAGTGGTCGAGCCTGGCCAGCGCACCTGCGCGGGTGGTGGCCCACGTGCCGTCCGGCTCCGCGCCCCACGTCTGCGCTCGCAGTCGCGCGATCACGTCGCGATCCACCTCGTCGAGATCGTCGCGGAGGGGCGACGGCCACCGGCCACTCGCGTCCTTCGGTGGCGGCTGTCGGTTCTCGGCATCGAAGTTCCACCGTCCACCCGCCGGCTCGGAACCGTCCATCAACACACCGAGGCGACGGCGCTGCCAGCGGTAGAAGTGCTCCATCGTGAACGATGTGCGACCGCGCGCCCACTCGGCGAACTCGTCGGGGTGGCACAGGAACTGGTTCGACCGCACCACCTCCACATCGAGGCGGCGGAGGAGCGCCAGCCCGTCGCGGCTCGCCGGCTCCGTGGCCATCACACGCGTCGGCCGGAACTCCCGCCGATGCTCGGCGAGCCCGGCGGCCAGTGTGACGGATCGGCGCTCGTCGACCTCGAAGCCGGCGTCGCGCAGCTCGCGAGCGAACCGGCGCATCGACGCGACGACGAAGTGGGCGCGCTGCAGGTGCCAGCGTTGCGACGCCAGCTTCGCGTCGCTCTCCACCAGCAGCACCCGATGCGTCGACGGATCCGCGCCGGCCGTCGCACCCAGAGCCGTGTTCAGCTGATCGCCGAGCACCCACACCGTGATCATGCCGGGGACCATTCGGCGGACCCTACGCGTGCAGCGACCCGCGTGACCCGACGAGCTCAGGATCCGATCGCGGCGAGGTAGCGATCGAACGACTCGTCGACCGCAGTCCGGGCGCCGCCGATGATGTTCAGCCCCCACGTGAAGCCGTAGACGTCGTCGAAGTCGATGTCGGCGAGTCGGTGTCGGATGTCGTCGATCACCGGCGCCGCGACAGGGATGTAGTTGGGCACGCTGTGCATGACGCTCACGTGCCGGCGGTCGGCAGCGACGTGCAGCGAGTCGCCGGTGAGGAGCGCCGTGCGGCCGTTCGGCGCGTCGCAGTGCAACACGGTGCTGCCGAGGAAGTGGCCGGGGCAGTGGATCAGCGTGACCGAGTCGGACAGCTGATGGCGATCCCCGTCCCAGGTGACGATGTTCGGTGAAGGACGCGGGATCCAATCGCGGTCGGCAGCGTGCACCAGGATCGGGACGCCGCCGAACGCGTCGCTCCACTCCACCATCGCTGAGTAGAAGTGCGGGTGCGAGATGGCGATCAGGTCGATGCCACCCAACTGCTCGATGCGGGCGACCGCGTCGGCGTTGACGACGCTGATGCAGTCCCACATGATGTTGCCCGCCCCGGAACCTGCGGGCACGAGCAGCGCGCGCTGGGGGATCGCGAACGGCTCGACGAGGCCGACACCGACGAAGTCGCCGTCGTGCTCGATGCGGTGGTGCAGGCTGGCAGCCAAGGCCTCATGAGTGGTCCAGCGCTGGCCATCGCGCCCGACGTGCTGGCGGTCGTCGGTGCACACTCGGCACGAGTCCGGCGGCTGCGCCGCGTCGGCGTACTGGGTGCCGCAGGTGGCGCACACGTGGCGAGTCATGCGGCACCGACCAGGCCGGGGTGCGGGGTCCGGCCGGCATCGCGGCACCAGTCGAGGTACGCCGCACGCGCGGTGCTCGCGTCGGTGTGACGCACGACGTTGCCGTCGTCGTCGAGGTACTCGACCCGTCCGTTGGCCTCGATGTGGATCACGCACGGCTCGTCGCCGACGGCCTCCCAGCTGTCGACGTTGTCGACGGGCTCGTACACGTACGAGCCGGCGCGCACGACGTCGGGGCATCCGGAGATGCGACGCTGGCCCGACAGCACGAACGCGTGGATCTCACCGGTGTGGTGGTGCCTCGGCACCACCGCGCCCGGCTCGACCCGCAGCAGCAGTTGGTAACCGGCGTCGCCGGGGAAGAACGTGATCGGCTTGAACGAGATGCCGGCCGACAACGGAATCCAGTCGGTGTCGGCGGTGTGGTGCAGCAGATGTGTCATGCGGCGATCGTCGCATCGACGATGGCCCGACAGAAGTGACAATCCACGTCTAGTTTGTCATACCAATGGACATCGATCTGTTCGTCGACCCGACGCATCCACGTCGAACGTCGGCCATGCTGTTCGAGCAGATCCGCGACGCCGTCATGTCGGCCCGCCTCGGTCCCGGTGATCGGCTGCCCACCAGCCGCGCGCTGGCCGCCGAGCTGGGCGTGGCACGCTCCACCGTCGCCACCGTCTACGCCCGGCTCATCGGCGAAGGCTTCGTGGATGCTCGGGTCGGCGACGGGACGTTCGTGGCCCACCACCCCGCCGCCACCGGTGGCACACGTCGCCGGGGCACTGCGGCCACGGCGCTCGCCGCTCGTCGACTCGTTCCGCCGACGCCACGCTCCGAGCCGGTCGCCGACGTCCGCATCGACCTGCGGACGGGCAGGGCCGACCCGCGCCTGTTCCCACTCGTCGACTGGCGTCGTTGCGTCACGGGCGCGCTCCACACACCGCCGCCCGGATACGGCAACCCGGTGGGGCTCCCGGCCCTGCGCAGCGCGCTGAGCACGTGGGTGCGCAGGTCGCGCGGCGTGGTCGCGCAGCCCGAGCAGGTGCTCGTGACGGCCGGCGCACAGCAGGCGTTCGACCTGTTCGCGAGAGTGCTGCTCGCGCCCGGCGACACCATCGCCGTGGAGGACCCTGGTTACGGCCCGGCGCGCAGAGTGTTCGAACACAACGGGCTGCGCGTGGTGCCGGTGCCCGTCGACAGCGACGGCATCGTCGTCGACGAGATCCCCTCGGCCGCTCGCGCGGTGTACGTCACCCCGTCGCACCAGTTGCCCACCGGCGTGACGATGACCGCAGCCCGACGACGCGCGCTGCTCGCGCTCGCGGAGCGGCGCAACCTCGCGATCATCGAGGACGACTACGACACCGAGTACCGCCACGTCGACAGGCCGCTGGAGCCGATCCAGATGCTCGACACCACCGGCCGTGTGCTCTACGTGGGCACGTTCTCCAAGACCCTCGCGCCGTCGCTCCGGCTCGGGTTCGCCATCGTGCCCGAACCACTGCTCGACGCGCTGACGCACGCACGAGCACTCGTCGACACGCAGCCGCCGCACCTCACGCAAGCCGCGCTCGCCACCTTCATCAGCGGCGGCCACCTCGATCGCCACCTGCGTCGCACGCGCCGCGTGTACGGCCCTCGCCACGACCTCGTCCGCGAGCACGTCGCCGGCTTCCATGCCGACGGTCTGATCCCACCGCCGCCGCAGTCGAACGCCGGCTTGCATCAGATGATCCACCTGCACCGCGGCACGGCCGCCTCAGCGGTCGCGGGGCGCCTGGCCGAGCACGGCATCGCGATCGACACCACCAGCGACAACTGGATCGCGCCTCACCACGACGGCCTCATCATCGGGTTCGGCCTCGCCGACCTCGATCAGCTCGCGATCGCGCTCCCGCTGCTGCGCTCCGAGCTGGACGCCGCCATGCGCCGGTTCAGCTGAACCGCCGCGCACCGCAACCCGGGCGAGCGTGGCCGCACAGGCCAGGGCGGCGAGACCACCGAGCACGAACGGCACGCGTGGCGAGGTGGTCTGGATCACCCAACCCATCATCAACGCGCCGATCGGCGTGCTGCCGTACCACGCCATCTGGTGCAGCGCCATCACTCGACCCTGCATGGAGGGCTCGGTGGCCTGCTGCACCGCGACCGTGTCGATCGACTGGAAGCACGCCGAGGCGAACCCGAGCGGGATGCCGAGCAAGACGAAGATGGGGTAGCTCGGTGCGGCGGCGAACACGACGAGCATCGCGCCGAAGCCAGTGAGGGCGAGCGCGAGCGTGCGTCGCGGGTGAGGAGTGATGCCGGCGGCGTAGATGCCACCGAGGATCGAGCCGATGGCGCTGACGCTCATCGCGATCCCGACGGCACCCGCACCACGGTCGAACCCGAAGCGCACCATCGAGGGAAAGGTGGTCTGGAAGTTGAGCGCCACCACGCCCACGACGGCCATCACGACCAGTGGACGGCGGACCTCGGGACGGCTGCGCACGTGGGCGACCGCGGCCCGCAGGTTGCGGCCGCTGCGCGCACCGAGCGGCCGCGGCACGAGCTGGCTGCGGCTGATGCTCGCCAGTGCGACGAACACCGCGACGTAGGAGATCGCGTTCGCGTAGAAGCAGGAGGCGAGCCCGGTGACCGCCACCATCGCACCGCCGAGCGCGGGGCCGACGAGCCGTGACACCGACACGATGGTGCTGTTGGCGGCCACCGCGCTGGGCAGCGAGTCGCGCCCGACGAGCTGGTACAGCAGTGCCTGCATCGCCGGGCGCTCGACGGCCAGCACCAGGCCGGACACGAAGGTGAGGCCGTAGATCAACCCGAGGTCTGTCGACCCGCTCGACACGACGACACCGAACGCCAGCGCCAGCACCGCCGACACCGCTGACGTCGCCAGCAGCAACCGACGGTTGTCGACCCGGTCGGCCAGCACACCGGCCGGCGCACCGAGCACCAAGAGCGGCAGGAACTGCAGCGCCACCGCGATGCCGAGGCGATCGCTGCGGCCGGTGATGTCGAGCACCAACCAGGTGACCGCGAGCGCCTGCAGCCAGGACCCGACGCTCGAGATCACCTGACCGGCGAAGTACCGCCGGAAGTTGCGGTGGTGAAATGCGGCGAAGCGTTCCATCACGAATCCTGGCGGATGAGGATGGCGGTACCGATGGCGACCGCCGCTGCGGCCCAGACTCCGATGACGACCGCGTTCTGCACGTTCGACAGGGCTGCGGCGAGGGTCTCGGGAGTGTCGGCGGCAGCGCGAGTGCCCAGCAGGCCATGAGCGGCCGTGAACGGCAGCAGCCGGGAGACGGTGGGCGACACGATGCCGCGCACCAGGGTCTCGACCGCGAGCGCCCACACGAGCACGGTGGTCACCGCGGCCGCACTGTGGCGCACGACGAGGCCGACGCCGAGGCCGAGCAGGGAGGCGAGTGTGGTGAGCACGAGCGCCCAGGCGACACCCGGCACGGCACCCGACATGTCGCCGGTGTCCATGCCGCTGGCGACGCCGCCGACGAGCCCGCCGACGATGCCGAGGGCACCCATCGCGAATCCGAGCGCGGCAGCCATGGAGGCCTTCGCCGCGACGAGGATCGGCTTCGACGGACGTGAGGTGAGCGCACCGGCGAGCGTGCCGTGCTGCACCTCGGTGGTGAACAGCAACGTGCCGGCGACCATCGCGAACAGCGTCGTCAGCCAGCTCGACACCAGGAAGGTGTTGCCGATCGTGAACGGAAGGTGGTCGTACGGATCGGTCTCGACGACCTTGCCGAGGATCAGCGCCATGCCGACGCCGATCACGGTGGCGAGGCCGACGAAGATCGCCGTGGACCGCACCGAACGGAGCTTGATCCACTCGCTGCGGATGGCGGCCCGCAGGTCGCGGGCGACGGGCGAGGTGTTGGTGGAGTTGATGGAGTTGGTGGTGTGGAGGTGAGTGATGGTGTTCATCGGAGGTCCTTTCGAGACGTGAGGTGACAAGACGTGAGGTGACGTGAGGTGAGGTGGTGGTGGGAGCGTCAGGCGGCGGCGTAGCGGGCGGCATCGCGGGTGAGGTCGAGGAGGATGTCCTCCAGGCTCAGTGACGGGTCGCGGTCGAGGGTGTCGGCCAGCGGCTCGGCGGTGATCAGCCGGCCGTTGCCGACGACCACCAGGTCGTGGGCGAAGGTGGCGAGCTCGGCGATGAAGTGGCTGGAGACGAACACGGTGCCGCCGGCATCGGCGAAGCCGGTGAGCATCGTGCGCAACCAGCGGATGCCGTCGGGGTCGAGGCCGTTGGCCGGCTCGTCGAGCATCAGCACCTCCGGGTCGCCGAGCAGAGCGGCGGCGATGGCGAGGCGCTGGCGCATCCCGAGCGAGAAGCCACCGACCCGCTGGTCGGCCGCCTCGTCGAGGCCGACGAGGTGCAGCACCTCGTCCACCCGGACCGCCGGCAGCGAGCTGAGCGCAGCCATGGCCCGGAGGTGGTTGCGAGCGGAGCGACCAGGGTGCATCGCTCGGGCGTCGAGGACGACACCGACGGTGCGGGCCGGATCGCGGAGGTCGGCGTAGCCGGCACCGCGGTAGGTGACCTCGCCGGAATCGGGTCGGGCCAGGCCGACCATCATGCGCATCGTGGTCGACTTGCCGGCGCCGTTGGGGCCGACGAAGCCGGTGATGCGACCGGCGGCGAGCTCGAACGACAGGTCGTCGACGACCGTGCGGCGGCCGTACGACTTGGTGATGTGGGAAACCGTGATCATGACGTGCTCCTTGTGTTGCTGTGGATCGTGTGGGTGTGGATCGGGGTGATGGAGACCAACTCGGCGTTGATCGATGCCAGGTACGCCACGAGGCCGTGCAGGTGCGACGAGTCGCGCACGGTGCCGACCAGCCGGGTGCAACCGGCGGTGTCGTGACCGGACTCGGCGTGGTCGGTGGTGTCGAGGTCGACCGTGAAGTCGTCGAGGAACGGACCGAGCAGGTGGCTGCTCAACCGGCCTCGCAGCACGATCTCGTGGGTGTGTACGTCGGGCATGTGGGTACGGTCGCACCGCGCCGGGTGAA
>CAZWCU010000062.1:0-19262 GCA_964632715.1 uncultured Bifidobacterium sp. | reverse complement strand
CCCACCGCGGTCTTGCACGCTGCCGTCGCCGATCTTCGGGTTGCGGGCCTGTGCGGTGGCCGAGTTGACGCACGGGGCGTTGCTCGCGCTGCCGAACTCGGCCGCATGCTGCACGTGGCGGTTGACCGCCGCGGTCTCGAGGAACGCCTTGGCGGGGATGCAGCCACGGTTGAGGCAGGTGCCACCCAGCGCGCCCTTCTCGACGAGGGCGACCTGCAGACCGGCGGAGGTGGCGTAGAGCGCCGTGCCGTAGCCGCCGGGGCCGCCACCGATGACCACGAGATCGAATTGCTGCTGGTCCATCGGGTCTCCGGCTCCGTTCTTGATCGGATCGTCCGCTCGTGAGTGGACGACTACCGGTCCAACGGTACCGGGTGTGCGCGGGCCTCGCAGCAGGTGGTGGTGATTACACCAGTATCCAGCGGACCTGCTGCTCGGCCCGCCTGAACAGCAGTTGACGGTCGGCTGTCGTGAAGGCGTCGGTGGGGAACACGACCGTGCAACTCGCCGGTTCCACCGTGATCGCGACACACGTGCTGGCCTCGTCGAGGGCGAGCACCGGCTCGGGCACGCCCACGAGTGTGAAGCCGTCGAGCGCATCGTCGTCGTCGATGCCACCGATGACGAGGCTGACGACCATCCGGCCGTCGGCTTCGACCACGTCGTCGACCGTGATGGTGACGTCGCCCGCCTTGCCCGAGTCGCCGACGCCCAGCGGCGGTGTGGAGTCCTGGTTGGCCAGCCGCAGCAACTGGATGCCGCCCGCCAGGAGGATCATCAGCCCGCAGCCGATGGCGAGCAGGAGCAAAGTGCGAGTACGCATGGCGGCTCACAGGCTACGGGGGTAGGTTTCGTGGTCGTGCACCGTTCTCCGTTCCTCCGTGGTCTCGCTGCGGGTGTCGCCCTCACGGTGCTGGCCGCCTGTGGCAGCGACAGCGAGTCGGCGCCGACGACGTCGGCCGCTCCCCAGTCGTCGCCGAGTCCCGACCCGTCGACCGCTCCGGGCGACACGTCGCCGGCGGTCGCTCCCGGCGACACCTCGCCGGCGGCACCTCCCAACGCGGCCGCTCCCGACGCGCTGCAGTTCACCGCACCGCTGGTGGGCGGCGGGTCACTCGACTTCACGCAATACGCCGGCAAGACGGTGGCCCTGTGGTTCTGGGCGCCCACTTGAAGCACGTGTAATCGAGAAGCCCCCTCGGTCGAGGAGGCCACCATCCGCTGGGCCGGTCAGGTCGAGTTCGTCGGTGTCGCATGGTTCGGCAGCGACGATTCGTTCCAGGGATTCATCGACAAGCACGGGCTCACGTTCCCTCAGGTCAGTGACGACGTCGGCGACGTGTACGCCCGTTTCGAGGTGCCGGCCCAGCCCGCGCTCGCGATCATCACCCCCGACGGCGAAGTGCAGCAGATCTTCGGTGCTGTCGACGACGAGACGCTCGACGGCATCCTGTCGGCCGCCGTCGGCTGACGGCTACTTCGCGGCGGCAGCCGGCGCGCGGGTGACCTTGATCCGCCGCAGCGGCGGCAGGGTGGGCGGCGGCTGCTTGCGCGGCGGCAGGTCGGCGAGGAGGTGCGCGGAGATGTGTGCGATCTCGGCCACGGCGGCCTCGAAGACCGCTTCGGTGGCCGGCGAGGTCTTCTGCACACCGCTGATCTTGCGCACGTACTGACGGGCTGCGGCCTCGATCTCCTCCGGTGTCGCCACCGGCTCGAGCCCACGAAGGGTGGTGATGTTGCGGCACATGCGCACGATCGTACGCCAACCGCCGACTCCCCCGCCTTTGTGTCAAGGTCGGCGACGCACAACCCCAGGTCACAGCCCGGCGGCCTTGACGCAAAGGCGGGTGGGGCGGGGATTTTGCCGGTTCGGGCGGCTGGCGGTGCTCAGTAGGGGGTGAGACTCTCGAGGGCGTGGTGGCAGGTCGCGAGCGCGGCGCTGGTGATGGTGGCGTGCAGCGATCCTGGCAGCGGACTGGAGCCGGTGCCGACGGTGACCGCTCCGCCCGACAAATCGGTGGCCGCGACGACCGCTGTCGCGACGACCACAACCGCGACGACCACAACCGCGACGACTGCGACCCCGAGCACCACCGTGTCGGCCGCCGCCACGACGGCGACCGCGGCGCCAGTGCCGACAGCGGTGACCACCACGACGCTGGCGTTGAGCGACGGACCGTGGCGGGTGGTCGCGTCGATCCCGGAAGTGGTGGAGCCCGGCCTGTACTACGAGCTGGATCTGCCTGGGCTGTACGCCTACTTCCCGACCAAGGTGGCGGTCGACGACCAGGTGTTCTGGACGATGAACGAGCTCGACCGTCCGATCATCGAGGCGTATCTGCAAGCCCAACTGACGATCAATCGGGCGATGGTGTCGCGCCCGATGAACTTCGACGACCCCGGCTGGGACCTGTACTTCGAGGACGGCGGCGTGGCATATCAACGAGACGTGCTGAGCGTCTTGAGCGACGGCGGCGCGGCTCTCGACATGTCCCGCGGCTATGTCCTGCGGCCGTGGATCATCGAAGACGACCGGACTGCGATCGGAGCCATCGTTGTCGACTGCATCAGCGACGGCTCTGTCCTCCGGCGCCCTGACGGCACGCTCGCCCCTGGTTCGGTCGAGGGTTGGGCCAGGTATGGCGTCGCTGTCTCCATGAGTCGGTCCGACGGATTGTGGCGAGTGGTGACGATCAGCAGATGGGAGGACGCATGCGACGACTTCGGTCCCTCGCAATAGCGTTCACGCTGGTGGCGACCACGCTCGCGCCCGCCCGCCCGGCGCTTGGGTCTCGGGGAGACCCCAGCGAGCCGGGCACCACGGTGACGAGTTCGGGGCGGAGTTCGGTGACGTACTACGACCACCTCGGCGGGTTGCACTCGACGACCACCATCGCGGACGGGTCGCTGATGAGCCGCGGCGGCGCGGGCGACCGCTGCCAGTTCGTGGCGGCCGTCGCCGGCAACACCGAGGACGGCACCGCCTTCCAGGCGGGCGACACCGTGCAGAGCAGCCGTTGGGTGTTCTCGGAGGAGGTCTCGATCCCGTCCGGTGAGGCACCGGGCCCGGCGAGCATCGTGACCGACCTCAGCGGTCCGGTGCCGCGCCGGTTGCTCACCGTCTCGTGCGACTCGTCGCAGCACTTCCTCGACACGCTGTGGGTGAGCATGACCGATCCGTTCTGGGATCCGCGTCCGACTGCACGCGAGTTGCGCAACCACCTGCGCGTGGTCGACCCGGTGGTGTTCACCAACCCGGTGGTGCACGAGTGGGGTGGGCTCGTCACTCGCTTCCCCGCATGGCTGGCCATCCACCCCGCAGCGTGGGTGCCGCAGCGGTCGCCGGAGGCCACGTACCGAGGATGGACGATCCACCTGTCCACCGAACCGCGGACGCTCGACTTCCGCGTGGTCTTCAACCCCGAGGCGGGGCGTGAGATCCCGGCCTCCGACATGACCGTCGAGTGCGTCGCTGAACACCACATGGCGACCGCCGATGCGTCGGCCTTCCCCGCGCTGCCGGAGCTTCCCGAACAGACCGCGCCCGGGGTCAACGGACCGTGCATGTGGACACCACCAGGCCCGGGCACGGTGACCATCGAGGCACGCATCACCTACGACGTGACGCTGTGGGTGAACGGCTATCACGAGGCGCAACCGAGGTACACGTGGACGGGACCGCCGGTCACCTTCGTCACCGGCGAACTGGCCGTGGTGAACACGAACCGGTGAGTGCTCACCGTGCTGCGGCGTTCACCCACGCTTCCGTGATCCACTCCTGCACGATCTCGTCGACGTCGTCGGCGCCGCGTAGGTTGACCACGTGGTACACGATCCGGCCGCTCGCCACCGGCTTGCGCGCGATGCGCGGGTGCTGCACCGTGCGCGGCAGGCACAGGCCCATCGCCACCCACTTCGTCATCGGCCGCAGTTGCAGCACGCTCACGCCGTCGCGCTTCACGAACACACCCACCGACACCGGCTCCAGGAACGGTTCGCCCATCGTGCGCAGGTGCGCCATCACCGCGTCGAACACCGGCCGCTCGAACGGTGGACCGGTGGCGAAGTACTCCTCGAGCGACATCGCAGGAGCACACTCGTGGCCCTGTCCGCTGCGGGCAAACTGCCGACGGCACTGCGGGCACACCCAACCGCTCATGCCCGCACGATAGATCGCGGCGCGCGGCGACGTACGTTGACGGCGTGTTCGACGTGATCATCATCGTGGACTGGAGCGCGAACGCGACACCCAAGCGCGGCGCCGACAGCATCTGGTCCTACGAGCTCCACGACGAGCCCGCTCAGCCGATCAATCACCGCACTCGACTCGAGGCACGCGACCACCTCGTGGCTCGCCTCGGCCACCACGCCGGTCGACGGGTGCTGCTGGGCTTCGACTTCCCACTCGGATACCCCGCGGGTTTCGCCGCGGCCGCTGGGTTCAGCGGCGCTGCGTGGCAGGCGATCTGGCAGCACCTCGCCGACCGGATCACCGACACACCACGGAACCGGAACAATCGCTGGGAGGTGGCGAGCGACCTCAACCGCCGACTCGACCATCACCGGTTCTGGGGCTCGCCGCCGTCTCGTGCCGGCGAGCACCTGCCCACGCACAAGCCGCTGAACCTGGCCGCCGACCGAGCAGCGGAGCAGCGCCTGCGGTCGCTCGGCCTGCGACCGTTCTCACCGTGGCAGCTGCTCGGAGCCGGCAGCGTGGGCAGCCAGTCGCTCACCGGCATCCCGGTGGCGCATCACCTTCGGCACCATCCGGCGCTGGCCGCGCGCACACTCGTCTGGCCGTTCGAGACCGGGCTCACCGACGAGCCGGGCGGCGACCGCGACGACGCGATCGTGGTCGCCGAGGTGTGGCCGAGCGCGATCGACTTCCGCCACGTGGTGCACGACGTGAAGGACGCTCGGCAGGTGATGGCGCTGGCGCATCACTTCGGCGACCTGCAGCGAGCCGGTCTGCTGGGTGCCGCGTTCCGTCCGCTGCTCGACCCGTCGATCGAGCACGGCGTGGTGACCGAAGAAGGGTGGGTGCTCGGGCTGCCCTGAGAACCCCGGGTGCATCCGCCGTCAGCCGCCGACGAGGACGCCGCCGTTGGTCATGTCGAGGTACACGAGCGGCACCTGCGGCGCGAAGACCTCCGGCGAGAACGACTGCAGTGTCACCGTCAGGCTCGCCTCGCTGTCGCCGACCTCGAGCTGCCACACCAGGCCACTCTGATCGACGAGCACGATGAGCTCCATCACCTCATCGCTGTCCGGAGTGTTGCCGCCGGTGAGGTCCCATGCTTCGAACGCGCTCGGCTTGTTCGAATGCCACCGCCCGACCTCGATGCGCACGACGTAGCGCTGCAGCACTCGTCCGTCGATCGTGGTCTCGGTGTGGTTCCGCACCTCCGAGTACGCCCGGGCCGTGGGAGGCACGCAGTCGTCGAACGTGAGCACCTTGGACATGAAGGTCTGGGCGGCCAGCAGCTCGGCCGGCGACCGGGAGATCAAGCTCCAGGTGGTCTCGCCCGGCGCCAGGAAGTACAGCCCGGCGGGATCCATCACGCCGAGCGCGCCGGCGTTGGTGGGCGAGTCCGCGGCGTAGGTGTAGTACCTGACCGTGGCATCGCCGTTCGCCGTGACGCGGTACGTCTCCGGTTCGGGACCCACCGTCTCGACCAGCACATCGACGGTGCCGTACGCGGGTGGCGCGACGCTGAAGTTGGGCAGCGTGCGCGTGTCGATCACATCCTTCGCTCCGGTGGCGATGAGGTACGCGCCGAAGACGCCCACGGCGAACAGGCTGAGGGCGATGAGCGAACAGGTCCCGGTGAAGAGCCAGCGCAAGGCCCTGCGTGGGCCCCGCGACCGCTGCTTCGGAACCGCTTCCGTGGTCGGCGGCTCCACGGGCGCGACCGCTGCGGGCACCGGAGGCGGCTCGGGGGCGGCTCGCGGCGCGACGGGTGGGAGCCGCGGCATGACCACGGCGTCGGGTGGAGCGTTCATCTCGTCAGGTCGCTGCCGGGTCGGATTGCCACACTCGTCTATCGGTGCGCAGTGTGCCGAACTTGACCCGATCGAGAGGTGCTCGTGCCGAGCCGAGCACGGCGTCAGCTGCGTGCCAGCTGATCCCACATCCGCCGCACGCCCACCTCGACGGGCGTGACGCCCACATCGGGGCCCAACGCGGACCGCACCCGCAAGAATCGTGGCTGCAGCGACGAGGCCGGGTTCGAGGCCATCACGATGCCGACACCAATCCTCGTGACGGAGCGAACCACGCTGATCAGGTGCGCCAGGCTCACCGGTCGACCCGACGCCAGCACCCGCACCGACGCGCCCGCCTCCACGTCGCCGTGAGAGCCCTCGCACCAGCGGGCGAGCCAGCCGGCCACGTCGTCGACGTGCACGAAGTCGCGCTGCGTCTCCGCGGAGACCGACAGCGTGAGCGGCTGGTGCAGTGCAGCTGCGCGGCACAGGTGCGACACGAATCCCTGTGGCTTTGCCATGTCCTGCCCCGTGCCGTAGAGGTTGCTGATCCGCACGCTGAGCGCCTGGTTGCCGGCGACGCCGGCCCATGCGGCGACGAGGCGCTCCTGCTGCAGCTTGCCGTCGCCGTACGCGGACACCGAACACGGTTCGCTGTGTTCGTCGAACCAGTCGGGTCCGCCGGCGCCGAACACTCCCCCGGCCGAGCTCGCGTGCACGAACCGCCCCGGCCAGCCGCTCGCGGCGACGTCGATGGCACGCAGCACGCGGCCGAGCAGGGCGCGTTCGGTCGCCATGTGCGCCGCGGTGGAGCCGACCATCGCGGAGCCGGCGCACCACGCCACCGTCCACGACTCGGCACCGATCGAGCGCTGATCGCGCAGGTGGTCGATCACCGCTCGCTCGAGCACGTCGCCCGCCGAACCCGGCTGCAGCCAGGGCACGGGCGGCGTGTGCCGCGGTGCGTGCAGGTGGGCGTACAACGCCGAGCCGAGCAGGCCGCGCCCGATGACGAGCGTGCTCACTCGCGGTCGCCGAGCGGACCGAGCGCAGGGTCGTCGATCATGATGTACAACGGTCGGCCCTGGGCCGACTTGAGCAACTGGCCGACGTACTCGGCGACGACGCCGAGGGCGAGCAGCACCAGCCCGTTCGACACGAGCAGCACGATGGTGACGGAGGTCCAGCCCGGCACCGTGATGTTGCCCTGCAGGCGCGCGACCGCGGCGACCACGGCGCCGACGACGCCGACGATGGCGGACGTGAACCCGAGTCCGGACACGATGCGCAGCGGGCGTGTCCCGGTGCTCAGCACCAGCGACCAGAAGTGCGACAGCAGTCGCGAGAAGGTGTACCCGGAGCCTTCGCGCAGCTCGGCTCGTGTCGACACTTCGACATCGGCGGCACCGGACACGCCCCACGACAACGCGGAGTCGAGGTACGTGCGCGGCCCGCAGTAGGCGGCGATGGATCGCGCGTGCGAGCCGAGCACCAGTCGGAAGCTGGTGAACGCGGCGAGGTCGGCGCCACCGAGCATGCGGGCCAGCCGATGCGCGATCTTGCTGCTCACGTTGCGCCACTTCGCATGCGGCGGCTTCCCTGCGTGCCGGCCGTAGACGAGCGGATGGCGTCCGTCGAGCGCGCGGTCCAGCAGGCGCGCGATGTCGGCCGGGGCGTGCTGCCCGTCCTCGTCGATCGTGGCCACCCATGCCGAGGTGGTGCTCGCGATGCCGGCCACCGTGGCCGCGTGCTGCCCGAAGTTGCGCGCCAACCAGATCGGGTGCACCTGTGGATGCGCGGCTGCGAGCCGTCGGATGACCACGTCGCTGCGGTCGGGGCCGTGGTCGTGCACGAGCACCACTTCGCGCACGACGAAGCAGTGCCCGGCGGCCGTGACCGACTCCTCGAAGAACGGTTCGATCTCGGCGAGCAGCGCCTCGAGCGAGTGCTCGCCCCGGTACACGGGGATCACGACACCGATCGTGTGCAGGTAGGCACCCGCATTCCTCGCAGTCGTGTCCATCGCTCCGGACACTAGTCATCGCTCCCCGAGGGCTGCTCGGCCACCACGTCCGCGGCGAACTGCGAGCTCGCGACGACAGCGCTGATCGACGGGCGTACCCTGCACGTCATGCGAGTGATCATCTCCGGGGCCAGTGGCCTCATCGGTACGGCACTGTGCAACGCCCTGCGATCCGACGGGCACGAGGTGGTCGCCCTGGTGCGCCGCGCTGCCGGGGCCGGCGAGATCCACTGGGACCCTGCGAACGGTGTGCTGGCCGCCGACGCGCTCGACGGTGCCGACGCGGTCGTGCACCTCGCCGGGGCGGGCATCGGCGACAAGCGCTGGACCGACGAGTACAAGCAAGAGATCCTGCAGAGCCGCATCCGCTCCACCACCCTGCTGGCCGAGACCATCGCCGCCAGCAGCAACCGCCCCGGCGTGCTCCTCAGCGGTTCCGCCATCGGCATCTACGGTGCGAGCGACGGCCGCGACCTCGACGAGACGTCGCCGGTGGGCTCCGGGTTCCTCGCCGAGGTGTGCGAGCAGTGGGAGTTGGCTGCGGAGGCGGCGTGGAAGGCGGGCACACGGGTGACGTTCCTGCGCACCGGCATCGTGCTCAGTCCCGCCGGAGGTGCGCTGAAGAAGATGCTGCCGCTGTTCAAGCTGTACCTCGGCGGCAAGTTCGGCAACGGCAAGCAGTGGCAGAGCTGGATCTCGCTGCCCGACGAAGTGGGCGCCATCCAGCACCTGCTCACCGCGCCCGTGCACGGTCCGGTGAACCTCACGGCGCCGAACCCGGTCACCAACGCAGAGTTCGCGAAGACGCTGGGCGCGGCGCTGGGCCGCCCGTCGATGGTGCCGGTGCCGGCGTTCGGCCCCAAGCTGCTGCTGGGAGCGGAGCTCGCCGACGCGCTGCTGTTCACCGGGCAGAAGGTGCTGCCGCGGAAGCTGGAACACTCCGGCTACACGTTCCAGCACCCGCAGCTCGAGCAGGCGTTCGCCGCGCTGCTCTGAGGATCGCGTCGGCGCGTCAGGCCATGGCCGACGTGTCGACGCCCGGCCAACGCGCGAGCGCCTGGTCGAGGTCGAGGCGCCAGGTGCCCACCTGGTCGGGCCAGTCTTCGCGTGGCACGGCCCACATGACTTCGAACTCGATGCCGTCGATGTCCTTCGCGTAGAGGCTCTTGCTCACCCCGTGGTCGCTCTCACCCACCAGGGCGCCGGCCTCGAGGAGCCGCAGGCGCATGGCGGCGAGCTCTTCCAGGGTGTGCACCTGCCATGCGAGGTGGTAGAGGCCGATCGCGTGGGGCGCCGCCTGGCGCGGCCCGACGGAGAACAGGCCGAGGTCGTGGTCGTTGGTCGAGCCGTCGGCTCGGAGGAAGAACGCCTGGTCACCCATGCTGGTGGCGATCTGGAAGCCGAGCACGTCGGTGTAGAACGCGGCGGACGCCTTGGCGTCGGCCACGTACAGCACCGCATGGTTGAGTCGCTTGATGGACATGGGGTTCCTCCTCCGAGCCAGTGGCCCAGTCTTGCCGATCGCTGCCGGCGTCGTGGCCGGCAGCAGTGGGATCAGGCCTTCAGTGCTTCGATCTCGAGCACGATCTTCACCTTGTCGCCGACCACGAAGCCGCCGGCCTCGAGTGCGACGTTCCACTCCAGACCGAAGTCCTTGCGGCTGATCTCGGCTTCGGCGGTGAAGCCGGCCTTGGTGTTGTTCCACGGGTCGACGGCGACGCCGTCGAACTCGAGCGCGAAGTCGACCTGCTGGGTGACACCCTTGATGGTGAGGTCGGTGTGCAGCACGAAGTCGCGGCCCGAGGTGTCGATGCCGGTGCTCACCAGCGTCCAGACGGGGTGGTTCTCCACGTCGAAGAAGTCGCCACCCTTGAGGTGGCCGTCGCGGCCTTCGTCGCGAGTGTCGATGGAGGCCGCCTGCACGGTGGCCTCGACCTTCGAGGTGAGCGGGTCGTCGCCGATGGTGATGGTGCCGGCGAAGTCGGTGAACTGGCCGCGCACCTTGGCGACGACGAGGTGGCGGACGACGAAGCCGATGGTGCTGTGGCCGGCGTCGACGGTCCAGGTGCCGGGAGTGAGGGCGCCGAGGCCGGAGGTGGGGAGTGTGGTCTGGTCGGACATGAGTGAGTTCCTTTGCAGAAGTTGGAGAGTCCAATAGTTGCGGGGACAACTGAACTGTACCGGAAGATACTTGCGATCACAACTATTCACTTCAGCAACTCATTCGATAGCCTGAGGGCATGCCCACGAACTGGCTCTCCGATTCCGAACAACATGCGTGGCGCATGTTCATCACCACCATCCCCGACCTCAACGCCGCGCTCGAGGCCGACATCGCCGCCCACGGTCTCACCATGGGCGACTACGAGGTGCTCGTGTTCCTCTCCGAGGCGCCCGACAGCCGACTGCGCATGTGCGACCTCGCCACGGCCCTCCGCCTCTCCCCCAGCGGCCTCACCCGACGCCTCGACGGCATGGTGAAGGCCGGATGGGTCGACCGCGCCTCGTGCAGCGCCGACCGTCGCGTCATGTACGCGCACCTCACAGCCGCCGGTCTCGAGAAGATGGGCTCCGCCGCACCCGACCACGTCGCCAGCGTGCGCCGTCACGTGCTCGACCAGCTCGGCAGCGAGGGCGTCGATCAGCTCGGCGACCTGTTCGGCAAGATCCGGCAGCACCTGCACGGCCTCCAGCCGGCCTGACCCGTGAGCTCGTTGCCGCTCCCCCAGGGCTTTCGCGCGTACGTCACCAACGTCGGCGTGAAGGACAGCACCGACGACTTCACGGTCGTCGCGGCCGACCGCCCGTGCGTGTCGGCTGCGGTGTTCACCAAGAGCTCGTTCGCAGGGCCCAGTGTCGTCGTCAGCCGGCGTCACGCGGCTCACGGCACTGCTCGCGCGATGGTGGTCGTCTCCAAGAACGCCAACGTCGCCACCGGTGCGCAGGGGCTCGCCGACGCCGAAGAGGTGGTCGCAGGCGTTGCCACCGCGCTCGGCTGCGCGGAAACCGACGTGCTCATCGCGTCCACCGGCGTCATCGGGCGCGCCTACCCGATGGATCGCCTCCGGGCGGGCCTCGCCGCCATCCCCACGCCGCTCCCCGGCACCGATGCGGCGGCGGTCGCTCGCGGCATCATGACCACCGACACCGTTCCCAAGACCGCTGCTGCCACGGTCGGTGCGGCTCGCATCGTCGGCGTGGCGAAGGGCGTGGGCATGATCGAACCGGACATGGCGACGATGATCACCATGTTCTTCACCGACGCCGACGTGCCGGGCCCAGAGCTCGACCGAGTGTTCCGCAGCGTCGTCGACCGCACGTTCAACTGCGTGTCCATCGACACCGACACGTCCACCAGCGACACCGCCGTCATCCTCGCCAGCGGCGCCGCCGGGGCGGTCGAGCTCTCGGCGTTCGAGGCCGCGCTGTACTCGGTTGCCGAATCGCTCACCAAGCAGATCGCGCGCGACGGCGAAGGCGCCACCACGCTCGTGGAGGTCACCGTCGACGGTGCGGCCACGGGCGAGCAGGCGAAGAGGGTCGCGAAGGCCATCGTCAACTCGCCGCTGGTGAAGACGGCGGTGCACGGCGCCGACCCCAACTGGGGTCGAGTGGCGATGGCCATCGGCAAGGCCACCACCGCCGACGAGGTCGACCAGGACGCGGTGATCATCCGCTTCGGCGCGCAGGAGGTGTACCCCGCGCGATTGAGCGACGACGACCTCGCCGCGCTCAGCGAGTACATGCGTGGCGACGATGTGCGCATCCACGTCTCACTGGCCAGCGGCGGCTCCGCCACCGCCACCGTCTGGGGTTGCGACCTCACCGACGGCTACGTGCGCATCAACGCCGACTACACCACCTGACCGTTCGCGAGTGGCCTCCCCCGGATCGGAGGGCCGCTCGACGAAGGCCGGCGCGTGCACGGCAGTACTGTGCCGCCGGTGACTTGTTCGGAGAAAGACGACGCACCTGGCGACGCAGCCGACCAGGAGCCGTCGGACGAAGTCGGCAGGTCACGAACGCGGGCTCGCGTCGCGAGGTCGACGGTGGTCGATCTCTCGGTGCTCGCCGGCGCATGGCTCGTCATGGCGATGAGGGTCGTCACCTCCGGTGCAGGGTTCGACGGTGTCACGTACACGACGCCGGGATCGGTGACCACGCACGAGGCGTGGCGCCATGGCCGGCTCGCGCTGTGGTCCGACACGATCTTCGGTGGCACTCCTCACCTGGGCAACCTGCAGACCGGTGCGATGTATCCGTTCCACCTGCTCTCGATGCCCTTCACCGACGTCCTCGGCGAGCACGTCGAGACCGCCGCGCACCTGCTCCTCTTCGGTGCGGGCATGTACCTGCTCGGGCGTCGCCTCGGCTTCGACAGGCCGGCACCGTTGGCGATGGCTGTGGCAGCGATGTGGTCCGGTGCGACGATCGTTCGCTCCACGCTCGTCGTCCACATGCTGCCGCTGTCCTGGGCACCGCTGTGCATGGTGCTCATCCACAGCGTCGTCACCTCGCCGCGACCTCGGCGAGCCGCGGCGGGCCTCGGTCTCGCCGTGTGGTGCCTGTTCGCGTCGGGCCATCCGCAGTCGGTGCTGATGGCCGGAACGCTGCTGGCCGGCTGGGCCGTGGGCCTCGTGCTGCAGCATCGAGCATGGGCCCGCATCGTCTGGCTGGCGGCCGCAGGTGGCATCACGATGCTCGTCGCCGCCCCGCTGCTCTTCGCCGTGCGTCAGAGCCTGCGGGCTGCCGCCGCGACCACCCGCGACGACGCCGCCGTGCAGGCCCCTGGTTTCATCGTGCCGGTGCGCGAGTTCCCTCGCATCCTCCTCGGTGAGCCGTTCAGCGGGCTCGATCACCTGTTCGGCGACGGGGAACGCATCACGTACGCAGGCGTGGTGGTGGTGGCGCTCGCGTGCGTGGGCATCGCCGATGCCGTCCGCCGCCGCACCTGGTCGCTCCTCGTGCTCGCCGCCACCGGGTTGTTCGCCGCCAGCCTCAGCGTCGGTCTCCGCTCGCCCACGCTGCGGTTCGCTCGAGCATTCATACCCGGCTTCGACCAGCCTCGGGTGTCGGCTCGGTGGAACTGGGTGCTGGTGGTGACGCTCATCGTGCTCGCCGGCGCCGGCATCGATCGCCTCCGCCGGCAGCCATCGCGCGTCGACGCGGTCGCGGTGGGCGCGCCGCTCGTGGTGCTCTTGTTGCTCAGCCAGGGCTGGCTCGCCGAGACCGATTCCCGCAATCTGGTGCTGTGGTGCGCGGTGGGCATCCTGGTGTGCGCCCTGGCCGTCGTCACACACGCTCGCGCCCGCTTCGCGCTGGCATGTCTCGTCGCAGCGCTGGGTGTGTTCGAGCTCGCCGCCCCGATCACGGCGGTGACCGAGCGCGGGGCTGCCACCACGTCCACCCGCGACTACGAGTCGCCGGCGGCGCAGTGGCTGAGCACGCAGCCCGGGCTCGCGTTGGCGATCGTGGACGAGTCCTTGGACGAACGCTTCCTGGTGGCAGCGATGCGGCCGAACGCGAACACGCTCTACGGGGTGCGGTCGATCGACGGCTACGACGGCGGCGTGGCGGTCAGCCGTCGATGGCACGCCGGTCTGCTCCAGTTGATCCCGACGGTCAACGACCTGACCTTCCGCGCGCAGGCGCCAGTGGTGCTCGAGCCGCAGCCGCTCGCTCGGCTCGGCGTCCGTTTCGTGTTCTTCAACTCGAGTCGCGGCGACGGCTCGGTCAACTTTCCCGGATGGCGCATGGTGCAGACCGACGGCGAGTTCGAGGTCTACGAGAACCCGCTCTGGCTGGGCGACGCAGTGGCCTGGTACCAGACCCAACTGGTCGGCACGCCGGAGGACGCCGGCAACACGCTGCGCAACGAGTCCGGCGAGCTCGCTGACGTCGGTCTGGTGGAACGCGAGTCGGCTGTGCTCGAGTGTTCGCGGGCGTGTGCGCCCGACGGCTTCATCACGGAGTCGCCCATCGACGGCACCAGATCGGTCACGGTGCAGCTGTCGAAGCCGGCGGTCGTCGCCGTGCACGAGCAGTTCGACGAGGGTTGGACGATCACGGTCGACGGCGAGCCCGCACCGGCGGTCGCCGTGGATGGCATCTGGACCGGCGTGCAGGTGCCGGCCGGTACCCATCGTGTGCGGCTGGAGTACCGCCCGCGATGGCTGACGCTGTCGCTGCTGCTGATGGTCGTCGGGCTGCTGGCCGCCGTCGGGTTGTGGTGGTGGCCCGGCGGCCCGAGGAGCGCGTCAGGCGGTGACCTGCACGCCCTTCCAGAACGCGTAGCGGCCGGTGATCTCGGCGGCGGCTTCCTTCGGCGTCGGGTAGAACCACGCCGCATCGGAGTTGAGCTGGCCGTCGACGGTGACGTGCTTGTAGCTGGCGGTGCCCTTCCACGGGCAGGAGGTGTTGCTGGGTGAGTCGGTGAGGTACTGCGACTTCACCGACTCGGCCGGGAAGTAGTGGTTGCCCTCGACCACCACGGTGTCGTCACTCTCGGCGATGACGGTGCCGTTCCAGATTGCCTTCATGGCCGTTCCTCCTCGTGGCGAAGCGTCAGTATGCCCGGGCCGCCACGACAAAGGCCGGGCGCTCCGTGTGGAGCACCCGGCCTTCTGTCACACCGTTTCAGCGTGGAAACAGGCTCACTTGGGTGGCATGCGGATGCCGCCGTCGACCCGGATGGTCTCGGCGTTCATGTAGCTGTTGGTGATGCATTCGACCACCATCGAGGCGAGCTCGCTCTGGAAGCCGAGGCGCTGCGGGAAGAGCACACCCTTCTGCAGGTTCGCCTTGAAGGCTTCGCTGTTGTCGCCTTCGCCGTAGATGGGCGTGTCGATGAGGCCAGGGGCGACGGTGTTGACGCGCACGCCGACGGCGGCGAGGTCGCGAGCGATGGGCAGGGTCATGCCGACCACGCCGCCCTTGCTGGCCGAGTAGCTGGCCTGGCCGATCTGACCGTCGAAGGCGGCGACCGAGGCGATGTTGACGATGGCACCGCGCTCGCCGTACTCGAGCGGCTCGGTGGTGCTCATCGCGGTGGCGGCGAGGCGGATGCAGTCGAAGCTGCCGATGAGGTTGATGGCGATGACCTTCTTGAACGCATCGAGGTTGGCGGCGCTCTCGTACTGGCCGTCCTTGCCGACGGTGCGCTGCGCCCAGCCGATGCCGGCCGAGTTGACGAGCACGCGCAGCGGACCCATGCTCTTGGCCATCTCGATGGCGTTGATGATGTCGTCGGTCTTGGTGACGTCGACCTTGCAGAACGCGCCGCCGATCTCGTTGGCGAGCTCGTTGCCCTTGTCCTCCTGCAGGTCGGCGACGACGACCTTGGCCCCCTTCGAGGCGAGGAGGCGGGCGGTGGCCGCCCCGATGCCAGAGGCACCACCCGTGACGATTGCGCTGACTCCGTTGATATCCATGCCTCGGACGTTAGGCGGCGCCGCCGTGCGGCACCCAAGCGGACCGCCGCCCGCGCAACGGGCTACCGTTCGGCTCGTGCCAGGGCCGCTGCAGGGGTTCACCGTCGTCGAGGCCTGCCAGATGGTGGCGGGGCCGTGGGCAGGCACGTTGCTGGCCGACCTGGGTGCCGAGGTGGTGAAGGTCGAGCAGCCCAAGGGCGGTGACCGGATGCGACTGTTGGGTCACCGCGTCGGCGCGATCGGCGCGCTGTGGGCCAACGTGAATCGTGGCAAGCGCAGCGTGGTGTTCGACCTCCAGCAGGCCGACGGTGTGGCGCTGCTGCGGTCGTTGGTCGCCGGCGCCGACGTGTTCCTCCAGAACTTCCGTCCGGGGGTCGCGGCGCGTCTGGGCATCGACGAGGCATCGCTGCGCGCGGTCAACCCCGGGCTGGTGTACGTGTCGGTCAGCGGCTTCGGCGACACCGGGCCGTACATCGACCAGAAGAGCTACGACTACGTGGTGCAGGCGCTGTCGGGCATGGCCGCACTGCAGGCGCCGCCGGGCGGCGAGCCGGCGCTGATCCGCAACATCGTGATCGACAAGGTCACCGCGATGACCGCCGCGCAGTCGGTGCTGGCTGCGCTGCTGGTGCGTGAACGCAACGGCGGCGTCGGGCAACACATCCGGCTGTCGATGATCGACACCGCGCTCGCGTTCCTGTGGCCCGACGGGATGATGCAGCACACGCTGCTGGCCGACGACGGCCGGGTCACACCGGGTCCGCACATGGCCGACGGCTACCTGGTGCGGCGCACCGCCGACCGCCATCTCACACTCATCGCCACCAGCAACTCACAGTTCCCCGGACTGTGCGCGGCGCTCGGCCGCACCGAGTGGCTCACCGACCCGCGCTTCGCGACGCTCGCCGACCGCGAGGCGAATGCCTCGGTGCTCGACGAGCTGATCACCACCGAGGTGCAGCGCCACCCCGGCGCGGAACTGGTCGCCGCGCTGCACGCGCACGACGTGCCGTGCTCGCTGGTGAACCCGGTGGCGCAGGTGCACCTGGACCCGCAGGTGCAGCACAACGGCACCCTGGTCGAGCACGAACGGCAGTGGCTGGGACCGGTGCGCGAGCCGCGACCGCCGGCACTGTTCAGCGGCACGCCCACCGCGCTGGGCCGTCACGCACCGAAGCTCGACGAGCACACCGACGAGGTGCTCGCGGAGCTGGGTCACTCCGCCGACGACATCGCCGCGATGCGCGCGTCGGGTGTGGTCGGCGCCCGCCGCTGACCTCGTTCACATGCGCACGTGTCGCTGCTCCACCTGGGCGGGTGGCGATCAGACCGCGACACGAAGGCCTTCGCGGCCGGGTTTGGGGAGGGTGAAGGTGGCGCCGACGCCGGCGCCGCGGGCCACCCACGGCTGCGTGCGCGGGCTCGCATAGTTGCAGTAGAAGGTCGACGGGCCGCTCGCTCCGAGGATGGCGCGAGCGAGCGCGCTGTCGTCGGGGTGACCGTGGTTGTGGCCGCTGGCCGACACGAGGAAGCGCCGGCACGACATCGCGTCGAGGCAGGCGGAGGTGAGGTTGGCGCCGCTGCCGTGGTGCGACAACTTGAACAGGTCGATGCGCGGGCGCGTCTCGCCCACCCGTTCGCCGTAGCGGACCAGGTTCGCGGCCAACACGTCGGCATGGGCGTCGGCTCCCAGCAGCAGTCGCTTCTTGCCGAACTCGAGCACGAAGGCGATGCTCGATCCGTTGGCCTCCGAAGTGTCGGATTGCTTCCGCTTCGCCATCACCTCCAGGTCCGAGCGCGCCACCACCGGCGGCGCCTCCGCGACCGACTTCATGTGCAGTCCGGGCGACTTGGTGTGGCCGTCGTCGCCCATGCCCAGGTGCGCCTCCTTGATCTTCTCCTCCCACTTGTCCTTCATCAGCTGCAGCTTCGGCCCGCTCGGCGACAGCAGCACCGCGACGGCCCCTCCCGGCAGATCGAACGCGGGCAGCGGTCCCGCCGAGGGCACCACCGCCGGGCCGCCGACGCCCTTCGTGCGGCGCTTGGGGAAGCAGTCGTTCCACCGGTACGGCCCCTTGGCGATGCGACTGGTGAGCTGCTCGCCGTTGAGCGGGCCGAGCACGCTGCTGCCGGCGTCGATGTGCACGTAGCCGTTGAACCAGATGTCGCGGATCTTGTGCCGCAGATCTGGATCGTCGAGCAGCGCGATCGACCCGCCGATGTGGTCCTCGTCGACGTGGGTGACCACGAACAGCTCGTAGTGCGAGTCCTTGCGGGCGAGCAGCCGCTTCCGGACGTCGGTCCACGTGTGGTACGTGCCGCAGTCGATGAGCAGCCGGTGCGGCGGTTCACCCTTGTTGCCGTACTCGACGACGAGCGCATCGCCGTGGGCTGCGGGCAGCATTTCGATCGCGAACATCAGGCGACCACCTTCATGTCGAGGTTCCCGTGGTTCACGAGGAACAGGCCGAGGAGCACGTCGTGTGCGATCAGTTCGCGGCGGGCTGCCAGCACGGCATCGCCCACCGAGCGTTGCTGCGTGGTCGCGTCGGCGATGGCGCGCAGGATCTCGCGACTGGCCGCCGCACCGTCGCGGCCGATGAGCTTGGTGAGCGTCGCGATCACGGCGCCGGCGCCACGAGCGGTGAACGTGCCGGGCAGGTTGCCGAACGGGTCGTCGGCCGAGGCCGAGTCGCACGCCATCAGCACCACCAACGGTGCCGGCGTGCCGTTCGGGCGCACCACCTTCATCGACACGTCGGCGCGGCGGAGGTACGACCGGCGGCCGAGCAGCAGGCTGGTCGTGCCGTTCTCCAACTCGGTGTGCGCCAACGCCACCAGCAGTGGTGGGTGCCGGCGACCGACCTCCTTGCGCCACGCCCGCCAGCTCGTCACCGCCACGGTCTGCCGCGAGCCGAGCAGCGTTTGTGCGGCGGTGGCGAGCCGCTCGCTCGGGCGGTCGCCGGGCGGGCTGCCGAAGTCGGCTTGGTTCGCCGCGCCGTAGAGCACGTCGTCGATGAGCAGCGGCGCACTCGACGGCGGCGGTGTCTTCCGATCGAGGGTGACGGTGCGATTGATGCGCCGGTACATGCCCCAGAACGCGTAGGGGCACACGCGCTTCACCGACGCCAGAGTGCACGGTTCACCCACCGGTGGAGGCGCTGAGCGATGGACGGTGCACACCTGCGCGTCGGGGTGTGGCGCGGGGCCGGCGTACACCAACTCCAGTGGGGTGACCGGGTCGGTCGGCCCGACCAACTGGTCGATCGCGCCGGCCTCGCCGTAGCCGAGTGGAGCGACGAGCAGCATCAGCTCGCTGCCCTTGGTGGCCATCTCGATGAGCAGGTCGAGCGCACGCTGGTCGTCGAGCGAGGTCGGCGCGTCGTCGGCGCCGAGCACCTGCGACGCGCGGAGGCTGATGGCGCCCAACATGCGCGCCACCTCGGTGACCGAAGGTCCGCTGAGCGCGCCGGTGGCGAACGGCGAGGCCGTCCGTGCGTCGACCATCACGGCAGCGGGGGTGGTATCGGCGGTGGGCTCCGGCGGCGACGACAGCGGATGCGGGACCACTCGCAGCTTCTCGCGGAAGCCGGGCTTGGCGCGCACTGCGGCGGTGAGAGTGGCCGCCTGCAATGGTCGGTTCTGGAACGAGACGATGATCTCGATCTCGACGAGTTGGCCGACGACCCCGGTGGTGAACTCGAAGAACGCCGACGTGCTGGACAGGCTGCGATCGGACGTGGGCAGCGACACCTGCTGCGGGGGTGGCTGCACGGCCCACACCGACGACCGTGCCGTCACGTCGAGCAGCGCGGTGGGGCCCG
>CAZWCU010000061.1:0-19299 GCA_964632715.1 uncultured Bifidobacterium sp. | reverse complement strand
GAGCTCGCGCTCGAGAAGGCCAAGCGCATGGTCGAGGCCGGTCTCGACGTCATCATCATCCTCGACGGCATCACCCGCCTCAGCCGCGCCTACAACCTGGCCGCGCCGCCGAGTGGTCGCATCCTGTCGGGCGGCATCGACGCCGGCGCGCTGTACCCGCCGAAGCGCTTCTTCGGTGCTGCGCGCAACGTGGAGGAAGGTGGCTCGCTCACCATCCTCGCCACCGCGCTGGTGGAGACCAACAGCCGCATGGACGAAGCCATCTTCGAGGAGTTCAAGGGCACCGGCAACATGGAGCTGCGCCTCGATCGTCGCCTCGCCGAGCGCCGCATCTACCCGGCCATCGACGTGGACGCCAGCAGCACCCGCCACGAGGAGCTGCTGTTCGACCGCAAGCAGCTGCAGATGGTGTGGAAGCTGCGTCGGGTGCTCAGTGGCCTCGCGGCCGACGGCAACGCGGCCCCCGGCCTCGAACTGCTGATGGACCGCCTGAAGACGTTCAAGACCAACGACGAGTTCCTCAACGAGATCTCCAAGACCCCGTCGATGTGATGCTGCTCACGTGAGGGTGCCGGTCACGTCCCGCGTGCGCGCGGGGTGAGACCGAGCACCATCACGTACGGCTTCCTGCCGGTGGCGGGACGTTCGCGCCGGAGCGTCTCCACCAGACCTTCCAGCGTGCTGCGCAGTTCCGCGGCTTCGTCGTCGGTGAGCGCGATGGCGCCCCACCACTCGGTGACCGAGATGGGTGCGTCGTCGTCGGGTTCGACGTCGATCGCGATCCCGCCGTCGGGGTCGGCAGTGAGTCGCAGGCTGCCGCGGAAGTGCCCTCCTGCCGCCTTCTCCGCCGACTCGATGAAGCGGGTGAACACCTTCTTGCGGCCCCCGTGCAGGAACTCCTCGCGCGCGCCGGCGGGCATCGCGTCGAGCGGGACGTGGAACTCCGCCGCGACGGCTCGATAGACGGGCGCGGCCTTGCCGGCCCGCGGCTGCAGACGGGTGACCTCGATGATGCCTGCCCGCACGAACCGGGTCACCCAGTAGGCGAGCGAGCTGGCGGGTACGTCGAGCGCGGCCGCCGCGGAGCCCAGCGTGTGCTCGCCGCGCATGAACGGTGCGAGCAGCCGAGTGGCGTTGAGGTTCATCAGCAGGTCGACGGCGCCGTGGTCGCGGACGACCTTCGGCACCGCCGGCGGAGGCTCATTCGAAAGAGCATCTTTCATTCGAATGAGAGTACCCCCACGATGAGCGGCATGCAGCAACACAAGGATTTCCTCCGTCTCTGGGCCGGTCAGGCGATGTCGAGCGTGGGCGACGGTGTCCATCGCATCGCCGTGCTCTGGTGGGCTCGCCAGGCCACCGGCTCCGACGCCGTCGTGGTGCTGGTGGCGCTCGCCACCGTGCTGCCGACGCTGGCCGCCGCTCCGGTGGCCGGGTGGCTCGTCGACCGCTACTCGCGGCGCGGTCTGATGCTGACGGCCGACGTCGTGCGCTGCGGCACGAGCGTGGCACTCGCGATGGCGGTGTGGTCCGGCTCGCTGTCGGTGGGGATGGTCGTCGCGGTGAGCATCGTCGCGGCAGCCGCCGCGGCGGTGTTCGATCCGGCGTTGATGTCGTCGGTCACGCTGCTCGTCGCGCCCGAACGACGGGTGCAGGCCAACTCGATGCTCGGCGTCAGTGGGGCGCTGGCGGGCATCGTCGGCCCCGCGCTGGGAGGCGTGCTGATCGGGGTGGCCGGCACCGGCGCTGCGCTGTGGTTCGACGCCGGCACCTTCCTGCTCTCGTTCCTGATGGTGGTCGTCAGTCGCATCCCGATGCCGGAGGCCGATGCCGACGCTGCCGACGACACCGGCCTCGGTGGCGGGTGGCGACTGGTGCGTGCGAACCGCGAGGTGCGCGACCTGGTGGTGGTGGGCGCCGGACTCAACCTGTGCGTGGCGCCGGTGGGTGTGCTGATCGTCGGTCTCGCGGCCGGCCCGCTGGGCCTCGGTGGCAGCGGCTTCGGGTTGCTGGAGGCTGCCGTGCCCGCCGGTCTGGTGTGCGGCTTCATCGCTGCTCCGAAGCTGGTCGGCAGGTCGGCCACGGCGCTGACGGCGCTGCTCGTCACGGCAGCCGGCATCGCCGTCGCCGGCGTGCTGCCGATCGCCTGGTGGGCCGGACTGTCGTTCCTGGCGGCCGGTCTGGGGGCCGGCGTGGTCAATGCGATCCTGCCCACCCGATTCCAGGAGAGCGTGGATCCGGCGGTGCAGGGCAGGGTGTTCGCGCTCGTCGGCGCGCTGTCGCAGGCCGGGCGGCCGGTGGGGCTGCTGCTCACCGCGCCGCTGGTGGCGCTGGTCGGCCTGCGTGCCGGCTTGGCCGTTTGCGGGTTGGGCGTCGCCATGGTGGCCGTCGCCGGCCGGCGTGGGCTGGCGCGAGCTGCGGAACCGCTGGTCAGCGAGCCCGCGGAATTCGACGAGTGCCTCAGCTGAACCTCCGGTACACTCAGTCGCCTACTTCTTTCGGAGAATGCCATGAAGACCGAGATCCATCCCAAGTACACCGACGCCACCGTGCGCTGCTCCTGCGGCAACACGTTCACCACGCGGTCCACCCGCGGCGGCGACCTGCAGCTCGAGCTCTGCAACGAGTGCCACCCGTTCTTCACCGGCAAGCAGAAGCTGGTCGACACCGGTGGCCGCGTCGAGCGCTTCAACAAGCGCTACGGCGAGCGCAAGGGCAAGTGACCCGCGGGTGCTCCGGCACCCTCATCGATCGCACCGACACCCGGCCCCAGCGGCCGGGTGTCGTCGTTTTCGCGCCGGTGACGTCGGGCACCGCATGTCATGCCGAACTCTGGTCACGTGTCGTCTCCATGTGCGAGACAGAACGCGACCAGAACCCTGTCGGACATGGATCCGAGCCACCACCGCGGCAGCGGACCGCACGGTGGTCGAGTTGACGGTTCCCTGAGGCACGCCAGTGGAAGGTCTGACGGTCAAATCGGCAGCGTGGCCTTCAGTCCGCGGGGGTCGCGGGCGATAACTGACATGGACACCCGAACCGCCTTCTGAGGAGTCGCATCAGTGGATCTCGCGCAACTGCAGCACCTGCTGCGCCGCACGGAGTACGTCGCCAAACCCGCCCGCATCGCCGCACTGTCGCCGGTGGGCGTCACGCGCGAGAACGCCGTCGACGACATCCTCAACTTCTCCGGCCCGGTGGCCATCCCCACCTACATCGATCACGACATCGAGGGCGAGGGGTATCAGCAGTGGGTCTACGCGGTGCAGTGGTGGACGAACCGGATGGTCGACGCGCCCAAGCCGATGCAGGAGAAGATGACGTGGTTCTGGCACGGCCACTTCTGCACCAGCTGGGACAAGGTGAACAGCGCGTGGGCGATGCTGAACCAGAACAAGCTGTTCCGCGACTCGGCGCTCGGCAACTTCCGCACGATGACCCAGACGATGTCGGTGCAGCCGGCGATGCTGTTCTACCTCGACAACCTCGAGAACGTGAAGAGCTCGCCCAACCAGAACTTCGCTCGCGAACTGATGGAGCTGTTCACGATCGGCGTGGTCGACGAGAACGGCGACCCCACCTACACCGAGGACGACGTGACCGCGGCCGCTCGCGCGTGGACGGGGCACGGCATCGACTGGAACACCTACCAGTACAAGTTCTGGAGCGGTGACCACGACACCCTGCAGAAGACGTTCATGGGTCAGACCCGCAACTGGAACGGTCCCGACATCATCAACTACCTGCTGCAGGAGAACCTGGCCAAGAAGATGGTGGCCTGCAAGTTCCTCACCAAGAAGCTGTGGGAGTTCTTCGCCTACCAGGACCCCGCGCAGGACCTGATCGACGAGCTGGCGCAGGTGTTGTTCGACAACGACCTGCTGATCAAGCCGTGGGTGAAGGCGATGCTGATGCACGACGAGTTCTACAGCCAGGCCGCGGTGCAGGGCCTCGTGAAGTCGCCCGTCGACTACGTCGTCAGCCTGTACCACTACACCGGGTTCCGTGGCGCGCAGCTCAACCCGCAGTGGTACCTGGAGGACATGGGCCAGGAGCCGTTCGGCCCGCCGAACGTGGCCGGCTGGAAGACCAACGGCTACTGGGTGAACACCAGCGTGTTCGGCTCACGCGCCGAGTTCGCCCGCGGTGTCACATGGCGGCTGCGGCAGAACAACGCCAACGAGGTGGGCAACGACCGCACCCCGGAAGAGGCCGTCGACTTCGTCGACCAGATGTTCGGGCTCGGCCTCAGCACCGTGACCCGCGACGCCCTCATCGACTTCGTGGAAGTGCAGCGAGTGCACGAGCCCTGGTCGGGCTGGTGGGAGAGCAGCAACCTGCTGACGATGGCAATGATGACCCCCGAATTCCACGTGGCCTGAAGGACGACGACGACATGCTCGACCCCGACATCTCCACAGACGACGCACTCCGGTTGCTCACCGATCCGGACAACGACCCCAAGGGCCTCGACCGCCGACGCTTCCTGCAGCTGATGGGCTGGGGCGTCGGCGCCGGCGCGATGCTCGGCGGCCTCGGCGAGGTGCTGCTGCCGAGCATGCTGCCCGGCCGACTGCGCGAGGCGAACGCGTCGACACCGATCGGTCCCACCGACGGCATCCTGGTGCTCATCGGGCAGTTCGGCGGCTCCGACGGGCTGAACACCGTCGTGCCGTACACCAACAGCGCGTACTACCAGCAGCACGGGTCGCTGGCCGTGCCCGCCAACCAGGTGCTGCAACTCAACTCGTCGGTCGGCCTCAACCCGCGGCTCAGCTACCTGAAGACGATGTACGACCGCAACGAGGTCGCCGTCATCCAGGGCGTCGGCTACCCGAACCCCGACCTCAGCCACTTCACGTCGATGGCGCTGTGGATGTACGGGCGGGCCGGCAACGGCATGCCCACCACCGGCTGGATCGGCCGCTGGCTCGACGGTCTCGGCGGCAGCGAACTGCTCCGCGCGGCGACCGTCGGCTCCGGCCTGCCGTTGCACCTCATCGGCGAGAACACGCGCGGCACGGCGATCCCGCAGTGGGGCCTGGGCTTCGGTGGCGGCGACGACGAGCACGACATGTGGATGTACGACGCGATGCGATCGTTCTCGGCCACTCCGGCCGGTCGCGGCCCGTGGCACGACACCATCGCGTCGACGGTGCGCGGGGTCATCGACGTCGGGCAGGAGGTGGGCCCTGTCTTCTCCCGCCCGCTGCCGGAGAGCGACCTGCAGAAGAAGCTCACCGTCGTCGCCCGCCTGATCAACGCCGACCTCGGGTTGCGCGTCATCGACACCGGCCAGGACGGCTACGACACGCACTCCAGTCAGCCCGGCATGTTCAACGATCTGCTCACCGACTTCGATGCCGCGATCAAGGCGTTCTTCACGACGCTCGACGACCGCTTCCGCTCGCGGGTCACGATCATGACCTACAGCGAGTTCGGTCGCACCAGCTACTCCAACGACTCCGACGGCACCGACCACGGCACGGTGAACAACCACTTCGTCATCGGCGCCGGTGTGAAGGGCGGCCTCTACGGCGCGCAGAGCAGCATGGCCGGCCTCGACCGCTGGGACCGCATGGGCCACAGCGTCGACTTCCGTTCGATGTACGCCTCGGTGCTCGACGGTTGGATGGGCGGTGGCGCGTCGACGGTGCTCGGCGGCAGCTTCCCCGACCTCGGCCTGTTCAAGCAGAGCCCCGGCCAGGGAGTGGGCGGCGGTTCGGTGCCTACCAGCGTGCTCGGCGACTTCGTCGGCGTCACCCCGGCTCGTCTCTACGACTCGCGCTCCAACGCTCGCAAGCTGCCGCTCGGTGCCGGCACCACCGGTGAGGTGCAGGTGCTCGGAGCGGGCGGTGTGCCGGCCAGCGGCGTGACCGCGGTGGCGCTCAACGTCACCGCCACCGGCGCCACCGGCGCGAGCAACTTCACGGTGTGGCCGGCGGGCGACGTGAAACCCGCCGACGCCAACCTGCTGATGCCCGCCAGCCGTTCGGTGCCCAACCTGGTGATCGTCAAGGTCGGCGCTGCCGGTCGGGTGAACGTCACCAACGACCTCGGCTCGGCGCACTGCATCGTCGACGTGGTCGGCTACTTCCGCACCACCGCCGGCAACCGCCTGCAGCCGGTGTCGCCGTTCCGTGCGCTCGACACCCGCAACGGCACCGGCGGGCGGACGGGCCCGATCGGTCCCAACAGCAGCTACGACGTCATGGTCCGCGGCGTCGGCGGCGTGCCCGCGGGTGCCGACTCGGTGGTGGTGAACGTCACCGCGGTCGGGCCGTCGGCGAACAGTTGGGCCACGGTGTGGCCCACCGGGGCGGCACGCCCCAACGCCTCCAGCCTCAACTACGTGGCCGGCCAGACCGTGCCCAACCTCGTCATCGCGAAGGTGGGCGGCAACGGCAAGATCAGCATCTACAACTACCTCGGCGCGTCGAACTTCATCGTCGACATCCTCGGGTACATGTCGTCCACGGCGCCCGGTCGCCACTTCCCACTGCCGGCGGCCAAGCTGCTCGACACTCGCCCCGACTTCGGCGGCAGTGGCCCGATGGGTGCCAACAGCACCCGCACCATCCAGGTCACCGGTGTCGGTGGCGTGCCGGCGAGCGGTGTGTCGGCGGTCGCGATCAACATCGCGGCCTTCGGACCCACCGCTGCCACGTTCGTGACTGCGTGGCCGAACGGCGAGACGCGACCCAATGCGTCGAGCCTGAACCCGCGGCCGGGCGGCGACGTGGCCAACCTGTGCATCCTGAAGGTAGGTACGGGCGGCAAGGTGCAGCTGTACAACTACGTCGGCACCGTCAACCTGCTCGTCGACGTGGTGGGTTACTTCACCACCTGACCCTGCCGTCAGAGTCGGTCGGTAGCGTTGGCGGCATGACCGACGCTGCCGCCGCACAACGCTCCTCGCTGCTGTCGATGAAGCTGGTCGCGCTGGTGCGCGACCACACCGGCACGGCCGATGTGCATCCGGCCGGAGGCTTCGGCGGTGGCGCCGCGGCGCTCGTCGACGGTGAGGCGTGGGTGTTGCTCGACGTGCAGCCCGAGCGCGGACTCGGCGCTGCCCTCGCCTGGGCGCTGCGTCGCGAGGCCACCGCCCTGCACGTGCTGGCCGAGCGCGCCACCGGCCACCTCGCGCGGCGAGCGGCCGGCTTCTCGTTGCCCATCTCGGTGTGGCACGTGGAGGGCCGCAGCCTGCTGCCGGCCATCGCCGAGGCGGTGCCGTCAGTGCCGTCGCTGGCGCCCGCGCATCGGGAGTGGTGGGACACCATCGTCGAGGCGGGCGCGCTGCCGGTGGTGGAGCACGGCGTGCTGGCTGGCGAGGTGGAGGGCCTGGAGGTGTGCCGCGTGGTCGACGACGCCGACACGGGGGCCGTGCGCCTCGAGGTGGGCGTCGGTGCACACGACCGCGAGACGTTCCAGTTGCTGCACGGCGACCGGCCCACCGCCGAGTCGCTCGCCGACGTCGTTCGCTCCGTGGGCGCCCATCGGCAGCCCGGCGCCGCGCGGCACCCGCTCAACCTGCTCGCGCAGGAGCGTGCGCTGCGTGCGCAGCTGGTCGCGAACCCCAGTCTCATCGGCGCCAGTGAGGTGCGGCCGGCCGAGCCGCCCACGGCCCGTCAGAACCTGAAGGATGCCGTGCCGTGCGTCGCCACAGCGGTCGTCGACGGCACGCCCGTCGTCGTCGTGTGCTCCAGTGGCGTCGACATCGACGTGGTGCCGTTCGCCGTGGATGCGCGCGCGGTGCTCGGCGTCTCCGAGTGCCGCGTGGTGGTGCCGTCGCGCGATGCGCTCGACATCCAGCTGCGGCTGGGTGCGGCAGCCCATCCGCCCATCACCATCGTCGCGCTCAACCCGTAGCCTGCGATACCGGTGTTCGATCGACTGAAGTCCGTGGAAGACGAGTTCGTCTCGCTGGAGGCGAGCTTGTCCGACCCCGAGCTGGCCAGCGACCAACCGCGCATGCGCGAGATCACGCGGCGCTACAAGGACCTGACGCCCGTGGTCGACTGCGTGCGGCGGTATCACGCGCGCACCGCCGACGCGCAGGCTGCGCGGGAACTGCTCGCGGTGGCCACCGCGGACGAACGGCCGGCACTCGACCTGGAGCTCTCCGAGACCGAGGCCGAGCTGTCGGCCCTGGAGGAGGAGCTGCGCCTGCTGATGCTGCCCAAGGACCCCAACGACGGCCGCGCGGTCATCATGGAGATCCGTGGCGCGGAGGGCGGCGAGGAGGCGAACCTGTTCGCCCGCGACCTCTACGACATGTACCGCTCGTACGCGTCGGCCAAGGGCTGGACCGTCGAGGTGCTCGACCACGACGACAGCGACCTCGGTGGCATCAACCAGGTCACGATGCTCGTCAACGGCGACACCGCATGGAGCCGGCTGAAGTTCGAAGGTGGCACGCATCGCGTGCAGCGCGTGCCGGTCACCGAGAGCCAGGGCCGCATCCACACCTCGTCGGCCACCGTGCTGGTGCTGCCGGAGGCGGAAGAGGTGGAGGTGGAGATCGACGACAAGGATCTCGACGTCGACGTCTACCGCAGCAGCGGCGCCGGCGGCCAGAGCGTCAACACCACCGACTCGGCGGTACGCATCACCCACAGGCCCACCGGTGTCGTGGTCACGATGCAGGACGAGCGCAGCCAGATCCAGAACCGGGCGCGGGCGATGGTGGTGCTGCGGTCGCGGTTGCTCAAGTTGGCGCAGGACGAGCAGCAGGAAGCGGCGTCGGCGGAGCGGCGCTCGCAGGTGGGCGGCGGCGGGCGCGGCGAGAAGATCCGCACGTACAACTTCAAGGAGAACCGGGTCACCGACCACCGCATCGGCTTCACCATCTACCGATTGCAGGACGTGCTGGCCGGCGACCTCGACGAGGTGGTCGACGCGCTCACCACCGACCAGCGCGCGCGGCAGCTGGCCGGCCAGGACTGACCGGTGACCGGCCCGGCGTCGGGTGGCGACGGCACCGTCTCGTGGCGGCAGCTGCTCGACGAGACGGCGGCCATCACGGGGCGCCCGCAGGCGCGCTGGCTGTGCGAGGAAGCGAGCGGCGCGTTCGGCGACGAGTTCCTCGAGGTGCAGTCGCACGCCGTCACCGAACGGTGCATCGCCCACCTCGACGCGATGCTGGCCCGATTGCGCGACGGTGAACCGCTGCAGTACGTGCTCGGCCACTGGTCGTTCCGCCGGCTCGACCTGCTGGTCGACCCGCGTGTGCTGATCCCGCGTCCGGAGACCGAACTCGTCGCGGAGCTCGCGATCGACCTCGCCCGGTCGTTGGCGGTGCACTCGCAGGGCGGCCCGCTGCCCGTCGCCGACCTCGGCACCGGCAGCGGCGCGATCGGACTCTCACTGGCCGCGGAGCTGCCGCGCGGACTCGTCGAGGTGTGGCTCACCGACGTGTCGCTCGACGCGCTCGACGTCGCGCGCGCGAACCTGGCGGGATTGGGCATGGCCGGCGCGGGTGTGCAGTTCGGGCACGGCGAGTGGTTCGAGGCGCTCCCGCCGTCGCTGCGCGGCGAACTGGCAGTGGTGGTGTCGAACCCGCCGTACATCGCGCCCGACGATCCCGACGTCGCTGCCGACGTGCGCCGCTGGGAGCCGGCGTTGGCGCTGTTCGCCGACGAGGATGGGCTCGCGCACGTGCGCACCATCGCCGGCGGAGCGTCGTCGTGGTTGCGGCCCGGCGGGTGGCTGGTGCTCGAGATCGGGGCCGGGCAGGGGAGCGCGGTCGCCGACGTGCTGCGCGCCGCCGGGCTGTGCGATGTCGCGGTGCGCCCCGACCTGAGCGGGCGCGACCGGATCGCAACGGCGCGTCGGGATCTCGGACAAAACTGACAGACGAACCCGGTGGCTCGCTCTGGACGAGCAACTACGTTGTTCCCCAGAAGGAGTCAGTCATGTCAACTTCCCCTCAGCGCCCGGGTGTCCGTCCGTCCGCCACTCGCCGGTCGATCACCGCCCGCACGTCGCTGGCCGCCGCCTCGCTCGCCGCGTTCGGTCTGCTCGCCGGCGCCTGCAGCGACTCGAAGACGATCAGCGGTGCCGACACGAGCGTGCCGACGAGCACGGTGATCGCCACCACCACGTCCACGATGCCCGAGACCACCACCACGGTGCCCGCGCCCACCACGGTCGCGCCCACCGTGCCCGAGACGGTGGCGCCGACGGTGCCGCCCACTGCGCCGCCGGCGGCATGCGCCGACACGACGGCGCCCAGTGAGAGCGCCATCGCGGTCACCGCCGTCAGCGGCGACTGGAACGGCGACGGCGCGGCCGACGACGCCGTGTCGTGGGGTGAGGAGACCGGCAGCGGCGCCAACTGGTTCGTGCGCACCGAGCTCGCCGGCGGCGAGTCGTCCACCATCGCGCTCGGCGACCTGGGCGTCGGTTTCGCCGAGGCGCTCGACGCCGTCGACGTCGACTTCTCACTCGGTGCACCTCAGGGCACGAACCGCGACGAGTTGCTCGCCGTCGTCGGCAGCAACGCGGCCGGCCAGAACCTCGGTGTGTTCGGGGTCGGCGCAGACGGATGCGTCTTCCAGTTCGACGACGGTGCCGGTGCCTTCTACGAGATCCCGATCCACGGCGCGGTGTCGGTCATGTCCGGCATGTTCTGCGACGGTGGGGCGGGCAGCCAGTTCCTCGTGCGCCTGGAGGCGGAGACCGCCGACGGCACGACCTGGACCACCCACGACACGAAGATCGAACGCACCGGCGCCACCTCACTGGGCGACGGCATCACCATCGACGGCGAGCTCGCCGATGGCGACGATGCCCTCCTGCGCTACGGCCGGGCCGAATGCTTCGGCGAGCCGTACTTCGGCGGCTGAGGCGCCGGCCGAGGCTGCCTGACCTGGGTCAGTCGAAGCGGGCGGCGATCTGGCCCAGCAACGACTCTTCGTCGGCGTCGACCGCATGGTCGGCGCCGGCGACGTCGCGTGCGGCGCTGAACAGCGCGGCGCGCAGCACGGTGCTCGCGACGCGCTGATCGATGTCGTCGAGCAGCTCGTCGACCGTGTGGTCGGCGAGCGCCTGGCGCACCTTCGCCGAGGCGGCGCCGATGTACTGGTCGAACGAGAACGTCTCGGTCTCCCACCCGGAGTCGTCGCTGATGTGGCGGATCTCGTCGATCTCCTCTGTGGAGATGTGGCGGTCGGCCATCATGACCAGCAGCAGCAGCTCGATGGCAGCTTCGTGCTCGCGGTCGGCGGTGGCGTGCACCGACACGTGCGTGTACAGGTCCTTCAAACGCTGGTTCATGGTGTCCGCAACCTAGTGGTCGCTGGTGAGCCCGAGCGAACGAGTGAGGAACTCGAGCTGGTGCAGCAGCAGGTTCTCTGCCACCACCTCCTGCGGGGTCATGTGCGTGACGCCCACGAGTGGCAGCACCTCGTGCGGCTTGGCGGCGGCCAGCAGTGCGCTCGACAGCTGCAACGTGTGCGCCGCCACCACGTTGTCGTCGGCGAGGCCGTGCACCAGCAGCAGTGGTCTGGTGAGCTCGCCGGCGAGGGGCAGCAACGAGTTGGCCGCGTAGGGCGCGGCGTCGACGCTCGGGTTGCCCAGGTAGCGCTCGGTGTAGTGCGTGTCGTACAGCCGCCACTCGGTGACGGGTGCGCCGGCCACCGCAGCATGGAAGACGTCGGGCCGGCGCAGCACGGCGAGAGCGGCGAGGTAGCCGCCGAAGCTCCAGCCGCGGATGGCCACCCGCTCCAGATCGAGCGGGTACTCGAGTGCCGCGGCCTGCAGCGCGGAGACCTGGTCGGCGAGCGGCAGCGTGGCCAGGTCGTGGTGCACGGCGCGCTCCCAGTCGCTGCCGCGACCGGGGGTGCCGCGGCCGTCGGCGATCACCACTGCGAAGCCTTGGTCGGCGAACCACTGCGAGGTGAGGTAGGCGTTGTGCGCGTGCAGCACTCGCTGCGCGTGCGGGCCGCCGTAGGGGTCGAGCAGCACCGGCAGCAGCGGGCCGTCGTCGCCGGCCGAGCGACCGTGAGGGAGCAGCACTGCGGTGGCGAGGCGGTCGGGGCCGTAGTGGTGCAGGGAGACGTTGGGGCGCACCAGCGGCTCGGCGACGAGTGACGCGATGGCTGGACCGTCGAGCACCTGAGTGATGGCGCCGGGCTCGTCGAGCACTGCGCTGCGCAGCACCACCGTCGGGCCACCGACGACGGCGGTGTGGATGCCGGGCTCGTCGGTCAGCGCCACCAGCGTGCCGTCGGTACGCCAGCGCCACACGTGTTGCACGGTGGCATCGTCGATCGGGTTGGCGAGGAAGTGCACTTCGTCGCCCTGTGCCGCGAGCAGGGCGCGCACCTGCAGGTCGGCGGGGGTCGCTTCCACCCCGTCGATCATCAGTCGCCGCGCGCCGTTGCGATCGGCGGTCATCACCAGCTGACCGTCGGAGAGGGTGGCGGGGGTTCCCGGCACCAGCTCCACCCAGGTGGGGTCGCCGTCGGCGAACACCGGGCCGGTGGCGCCGTCGCGGGCGTCGGCCTCGAGCACCATCAGCGAGCGCTGGTCGCGCGACTGCACCGTGAGCAGCAGGCGCGTGGGCGAGGTCCATTCCACGTCGGCGAGGTACGGGTAGGTGTCGCGGTCCCACACCACTTCCGTGCTGCCGCCGTCGAGCGCGAGCACGTGGAGCGTGACCTCCGCGTTGGGTGTGCCGGCGGCCGGGTAGGCGACCTCGTTGGCGGGGTGATCGGGGTTGGCCGGATCGCTGATGTACCACCGCTGCACGGATCGGGTGTCGACGCGAGCGGCCGCGACCGCGGCGCCGTCGGGGCTCCACCAGTACCCGCGGTGGCGGCCCATCTCCTCGGCCGCGATGAAGTCGGCGCTGCCCCAGCTGACCTCCGGCCGCTCGTCGCCGGCGAGCTCCCAGCTGCTGCCGTCGAGCTCGGCGATGCGCAGGCTGCGCCCGCTCACGTACGCCACCCGAGTGGCCACCGGGTCGGGGCGCGGGTCGAAGACCGGGCCGTCGACGACCAGCTCGCGGGCGTGCCCGCTGAGCAGGCCGGCCACGAACAACCTGCCGGCGAGGGCGAAGGCCGTGACCGTGGCAGCGACATCGGTGGCGTAGGCCGTGACGCCGCTGGCGCCCTCACGCATGCGCTCGCGTCGCAGCCGCTCCTCGGCGGGAAGGTTCTCGTCGTCGTGCGCGCCGAGCAGCGCGATCGGGTCGCCGACCAGTCGCTCCTCGCCCGTGGCGATGTCGAGCACCCATAGGCAGTTCACCGGATCGTCGCCGGCGCGGCTGCGTGCGAACACCACGCGCTGCCCGTCGTCGCTCACCGTGAGCGTGCGCGGGTCGCCGAGCGTGTAGCGCTGCGTGCGGGCGTACTGGCGAGGAAACGTGTCGGTCATGGGCGGGTGCTCCGGGGCGTCTGCGGCGTGTCGGCGGCTCGGCGTGGGCCGATGGGCCCGATCAGACTACGCGTGCTGTCGTGGGACTCGCCGTCGGCCAGCGCGAGCTCGACCGTGGGGTCGTCGGCGAGCACCTCGCTGTGGTTCCATCACCTGTGTTCGATTTCGAATGCAACCTTCGTCATCCGCCACTGTTCATGGAACGTGTGTGGAGCGTTCGAGGCGAAATCGACATCGAACACAGGTGACCAGACCTCCATTTGCACAAGCGACGGGTCCCCGGTTCAGGAGATGCTCTGGTCGCTGGTCGCTGGTCGCTGGTCGCTGGTCGCTGGTCGAGGACGCGGTCAGGCGCCGGGAACGACGAGGATCTTCGCGTGCTGTTCGGGGTTGGCCAGGTCGGCGAACGCCTGCGGCACACCGTCGACGCCGACCGTGCCGGTGAGCCACGGCGAGAGGTCGGTCTTGCCCTCGGCGATGGCCTGCAGCGCGCCGGAGAACTCCATCGGCTCGTAACCGAGCACGAACTGGATGTTGAGCTCGCGACCGATGCCGAGCATCGGCTGGATGCGGTCCTCCTGCATGCACGCGCCGACCACCAGGATGCGGGCGTTCCGCGGGGCCATCCGCATCGCCTGCTGGATCATGCCCGGCACCCCGACCGCTTCGAAGATGACCAGCGGACGCACACCGTCGATCTTGCGCCAGGCCTCGATGGCCGTCTCCTCGCGTGGGTCGACCACCACGTCGGCGCCCAGCGAGGCCGCCAGCTCGCGCCGCTTGGCGGAGAAGTCGGCCACCACGATCGGGCCGATGCCGCGCATGCGCAGCTCGGCGACGCAGGCCAGGCCCACCGGACCGGCGCCGAGCACGATGGCGCTCTCGCCACCGACGATGCGGCTCTTCGCCACTGCGTGCACGCCCACGGCCAGCGGCTCGGTGAGTGCCGCCATCTCGGCGGGGAGGCCGGCGGGCACCTTGATGCCGGTGAGCTCGCTGAGCACCATCAACTCCGCGTAGCCGCCGTTGTAGCGGTTGGAGTAACCGAGCGCATGGAGGCCCTCGGCGTCGAACGCGACCGGCAGGCTGACCACCACGTCGCCCACCGCGAGGTTGGTGCAGCCGGGGCCGAGCTCGACCACCTCGCAGCAGAACTCGTGACCCATCACGGTGTCGCCGCTCGGCTCGAACATCTTCATCGCCATCGGTTCCGGCGGTGCGTCGTCCTGCATCTCCTCGGAGAGCCGGCGCGCCTCGGCGCCGTGCTGCAGCATGTGCAGGTCGCTGCCGCAGATGCCACAGGCGAGCACCTTGGTGAGCACCTGCCCGGGGCCCGGTACGGGGTCGGGGAGGTCGTCGACTCGGAGTTGCCAATCACGCATCACGGCTGCACGCATGCGCGGCAGCGTAGGTGGCGAGCCGCGCGGTGGATCAGTCGGAGGTGCGCTCGCTCAGTGCGAGAAGTGGCCGATGGCCTCGACGATGACCTGCCAGCCGGCCTCGGCGTCGATGCCGGTGAGGAGGTCGCAGTTCGGGTCGGGCACTTCCTTCAGGTCGCGTCGGTCGATGACGGTCATGCCGACGGTGCGCAGGCCGCTCGTCTCGATCTCCACGTGCGCGAGCGTGCGGGTGAACAGGTGCGGATGTGTGAGCGCCATCACCGCGCACGGGTCGTGCACCGGCGCACCGGTGATGTGGTGGTGCCGGTTGCGGTAGGTGCCGCTGAAGAAGTCGAACAGGCCCGACATCACGTGCGCGAGCGCGCCGGGCAGCGCGCGCACCATGTCGATGCGCTCGGGGAGCGCCTGGAACTGGTGGGTGAGGTCGAGGCCCGACATGATGAGCGGCCCGCCGTACGAGAACACGACGTCGGCGGCCTCCGGGTCGCACCACAGGTTGAACTCGGCGGCGGCGGTGCGGTTGCCGAACGACCCGCCACCCATCAGCGAGATGCCACCGATCCGCGCAGCCAGGTCGGGTGCCGACCGGAGCGCGAGCGCGATGTTGGTCATCGGCCCAGTGGGCACCAGCCAGATGCCCTCCCGCTCGCGACAGGTCTCGATGATGTAGCCGACCGCGTCGTGACTCTCGGGGGGCCCGCTCGGCTCGGGAAGGTCGGCGCCGTCCATGCCGGTGACGCCGTGCACGTACCCGGCATGGCGCGCCGGTTGGATGAACGGGCGGTTCGCGCCAGCATGCACCGGACACGGAAGTTCGAGCAGGTCGCGCATGATGATCGCGTTGCGAGTGCACGACTCGAGCGGCGCGTTGCCGGCCACGGTGGTGATGCCGATCAGCTCGGCGTGACGGGCTGCGACCACGATGGCAATGGCGTCGTCGTGCCCGGGATCACAGTCGAGGATGACGGGGAGCGGCGCTGCCGGGGTCGAGGGCGACATATCTAGAGAGCTTGCCACCGTTACGCTCGCCGCCGTGAGTTCGTCGACGTCGTGGGCCGGTGCGGCGATGGTGGTCGTGGCGTCCGTCGGGTCGCTGGTCGGGTGCAGCGAGTCGGGCGCGCCGTCAGCGGCGAGCACCACCGCGGCGGTCGCCTCGTCGGTCTCCGAGACGGGCACGGCGACGGACTCGAGCCTCGTCACGACGATGCCGGCTCCGTCGACAATCGGCCCCGAGCCCACCGGTGTCGCCGGGCTCGACGACGCCGACCCGTTCTGCGCGTGGTGGGCGGTGTACAGCGGCACGGTGCAGTCGATCGGGATCGCCGGTGCGTTCGGGCAGGTGGGCAGTGCCGACATCGCACGCCTGGAACTGGTGGCCGCGTCGTCGGTGACCGATGCCATCGCGGGGATCGACGCGTCGTGGCCGGCGTCGCTGCTCGCAGAGCACGACGTGGTGCTCGATGGCCTGCTCGGTCCGTTCGGTCGCCGCGCAGGCAAGGCGCTCGATGCGCTCCGCACCGCGGGCGTCACTGAGGCGGAGCTCGCGGACCTCGACGCGCGGTGGCTCGATGCGCTGCGCGCCCGCGACCCAGCCGAGCCCGTCATCGATGTGCCCGAGCTGCCCGAAGCGCTGGCGGAGAAGGCCGACGCCGCAGTCGCCGCGTTCGACGCGGCCATCACGCCCTTCGTCTCCGATCCGAGCCTGGTGCTCGACGGGGTGGAGTCGCCGGCGACGAACGCCTACCTCGCGGTGCAGTGCCCGGACCTGGCGAGCAGCGGAGTCGGCGACGCGGTGTAAGCGCCGGCCCGGCCCGGTTCGAGGGCCTCAGACGGTGAGGGCTCCTTCGGCGTCGAGGGTGGCAGCGCGGCCGACCCATTCGCCCTCGCACATCGCGGCGGCGAGCGCGGGCTCGGTGCTCGTGCCCCACGCACGACGACCGTCGGCGAGGAGGCACGCGGCCAGTGCCTGCTCGGGCTCACCCTCGCGAGAGTGCATCACGGTGTAGGCCTCGATGACGGCCGGGCCGGCGGCATCGGCGATCTCGGCGAGCTGTCGGCGCTGCATCGCGTCGATCGCGTCCTGCGGGTAGCCGTGCTGGAACGTCACCGGGGGAGTGGTGGCGTACACGCCGAACGAGTGCTTCGTCGCGTAGCCACCGTTGGCCCACACCAGTCCCTTCGCATCGGGCCGGTCGCGCAGGTCGTGCATCACCGTCGCGATGGCGTGCATCACGTAGTTGTTCCACGGCCCGCCGGCGAACGCGAGGCCGCCCGTGCGCGTGACCTGTCGGTCGAGGGTGATGCCCAGGCTCTGCGCGCCGAGCTGCACGGCCGAGGGGAAGCAGGAGTAGAGGTCGATGATCTCGATGTCGTCGATGCCGACCCCGGCGAGTTGCATCGCGAGCCGACCACCCAACTCGACGGCGGGGGTCTCGGCGAAGCTCCAGCGGTTGCTGATGAAATTGTGCTCGTGGCAGTCGGTGCCGGAGTGGGGGAACACCCACCGATCACGCGGCACGCCCAGCGCCTGCGCCTTCTCGACGCTGCACATGATGAGCGCCGCGCCCATGTCGACGTCGTTGTTGGAGTTCATGTACTTCGTGTACGGGTAGCCGATCATCCGGTTCGAGGGCGACGCGGTGCGGATCTCCTCGGCGGTCTTCGCCTCGCGGAGCCAGGCGTAGGGGTTCGCCGCGGCCACCTCGCTGAACTTCGCGTAGAGCTCGCTGCTCACCCGTGACTGCTCGTCGACCGACCGGCCGGCGGCGGCACGCACCGCCGTCTCGAACATGGGGTACACCTGCACCGGCATCACGATGCCGCGGGCGCGTTCGCCCGGGTGGTTCATCTCGAGGTCCTCGCCCAGCAGCCGCGGCATCTGCTCCGGCGGCGACGTGGGCCACGCCAGCTCCACCCCGGCCTTGCGAGCACGCATGCGAGTGCGCCACGCCTCGCCGCCGGTGAGGATGGCCAGGTCGAGCTCGCCGCGCTGGATCTCCATCGCGGTGCCGTTCACCAGCGTCTGCGGACTGTTGCCGCCCATCGTGGTGGCCGCCGTCTCGCGCGGGGTGAGGCCGAGTTGCTCGGCGATCACCCACGCCGGGTCGCCGTACTTCCAGCTGAGCAAGCCCACCACGCGGATCGAATCCGGGTTGGGCACATTGGTCAGGCCGGCGTCGGTGGCCGCCGCACGGATGGCTTCGCACATCAGCGCCGATGCGTCGAGCGCATCGTCGAGTCCGGCGGCGCGGTGGACGAACTGGCCGGCGCCGATGAGGACGGGCGTGCGAGGGTCGAGTGACATGCCCGCCAGGGTAGGAACCCCACCCCTCCCGCCACGAACCGGCACGGGACGGACTTTCCGTAAAGCGGGTGAGCAGGGACTGGGTGGGGAGGGGGTGGGCACCTACACTCGCAGCGATGTCACGGATCGCGATTGGCTCCGACCACGCCGGCTACGAACTGAAGCAGCACTTCATCGGAGTGCTCGCCGGGCAGGGTCACGAGGTGCTGGACCACGGCACGCACAGCACCGAGAGCGTCGACTACCCGCCCATCTGCGCGGCGGTCGGGCGCACGGTGCGCGACGGCGATGCGGAGTTCGGCATCGTCATCGGCGGCAGCGGCCAGGGCGAACAGCTCGCCGCCAACAAGGTGCACGGCGTACGCGCCGCACTCTGCAACGACCTCTACACGGCGCGCATGGCTCGCGAGCACAACGACGCCAACGTGCTCAGCATCGGCGGGCGCGTGGTGGGCACCGGGCTCGCCGAGGAGATCCTCCAACTGTTCCTCACCACGCAGTTCGAAGGCGGCCGCCATGCGCGCCGCGTCGAGCAACTCATGCAGATCGAGCTCGACGAAGCTCACGCAACCTCCACGCCAACCACGACGACCACGCCAACGACCACGGAGCCCTGACACCATGCCGTTCCCCAGCGACACCACGCCCGACACCGCGGTCTTCGACCTGATCGACGCCGAGGTGCAGCGCCAGTGCACCGGGCTGCAGCTCATCGCCAGCGAGAACTTCACCTCGCCCGCGGTGATGCGCGCCGTCGGCAGTGCGCTCACCAACAAGTACGCGGAGGGCTACCCGGGCAAGCGCTACTACGGCGGCAACGAGATGATCGACCAGGCCGAGGACCTCGCCCGCGAGCGGGCCAAGGACCTCTTCGGGGCCGAGCACGCCAACGTCCAGCCCCACTCGGGCGCCAACGCCAACATGGCCGTCTACCTGGCGATGCTCCAGCCCGGCGACACGGTGCTGGGCCTGCGGCTCGACCAGGGCGGCCACCTCACGCACGGCTCGCCGGTCAACGCCAGCGGCATCCTCTACAGGTTCGTGTCCTACGGCGTCACCGCGTCGGACGAGCGGATCGACTTCGACCAGGTCCGCGACCTGGCCATCGAGCACCGGCCGAAGATCATCGTCGCCGGCGCCACGGCCTACCCGCGGATCATCGACTTCGCGGCCTTCCGGGAGATCGCCGACGAGGTCGGCGCCCTGTTCATGTTC
>CAZWCU010000060.1:0-19390 GCA_964632715.1 uncultured Bifidobacterium sp. | reverse complement strand
TAGTCCTCGTCGATGGCGGTGGCGGCTTCGTCGTCGCCGAGGTCCTTCGCCGTCTGCTCGTCCTCGAAGCGCAACCGCTGCTCGACCGGGTCGTTGAGCTCGCTGTACCCGTTGGCGATCTCGCGACCACCGATGAACAACTCGAAGCGCTCGGTGAGGAACGGGTCGTTGCGGTCGACGCGGGCCAGCGGCGAGATCTCCACCGGATGGCCGGTGACGAAGGTGGGTGCGACGAGCCGGTGTTCGGCGGTGGCTTCGAACAGTTCCTCGATGATCTTGCCGGTGCCCCACCGTGGCGCACACGCGACGCCGTGCTGCGCCGCCAGCGCTCGAAGATCTTCGAGCGGCTGCGACGGATGCACCGGCACGCCGATGGCCTCCTCGATGAGGTCGATCATGCGTGCCTGGCGCCACGGCTGCGCGAGGTCGACCTCGAGCGACGCGTCGCCGGGGCCGTGCACCGTGACGACCGATGTGCCGGTGGCGTCGAGCGCGGCCTGGGTGATGAGCCGCTCGGTGATCTCGATCATCTCGCTGTAGTCGCCATACGCCTGGTAGAGCTCCATCATCGTGAACTCCGGGTTGTGGCGTGTGCTGATGCCCTCGTTGCGGAAGATGCGGCCGATCTCGAACACACGCTCCATGCCCCCGACGATGAGCCGCTTCAGGTGCAGCTCGAGTGCGATGCGCAGGTAGAGCTGCATGCCGAGCGCGTTGTGATGCGTGATGAACGGACGAGCGTGCGCGCCGCCGGCCTCGACGTGCAGCACCGGGGTCTCGACCTCGATGAACCCGCGGCCGTGCAACGTGCGCCGGAAGCTGGCGATGATCTCGTGACGCACCCGGAACGAGCGACGGGCATCTTCGTTGACGATGAGGTCGGCGTAGCGCTGGCGGAACCGGGTGTCGGTGTCGGTGAGGCCGTGCCACTTGTCGGGCAGCGGACGCACGGCCTTGGAGAGCAGTTCGAACCGCTGCACCTTGACGCTCAGCTCGCCCTTGCGGGTGGTCATGACGGTGCCGTGCACTCCCACCCAGTCGCCGAGGTCGAGGTCGCCGAGCGCGGCGAAGGCGTCGTCGCCGATGACGACCTTCGACACGAACAACTGCACCTCGTCGTCGCGGTCGCGCACGGTCGCGAAGATGAGCTTGCCGGAGTCGCGCATGAGCATGACGCGGCCGGCCACGGCCACCTCGACCTCGGTCTCCGTGCCGGCCTCCAGCGCGCCGTGTTCGGCACGCAGTTCTGCGAGCGTGCACGTGCGGTCGAAGCGGTAGGGGTAGGGGTTGCCGCCCGCCTCGCGGATGTCGGTGAGCTTCTGCAGCCGCTTCGCCTTCTCGGCCACCAGCCCGCTGCCGGTGGCGTCGCCGGAGGGGAGACCGGCGTCGTCGGTGCCGACCGGTGCGTCGTCGGGAGGTTCGAGGTCGTTGTCGCTGCTCACAGTCCCTTGACGGTACTTGCTGGACGGCTGGTCGCGTTGATCCGTTTCGGCGCCGGGTCGACCCCTGCCGGTGGCCGGCGGAACGCTGGTGGTAGCGTCCTCCGACGGGCGAACACGGTCAGGTCACGGTTCAGGAGGAACGAATGCAGCGTCGTCGTCTGGCGATCATCGCCCCGCTCGTGGTGAGCGTGTTGCTCGGTTCGGTGCTGGTCAGCGATGCTGCCGACATCACCGACGTCGATGGCGCGGCCACCGCCTCGGCCAGCGCCGTGCCCGTCCGCGGCATGGTCGACTCGGTCTCGATCGCGCAGACCGGTCCGCTCACCGACGCCGTGCGCGACGCCGCACTCAGCGCCGCGTCGAGCGCCGGTGCCCCCGCGGTGGTGGGCCGCGGGTTCAGCGCCGGCCTCACTCGCGTGCGCCGGGGAACGACCGTGGTGCAGCAGTCGCTCGGTCCCGGTTGGGCCTTCCCGATGGCCGTCACCGCACTGCCGCTCGACGCCATCGGTGGCGTGATGGGCCGGCGCATCTCTGCCCCCATCAGCGCCGGGGGAGTGGTGATGGGGCAGACCAGCGCAGCAGTCCGCGGTGCTGCCGTGGGCGACACCATCGACCTGATGGCGGCGAACGGTTCCATCCGCACGTTCACCATCGGCCTCATCGCGCCCGACGACGAAGTCGGCGGCACCGAGATCCTCATCAGCCTGCCGCAGGCCGACTTGCTCGGCGCCACCATCGCCACTCGGGTGCTCATCTACGGCGCGCCCAGCCGCTCCTCGCTCGACCTCGCGCTGCTGTCGAGTGGGCTGTACAACAACACCAAGGTGCGCATCCGCAAGACCTGGGACGCGAAGGATCCGGACAGCACCCGCAGCATGGCGGTCACCAAATCCCTGCTCGGTGAGTTCCAGATGGACTACGCCAACATCACCACCAACGGGTGGACCGCGGTCGACACTGCGTGGAAGAACGCATACCTCCCCGCCGCCCGCACGTATCCCACCGGGATCCGGTCGCGGTGCAACAACACCATCCACTCGGACCTCTCGGCAGCGTTGGCCGAAGTGCAGGCCACGTACCCGAGCCTGGTGTACACCGGATCGGATCCGCTGCTGTCCACCACCGGGTTGAACGTCGCCAACGCCAACCAGTACGGCGGCTGCTCACCGGGCACCGCCCGGTTCTCGCGCCTGACGGCGAGCCTCGGGTCGGTCTCGCGCCACTCGTGGGGCCAGCCGCTCGACGTGAGCACGGTCGCCAACTGTCAGGGGTGCGTGCCGCGGATGGACTGTCGCATCGTGCGCATCTTCCGCAAGCACAACTTCGCGTGGGGTGGCAACTTCCTGCTCTCCGACGGCATGCACTTCGAGTGGGTCGGTGAACCGCGCCACCAGCTGCAGTACCCCTCGAAGTACTGCGCGAACCCGGTGAGCGCGCAAGCACAGACCGAAGGGCTGCCACCACCCGACAGCAGCGACACGCTCTTCGCCGACGACGGCCTCATCGACGAGTAGCGCTCGACTATCGAGCGCGACCAACCACCACCCGCTGGTCGGTGCGAGACTCGTCGCGTGGACACCTCACTCGAGCCCGTTCGCCTGTGGATCGCCGGGCAGATCCGCACCAGGGTGGTCGGTGACGAGCCGGCGCGAGCCGTCGCTGCCATCGACGCGCCCGGTCCGCGCTGGTTCGCCGAGGACCGTGTGATCCGGCGCGTGCACTCCGACGCCTCGATGTTCGTCGGTGGACTGCGCGCCATCCTGCTGCAGTCGCTGCACCCGCTCGCGATGGCGGGTGTCGCCGAGCACTCCGACTATCGCGCCGACCCGTGGGGACGCCTGCAGCGCACAGCCGACTTCCTGGCAGCCACCACCTTCGGTCCGGCGTCGCTGGCCGAGGAGTCCATCGCTCGGGTGCGTCACGTGCACCGCCGCGTCCGCGGCACTGCCCCGGACGGTCGTGCGTACTCGGCGGGCGACCCACACCTGCTGCGGTGGGTGCACGTGTGCGAGGTCGACAGCTTCCTCGCCTCCTACCGTCGATATGGAGCCGGCGAGCTGACGGCTGCGCAGGCCGACGAGTACGTGGCCGACATGGCGGTCGTCGCCGGCGCCCTTGGCGTGAACCATCCGCCCACCTCGGTGGCCGACCTGCGCAACGAGTTCCGCGACTTCCGCGACGAGTTGGAGGGCACCAAGGCTGCACGCGAGGCCGCGCGTTTCCTGCTGGTGGATCCGCCGCTGCCGCTCGCCGCAAGGCCCGCCTACGCGCTGCTGGGCACCGCCGCCGTCGCGCTCCTGCCCATGTGGGCCCGCTGGCCGCTGCGCCTCCCGTACCTGCCGGTGAGCGAAGCGGTGCTCGTCCGCCCGGCGGGGGCCGCGGTCACCCGTCTCATCCGCTGGTCGCTCGCACCCGCCTGAGGAGTTCATGAGCGCCGCGACGTGCGAGCGGTAGCCTCACGCTGTGGCGACTCGATTCGTGATCATCGGCGGTGGGCCCGCGGGCAACACCGCGGCAACGCACGCAGCTCGACTGGGCGCCGAGGTCACCCTCATCGAGCGCGACGTCATCGGTGGCGCGGCGCACCTGTGGGACTGCATCCCGTCGAAGACGATGATCGCCACCGGTGGCGCCATCGCGTTCACTCGTCGACTCGAGGGCATGGGTCTCGAGCAGCAGGCGCCGGAGGTCGACGTGGAGGCGCTCACCGAACGCATCGAGAGCATCAAGATGCGCTTGCAGCGCAGCACCACCAACCTGCTCACCAGCCAGGGTGTCACGCTCATCCACGGCTCGGCGAAGATGCTGTCGCCGCACGAGGTGCAGGTCACCACCGTCGACGCCGAGGGAGTGCCCACGGTGCGCACCATTCCCGCCGACGCGGTGCTGGTGGCCACCGGCACTCGCCCGCGCATCCCCGACTGGTGCCACCCCGACGGGGAACGCATCCTGGTCACCCGCGACTGCTACCCGCCGAAGGTGTTCCCCGAGAGCGTCACGGTGGTCGGGTCCGGCGTCACGGGTGTCGAGTTCGTGCACATGTTCAGCTCGTTCGGCGCCAAGGTCACGCTCGTCGTCAGCCGCCAGCAGGTGCTGCCGTCGAAGGACCCGGAGGTGGCCGCGGTGCTCGAGGACGACTTCCTGCGTCGTGGCGTCAGCCTGCTGAAGGGCGCGCGTGCCACCTCCATCGAGCGCGTGGTCGACGATCACGGCGTCGAGGAGGTCGTGGTGCGGTGCGACGACGGTCGTGTCGTGCGCAGCTCGCATGCAGTGCTCGCCATCGGTTCCGTGCCGAACACCGACGGCCTCGGCCTCGACTCGGCAGGTGTCGAGCTCGACAAGGGCGGCTACGTGATCATCAACCGTCACTGTCAGAGCAACGTGCCGCACATCTACGCCGCCGGCGACATGAGCGGCAAGCTGCCGCTGTCGTCGGTGGCCAGCATGCAGGGTCGCAAGGTGGCCGAGCACGTGATGGGCCTGTCGAAGGTCGCCCATCGGCACCTCGACTACGACAAGGCGGCCAGCGCCATCTTCACCGAGCCCGAGATCGCCGATGTCGGTCTTGCCGAAGCCGATGCGTTCGCCGTCGGCCGCAAGATCCGTGTCACCAAGGTGCCGTTCAGCAGCACCCCCAAGGCGCTCATCAACAACGACTGGCGTGGCTTCGTGAAGATCATCAGCGACCCCGCCACCGGCGTGGTGCTGGGCGGCTCGATCGTCGGCCGTCACGCCGCCGAGCTGATCAGCGTCATCGCGCTCGCCGTCACCGCCAACCTGAAGGTCACCGACATCGTGGAGAGCTTGCTCGTGCACCCGGCACTGTCCGAGGCGCTCGCCGAAGCAGCCGACTGATGTTCTCCTCCACCGACGAGGACCGCGTCAGCCCGATCGTTCCCGCCGGCCATCGGCTGGCGTCGTACGGTCGCCGAGTGGGCGGTCTGGCAGTCGACCTGGTGGTCATCAACGGACCCGTGCTCGCCGCGTTCTACGCCGCCGGGTACAGCCCCGACGAAGCCACCTCCGGCGACGCGGCCCTGTGGCTCACCGTCGCCATCACGGCGGTCGGACTGCTCTACGAGACCCTGTGCGTGTGGCGCTGGGGCCGCACGCTGGGCAAGCTCGCCACCGGCACCCGAGTCGTGTGCCTGGTCAGCGGTGGGCCGTTGGACCTCGCACGCGCGTTCCAGCGTTCACTGCTTCCCACCACCGTCAGCGCCATCCCGCAGGTGGGTGTGTTCCTCGGCATCGGTGTGTACGTGACGGCGTTCTTCGACCCGCTGCGCCAGGGCATCCACGACAAGGCCGCCGGCAGCATCGTGGTGATGGCTCGGCACAGCGAGGTCGACGGCACCTGATCGTCGTCGGCGCTCTATTCTGGGGCGATGATTCGGCGACGACGGGCTCTCACGCGCATGGGGGGACTGTTCGCGATGCTCGCCACCGGAGCAGGGTGCACCGACGACGAGACCCGCCCGGGCACCACGCAGCCTCCAGCGCCCGCGGTCACCGCGGAGAAGTGCATCGTCCGACTGCACGGCAAGGGTGGCGCCGGCGGCGACTCGATCGTGGTCGACGGCATCGCCGAGGTGCGGCCCACCGGCAACGCCGACGGGTGGGGGCTGCGGCAGTGGCTGTACTACCCGGACGACCGCTACGAGGAGGCGCGGGCCATCGTCGCAACGGCCCTCGACGAGGTCGCCTGCACCACGGCGGTCATCGGCGGCTTCTCCAACGGTGCGTCGTTCGCCGCCAAGCTGTACTGCCGCGGCGAGACGTTCGGCGGCCGCGTCGTGGGCTACGTCATCGACGATCCGGTCACCGATGCGGGCGTGTTGCCGTGTCGGCCGGCGGACGGGGTGAAGGCCGCGCTCTACTGGACCGGCGCGCTCGCGTCGACCGCTCCCGCGGGGCAGGACTGCACCGCCATCGACTGGACGTGCGAGGGCGGCGTCAGCCTGGGCATCGACGCGTACGCCGCGGCGCTCGGCCTGCCCGTGCTGCCCAGTCCGTACACCGACCACCAGCCGCACGAAGCGCCCGAGCTGCACGACTGGCTGAACTGAGCGGCGCACCTGGGCTCGCGTCGGGTCGCTGAGCGACGCTTCGGAGGTCAGGTGCGAGCAACGAGGTGCGGGGTGCGCCAGCGCAGCACGGCCAGCGTGATGGCGCCCACCACCACGAGGCAGCCGAGGTTCACCGACAGCTGACCCACCGCGCCCCATGCGCCGTGCCAGTCGCCCACTGCGGCGCCGATGCCGATCGCGGCGATGGCGGGGATCGTGGTGACCGACACGAGCACGCCGACGAGCGTGCTGGAGTGCGCGAACGTCAGGGAGAGCACGCCCGCCACTGCGGCGACCGACGCCACGATCGCGCTGTACACGTCGGGGTGCGCGATGAAGCCGGCGTTGATCTGGCTGCCCAGCTCGAACCCGTCGGGGATCCGGTCGATGGCGCGCAGGAGGGCCGTCATCAGGAACGCCGCCAGCACGGCTGCGCTCGAACCCATTGCGCCGACGAGCGCGCTCATCAGCCACGGCCTGGGTTGCCGCTGCTGCAGGTACCACGACATCGCCGCGATGGGCCCGTACTCGGGACCGACCACCATGGCGCCGACGATGAGGATGCTCGAGTCGGTGAGCACACCCGCGGTGGCGATGATGGCCGCCACCACGAAGTAGGCCTGCAGCAGCGGGGTGGCCTGGCCGCCGCGCGCGACGATGGCTTCCACCTCTGCCCAGAGCACGGTGGAGTCGGCTTCGCCCGGCGCCTCGTCGAGCGCCACCTGCACGGCGGACCCCATCGACAGCGTCGAATGCGTGATGCTCACCGAGCCGTCCTTCTGCAGCCCGAGCGCGCGCAGCTCCAACAGGATGTCGTTGCTGGCCTCGCGGGCCACGTCGAACTGCACGACGTCGCCCACCGGCTGTAGCGCCACTCCCTCGAGGCGCACGACGTTGGTGACGCCGGTGCGGTCGATGAGCAGCGCGACCACCGGCTCCACGTGAGCGGCCGCGACCACGAGTCGGAAGTGGACGAGACCGGCCATGGCTGCCGAGGCTAGTGAGTGGGAGGCCTCGCGAGGTCGTCGATGGCCCGCCACGGGTGCAGCACCGTGCGGGTGGTGGTGTCGACGGTGAAGTAGTGGCCCTGCCCGGGCTGGTCGTGCCGCCAGCCGATCCGCTGGTCGGTGAGCCAGCAGTACCAGAGCGTGCCGACCCCTCCGTGCCCGACCACCACCGTGTTCACGGCGCCGTCGACGAGGTCGGCGAGAGCGTCGGCGATGCGCATCTGCGCGTCGAGTGCTCGCTCCCACCCGTCGGCCGAGCGATCAGGGAACGCGAACAGCGCGTCGGCCAGTTGCTCGTGTCGGTCGTGGGCGACGTATCCGGTGCTGCTGCGATCGATCTCGCCGGTGGACTGCCGCACCTCGACGGCCAGGCCGAGGTGATCGGCGAGCAGGCTCGCGGTGTCGAGCGCCTTGGTCTCCTCGCTGCTGACGATCCGAGCGACGGACGCGATCCACGGGTGCTCGAGCATCTGCTCGGTGCGGCGCCGTCCGAGCTCGCTCAGGTGCCACTCGGGGACGGGGACACTGGCGTCGATGTCGACGTTGGCGTGCGAGACGTAGTGCAGCAGGGCCACGTGTTCAGACGGTACTCAGCCAGGCGATGAGGTCGTCGCTGCCCGATGCCAGGCCGGCCTGGCGACAGGTGAGCTCGTCGTGGCCGAGCCAGTCGAGGTCGGCGCCGCGAGCCACCAGTGTTCGCACCGCCGCGAGCTGTCCGGCACGACACGCGTGCCAGCAGGCGTTGGTGACGTCGCCCTCGCCGATCGTGCCGGCGTCGAACGTGCCGGCGTCGAGCAGGCGGGTCAGCTCGTCGGTCTCGCCGAGCGCTGCGGCCTGCCAGACGGTCATCGTGGCGCCGCGCTGCACGAGCCGACGCGCTGCGTTCCACTGCGCGAACACCACGGCGTCGGCCAGGGGCGTGCCGCCGGTGAGGACGGCACCGTCGGCCTCGATGTCGGCGCCCGCATCGAGCAGCGCATCGATCGCGTCGACGTCGTCGGAGCTGGCCGCCCAGTGCAAGGCCGTCTCCGTGTGCGGGCCCGCGAACCGGCCGTCGACCGCCGCACCGGCCGCGACCAAGAGTGCGATGGTCTCGGCGACGCGAGGGTGATGCCCCGGCCAGTCGGTGGCGACGTGGAGCGCAGTGCGCGACATCGTTGCGTCGCCGAAGCGTTCGGTGGTCAACGACGGATGTTGCGCCAGCAGTTCGCGCAACCCGGCACCATCGCCGACGCGCACGAGTTCGGTCAACGACACGACTCGTGGGTCGTCGGCTGCGAGCATCAGATCACGCGATGACGACGACCACGTCGCCGGCACCGACGGTGTCGCCGGCCTTCACCTTGATCTCCTTGACGGTGCCGGCCTTCTCGGCGGTGATCTGGTTCTCCATCTTCATGGCCTCCAGCACCACCACTGCCTGACCGGCTTCCACGGCCTGACCGACCTCGACGAGCACCTTCACGATGGTGCCCTGCATCGGCACCTCGACGTTGCCGCTGCCGCTGCCGGCCGCTGCGCCGCTGCTGGCGGCACGCGCCGGCTTCTTCGCTGCCTTGGCCGGTCCGGCGGCCACCATCGGCGTGTCCGGCACCCACATCTTCACGTCGAAGCGCTTGCCGTTGACCTCGACGGTGGTGTTGCGCTGCACGAGCGGCGCCTCGTCGTCGTCGGCCGCGGCCGGCGGCTTCGGTGCCTCCAACCCCGACAGGTCGAGCGTCTCCTCGACCCACTTGGTGCTGTGCTCGAACGCCTGGAAGTCGGGGTGCTGAAGGATGGCGATGTCGGCGGGAATGGTGGTGGCCACGCCTTCGACGACCATCTCGTCGAGCGCTCGCAGCGTGCGCGCGATGGCGGTGGGACGGTCCTTGCCCCACACGATCAGCTTGCCGACCAGGTTGTCGTAGTACTGGCTGATGGTGTCGCCGCTCTCGTAGCCGCTGTCGAAGCGAACGCCGAAGCCGTCGGACGGGACCAGCTTGGTGATGGTGCCGGGGGAGGGCAGGAACTTGCCGCCCGCCGGGTTCTCGGCGTTGATGCGGATCTCGATGGCGTGTCCGTAGCGGCGGGCGGCCACTTCGGCCTGGGTCATCGGCAGCGGCTCGCCGCTCGCGACGCGGATCTGCCACTCGACCAGATCGATGCCGGTGATGACTTCCGTGACCGGGTGTTCGACCTGCAGGCGGGTGTTCATCTCGAGGAAGAAGAACTCGTCGTCCTGGTAGATGAACTCCACCGTGCCGGCGTTGTAGTAGCCGACGGCCTTGGCGGCCTTGATGGCGGCCTCGCCCATGGCCTCCTCGATGCCCGGCGCCATGTGCGTGGCGGGGGCCTCCTCGATCAGCTTCTGGTGCCGACGCTGCGCGGAGCAGTCGCGTGTGCTGACCCACACGACATCGCCGAACTGGTCGCCGACGATCTGCACTTCCACGTGGCGCGGCCAGGTGAGGTAGCGCTCGATGTAGATCTCGTCGCGACCGAAGAACGCCTTCGCCTCGCGCTTGGCGCTGTCGATGGCGTCCTGCACCTCGCTCGCCTCGCGGATGACCTTCATGCCGCGACCGCCGCCGCCGTACGCGGCCTTGATGACCAGCGGCCACCCGTGCGCGTTGCCGAACTCGAGGATCTCCTCCGCGCTGGTGATGAACTCGGTGGTGCCGGGCACGATCGGAGCGCCCCCGCGTTGCGCGGCCTTGCGCGAGCTGACCTTGTCGCCCATCTCGTCGATGGCCTCCGGCGGCGGGCCGATGAACGCCACGCCCTTGGCGATGATGGCGCGGGCGAAGTCGGCGTTCTCGCTGAAGAAGCCGTAGCCCGGGTGCACGCCGTCGGCGCCGCTCTGCTCGATGGCGTGGAGGATGGCCTCGGTGTTGAGGTAGCTCTCGGCGGCGGTCTGCCCGCCGAGCGCGTAGGCCTCGTCGGCGAGCCGGACATGCAGGGCGTTGCGATCGAGTTCGCTGTAGACCGCGACGGTCTTGATGCCGAGTTCCCGGGCAGCCCGGATGACTCGAACGGCGATCTCTCCACGATTGGCGATCAGGATCTTTTTCAGCACAGGCCGCAATACTGTCCGAATGGACACCCCCAGCGCCACACCGCCGATCTGGGGCGTGCCCGAGTGGCCACCCGGATGGCACGTGTCGGTCGTCGACGAGACGGGCAGCACCAACGCCGACCTGCTCGCGGCGGCGACTGCGGGAGCGCCGGATCGCACGGTGCTGGTGGCTCGGCATCAGACCAGCGGGCGCGGCCGGCTCGACCGTCGGTGGGAGGCGCCTGCGGGCGCGAACCTGCTGGTGTCGCTGCTGCTGCGCGACGTGCCCGAGCATCCGCACGTGCTCACGCAGCGGGTCGGGCTCGCCGCGATCGCGGCGTGCACCGAGGTGGCCGGTGTGAAACCCGCACTCAAGTGGCCCAACGACCTGCTGCTCGGCGGCGTCAAGCTGGCCGGCGTGCTGGCGCAGGCGCAGTTGGGCGCGTCGCCCGCAGTGGTGGTCGGTCTCGGTCTCAACGTCGGCTGGGCGCCCGACGGGGCGGCACGGCTCGGTGAGGGTGTGCAGCCGCTGCGCGTGCTGGCGGCGCTGCTGCGCGCCTACGACGCGTTGCCGGCCGATGTCTGGTTCCCCTACCGCGAGCGACTGGCCACCCTCGGCCGGCAGGTGCGGGTGGAGCTGCCCGACGGCGTGGTCGAAGGCCGAGCGCTCGACGTCGAGCGCGACGGTCGCCTGATCGTGGTCGACGACTGCGGCATCACGCACCGATTCGCCGTCGGCGACGTCGTCCACCTCCGCTGAGTCGGCGCTGAGATGCGGTACCACCGCATCTCAACGCCGACGTGGAGCCGGAGGGCGGGGTGACCGGGCGCCGTCGGCGGCCGCCGGTAGCCTCGATGGTCGTGCTCGCACTCGACACCACCCCTCTGCCACGACGGCGACGGTTGCCCACGTTCCTCGCGATCGTGCTGGTCACCACCGTCGTCGGTGGCGCCGGCACGCTCATCGCAGCGCGCAACGTGGTCGACGGTGTGCCGCGTGTGCCGGGTGTCTCGTCGGTGCTCAGCAGCACCAGCACCAACGTCGAGAACTACCTGCTGGTGGGCAGCGACAGCCGTGATGCGGGCGACCCCAACACCGGGGAGACCGGCGATGTCACCGGTAACCGCAGCGACACGATGATGGTGCTGCGCATCGACAAGAACGACGACACCGCTTCCATCCTGTCCATCCCGCGCGACCTCTACGTGGAGACTGCCGACCACACCGGTCGCATCAACGGCGCCTACAACGACGGGCCGGCGGCGTTGGTGGTGGCCATCCAGGAGTCGCTGGGCATTCCCATCCATCACTACGTCGAGATCGACTTCTTCGGCTTCAAGGCGCTGGTCGATGCACTCGACGGCATCAACGTCTGCTTCCTGTACCCCACCCGCGACTTCAACACCGGTCTCGACATCCCCGTCGGTGGTTGCTACACGCTCGACGGCACGCAGTCGCTCGCGTACGCGCGCAGCCGCCACTACGAGGAGTTCCGCGACGGCGAGTGGCGGGAGGACCCCACCAGCGACCTGGGTCGCACCACGCGCCAGCGAGCGTTCGTGAACGCGACGCTGCAGAAGGCGCTCGCCACCGTGAAGACCGACCCGTTCCGCACTGGCGACCTGGTCTCCGCCATGGGCGCGGCCATCCGCATCGACGACGAGCTCGACCCCATCGGCGCCGGTGCCTCGCTGCGCACCGCGGTGGGCGACGGGCTGCTCACCTACTCGTTGCCGGTGGTGAACGAGACCATCGACGGCGCGGCGGTGCTGCTGCTGGGTGATGGCGCCGACGCCGTGCTCGCCTACTTCCGCGGCACCGGACCGGCACCCCCGCTTCCTGCCTGACGCGCGCTCGCGCGGCACGCCAGCCATACTGAGCGGGTGCCGAACGTACGAGAGAGCGACTCCATCGCAGGCGTGTACGTCGTGGAGCCCAGCATCCACGGCGACCAGCGGGGGCTCTTCATCGAGACCTACCGCCGCGAGTGGTTCCCCAACAGCCGCGAGATGCTGCAGGGCAACAGATCCAACAAGCAGTCCGGCGCACTCGTCGGGTTGCACTACCACCTGCACCAGGCCGACTACTGGTACTGCCCGGTCGGCACCATCCGGGTGGTGCTGCACGATCTGCGCGAGGGCGGCCCCACCGACGGCGGCACGATGGCCTTCGACATCTCCGGCGAGAACCACCTCGGCGTGTACATCCCGCCCGGTGTCGCCCACGGTTTCGCGGCGCTCACCGACGTGGTGATGACCTACCTCGTCGACGGGTACTACAACCCTGCCGACGAGCTGGGTGTGAAGTGGGACGACCCGGTCATCGGCGCCGACTGGGGTGTCACCGACCCGATCATGTCGGCCCGCGACGAGGCCAACCCACTGCGCACCGACCTGCCCGCGGGCCGCCGCCCCTACTGGCCGATGAGGACCTGACATGAAACTGTTCGTCACCGGCGCGGCCGGCTTCATCGGTTCGAACTACGTGCGCTGGCTGCTGGCCAACAGCGATGACGAGATCACCATCTTCGACGCGCTCACCTACGCCGGCAACATGGAGAGCATCCGCGACGTGCTCGACGACCGGCGCACCTCGTTCGTGCACGGCGACATCTGCGACGAGGACCTCGTCGTGCAGAGCATGGACGGCCACGACGCGGTGGTGCACTTCGCCGCCGAGAGCCACGTGGACCGCAGCATCAAGGATCCGTACTCGTTCGTGCGCACGAACTGCTTCGGCACCAACGTGATGTGCGACGTCGCGCGCCGGGTGGGTGTGCAGAAGTTCCTGCACATCAGCACCGACGAGGTGTACGGCACCATCGACGAAGGCTCGTTCAGCGAGACCGACAAGCTCACCCCGCGTTCGCCGTACAGCGCGGCGAAGGCCGGCAGCGACCTCATCGCGTTGAGCTACTTCACCACGCACGACCTGCCCGTGGTGGTCACCCGCTGCAGCAACAACTACGGCCCGTACCAGTTCCCCGAGAAGGTCATCCCGCTGTTCACCAGCAACCTGCTCGACGGCAAGAAGGTGCCGCTCTACGGCGACGGTGGCAACGTGCGCGACTGGATCCACGTGGAGGACCACAACCGTGCCGCGCACCTCGTGCTGCAGCAGGGAGTGGTGGGCGAGGTGTACAACATCGGCGCGCACGAGGAGTTCACCAATCGCGAGCTCACGTACAAGCTGCTCGAGCTGTGCGGTCGCGACGAGAGCTTCATCGAGCCCGTCGCCGACCGGCTCGGCCACGACCGGCGCTACTCGGTGAACATCGACAAGGTGAGCGCGCTCGGGTGGAAGCTGGAGAAGTCGTTCGAGCAGGGCCTCGCCGACACGGTGGCCTGGTACCGCGACAACCGCTGGTGGTGGGAGCCGCTGAAGGCGAAGGCCGGGCTCTGATGCGGGTGCTCGTCACTGGTGCCGCCGGTCAGTTGGGCATCGACCTGGTGGCGGCGTGCACAGCTGCCGGCGACGAAGTGCACGCGTTCGATCGCGCCGGGCTCGACATCTGCTCGCGCCCGGAGGTGCACAACGCGATCACGTCGCTGCAGCCCGACGTGGTCGTCAACTGCGCCGCGTGGACCGCCGTCGACGCGTGCGAGTCGGACCCCGACCGCGCGCTCGCCGCCAATGGCACCGCCGTGCGCTGGCTCGCCGAGGCGACGCATCGCGTGCGCGGGCACCTCGTGCAGTTGAGCACCGACTACGTCTTCGACGGCACGCTCGACCGCCCCTACCACGAGTGGGACGACACCGACCCACAGAGCGTGTACGGGCTCACCAAGCTGGTCGGCGAACGCGAGGCGCTCGTGCTCGGCGCCGACGCCACCGTGGTGCGCACGTCGTGGGTGTGCGGCGTGAACGGCGCGAACATGGTGAAGACCATCATGCGACTGGCCCGTCAGCACCCGGAGCTGAGCTTCGTGGCCGACCAGATCGGGCACCCCACGTTCACCCAGGATCTCGCACCGCTGCTGCGGCGGCTCGCGCTCGACCGTCTCAGTGGTGTCGTGCACGTCACCAACCAGACCTCCTGCTCGTGGTTCCAGTTCGCCGGCGAAGTGGTGGCCGCGATGGGCCTCGATCCCGCGATGGTGCAGCCGATCAGCACCGCCGACCTGCAGCCGCCGCGCCCGGCGCCGCGGCCCACGAACAGCGTCCTCGACAACGCTGTGTTGCGCATGGCCGGCCAGCCCGCGTTGCGCGACTTCCGCGAGCCGCTGCGCGAGACGGTCGCTGCGTTGCTGGCGGCCGACGCCGGCTGATCAGCCGGACACGGCGATCAGCGCCGCGCCGGCGATCGCGATGACGATGCCCGCGATGTTGACCCGGCCCACCGGCTCGTGGTCGAAGCGGTGCGCGAGCGCGGTGGTGGCCAGCGGGTAGAGCGAGCCGAGCACGGGGGCGACCGCGATGGGGCCCACCTGCCACGCGTGCGTGAAGGCGAGACCGGGGCCGACCACGAAGAGCGGACGGCGTTCGTGCGCGCCGCCGGCTGGGCGGCGGCCGGCGTGTTCACCTACGACGCGCAAGAGGGGACGCCTGCCGCCGCGATGCCCGACCAGGTCCCCGCGGCGCTCGCCTTCGCGCGCGCCGCGGCCCTGGGAGAAGCCATCGACGACGAGGCCTCCCGGTTCTGGGAGGGCCTCGCCGGCGATCCGCTCTCGGTGCTCGTCGAGCGGGGGACCTCGAGCCCCGAAGGAGTCGCCGTCGGCCGCAACGCCCTGCAGGCGCCGGACATCGACGGCCGCACCCTCGTGCGCGGTGCGCGCTGCCGTCGCGGCGATCTCGTGCACGCCGTGGCCGTCGAGGCCGTCGGGTATGATGTCGAGGCGGTCGCGGAGCCGCTCCCGCCATGAGCAGCCAACTGAACCTCGCCAACAGCATCACCATCGCCCGGATCCTGCTGATCCCGGTCTTCCTCGTGCTGCTGCTCGGCGGCCTGCCCGAGCCGTACGGCGACATCGCCGCCGCCGCGGTGTTCATCCTTGCGGCGGCCACCGACAAGCTGGACGGCTACGTGGCGCGCCGCAGCAAGCAGATCACCACGCTGGGCCAGTTCCTCGACCCCTTGGCGGACAAGCTCCTCATCGCCGCGGCCCTGATCGCCCTCGTGAGCCAGGACCGCGTGTCGGCGTGGGTGGCGACGCTCATCATCGTGCGCGAGGTCGCCGTGAGCGTCCTGCGCATCATCGGAGTCTCACAGGGCGTCTCCATCCCTGCCGACAGGTACGGCAAGCTCAAGACGGTCCTGCAGATCGTCTACATCACCTACGTCCTCGTCCCGACCGACAGCATCGCCGACCTGATCAACGTGTCCACCGACGTCGCCACCGCCATCCAGTGGGTCCTGGCCGCGGTGGTGGTCGTCGTCACCCTCGCCTCCGGCGTCAACTACTTCCTCAACGCACGCGGCATCATCCGCATGCCCGGCTCGGAGCCCAGGGACGACACGCCCTCCGGTGGGGGCGGGGCAGGCGCGTCCGCCGCAGGTGGACGGCCCGCCGGCGGTCCCGCCACCTCGGGCTCGACCGGGTCCGGCCCCGAGGACCAGCACGACGATGAGTGGTGACCTGCGGCGCGCCGCGATCGTCCTGAGCGGCAACGAGCTCCTGGACGGCCGCACGCGCGACACCAATGGGGCCTTCGCCGGCGCCCAGCTCAGCGCCCTCGGCGTCAAGGTCTCCAGTGTGCTCACCGTCGCCGACGATGCGGAGCGACTCACGGCCGCCCTCAGATACAGCCTCGAGGACGAGCCCGACCTCCTCATCGTCGGTGGAGGTCTGGGGACGACGCACGACGACCTCACGGCCGCGTGCCTTGCGGAGACCCTCGGCGTGGGCCTCCGCGAGGACCCGCAAGCCTTGGCCTGGGTCGAGGACAAGGTGCGCATGGTGGCCCGCCGCCGGCACCAGCTCTTCGAGGACGTGTTCCCGGTCGCCCGCCGTCAGGCGCGGCTCCCCGAAGGCGCCACGCCGCTGCCTCCCGCAGGTGTGGCCCCGGGGATCGCCGCGCGCCGCGGCTCGACGCGCATCTTCGCGTTCCCCGGCGTGCCGTGGGAGTTCGAGGCCATGTGGGACGCGGTGGCCGCGGAGTTGCAGGCAGCGAGCTTCTTCCCCGACGTGGCGGTGCGCGTGGTGCGCATCTTCGGGGTCGGTGAGTTGCAGGTCGGCCCCGTCCTCGACGCCCTGCCGCACGACCTCCTCGAGACGGGCATCAATGTCGGCGGGGGAGAGGTCACCGTACGCCTGCGCCACCGGCGTTCGGAGAGCGCCGGGGACCAGGCCGACGCCGTGGTCGCCGCTCTCCAGGCGGCCGTGCCCGTCTTCAGCACCGACGGCCGCACGGTCGACGACCTCGTCGCCGACGGCCTGCGCTCGGCCGGTGCCACCTTGGCCGTCGCCGAGTCGTGCACCGGCGGGCTGCTGGGCGCCCGCGTCACGCAGCGGCCGGGGTCGTCCGACTACTTCCTCGGCGGGGTGCTCAGCTACGCCGACCAGGTGAAGATGGACCTGCTCGACGTACCGCCGGGCATGCTGGCCCAGTACGGCGCCGTGTCCGAGGAGGTGGCTGCGGCCATGGCCGAGGGCGCCCGCGCTTGTACGCGGGCCGACTACGCCCTCGCCGTCACCGGCGTCGCCGGTCCCGGCGGCGGCACGACGGAGAAGCCCGTGGGGCTCGTCCACGTCGCCTGCTCCGGACCGCACGGAACGCAGGTCGTGCGCGGTCACTACCCCGGCGACCGCGCCTCCGTGCGCGAGTTCAGCGCCACGGCCGCGCTGCACCTGCTGCGCCGCGCCCTCGCCCTGTGAGCGATCGGGGGCGGCCGGACGTACTGCGCCTCTTCGTCGCGCAGGAGCTGCCGGCGGACACCCTGCGCACGCTCGAGCGCTGGCAGGACGCCGAGCTCGCCGGCCACGACGAGCTCCGCCTCAACCACGCTCTGCACCTCACGCTCGCCTTTCTCGGGGACGTCCCGCGCCACCGGGTGGACGACCTCGTGGCCGCCCTCGGCGAGCTGCGTTATGAGCCCTGCCGGCTCCATCCGGCCGCGGTGTTGTTCCTGCCGAACAAGGGGCCGAAGCGCGTCGTGGCGCTGGCCCTCGCGGACCCGGACGGCAGCCTCGCGCGCCTGCAGGCGGCCGTGTCCGCGACGCTCGCCTCCACAGGCCTCTACGAGCCTCCGGGACGACCCTGGCTGCCCCACGTCACGGTGGCCCGATTCCGCCGCCCCGGTCACCCGTTTTCCCTGCAAATTGTGAACATCCCGGAGTTTTGTTCCGTCCGGACCGTCTTGTATAGTAGCCTCCTGGAGAGAGCAGGCGCCGTGCACACTCCTCTGGCAGACTTCCCCGCGTCCTGAGCAAGAGAGGAGCGCTACCTTGGACAAGGACAAGGCCCTCGAGGCCGCCATGACACAGATAGACCGCCAGTTCGGCAAAGGCAGTGTCATGCGGCTCGGCGACCACCCCGTGAGCGACGACATGCAGTTCGTGCCCACCGGGTCGCTGGCCCTCGACATCGCCCTCGGCGTCGGCGGCATCCCGCGCGGCCGCATCGTCGAGATCTACGGCCCGGAGTCATCGGGCAAGACCACCATGGTCTATCACCTCATCGCGCAGGCGCAGCGGCTCGGCGGCCAAGCCGCCTTCATCGACGCCGAGCACTCCATGGACCCCATCTACGCCAAGGCCATCGGCGTCGACGTCGACAACCTGCTGGTGTCGCAGCCCGACTACGGCGAGCAGGCGCTCGAGATCGCCGAGATGCTGGTGCGCAGCGGCGCCATCGACATCGTCGTCATCGACTCGGTCGCCGCGCTCACGCCCAAGGCCGAGATCGAGGGCGAGATGGGCGACAGCTTCGTCGGCCTGCAGGCGCGGCTCATGAGCCAGGCGCTGCGCAAGCTCAACGGCAGCCTCAGCCGATCCGGCACCATCTGCGCCTTCACCAACCAGCTGCGCGAGAAGATCGGCGTGATGTTCGGCAACCCGGAGACCACCACCGGCGGCAAGGCGCTCAAGTTCTACGCCACCATCCGCCTCGACATCCGCCGCATCGAGACGCTCAAAGACGGCACCGAAGCGGTCGGCAACCGCGTACGGGTCAAGGTCGTCAAGAACAAGGTCGCGCCGCCCTTCAAGCAGGCCGAGTTCGACATCATGTACGGCGAGGGGATTTCGCGGACCGGCGATCTGCTCGACCTCGCGGTCGACAAGCGGATCATCGAAAAGAGCGGCGCCTGGTTCGCGTACGGCGGCGAGCGTCTCGGCCAGGGGCGCGAGAACGCGAAGCAGTTCCTGAAGGAGAACCCGGACATCTACAAGACGATCGAGGATCGCGTCCGGCGCGAGCTCGGCATGATCCGGGATCCGGACATCGCCGCCGTCTAGCGGTCCAGACGATGCCTGTTGCGCTGGTCACCGGAGCGAGCCGCGGCGTCGGACGGGGGGTCGCGATCGCGCTCGCCGATGCCGGTTACCGCGTGGTCACCACCGGGCGCACGGTGGCGCGCGCCGATCTCCCGGCGGGCGTGGTGCGGCATGCGTGCGATCACACCAACGCCGACCAGGTCGCCGAGCTCTTCTCGCGCATTCCCCGCGACGTGGGCGGCCTCGACGTCCTGGTGAACTCGGCGTGGGGTGGCTACGAACGGATGGTGGACGAGACCGGGAAGTTCACGTGGGGGCTTCCCTTCTGGGAGCAGCCTGCGTATCTCTGGACATCGATGATGGACGCGGGCGTACGCGCGGCGTTCCTCACTACCACTCACGCGGCGCGGCTCATGGTCCCTGCCCGCCGCGGATTCATCGTCAACATCAGCTTCTGGGCCGCGC
>CAZWCU010000059.1:0-19427 GCA_964632715.1 uncultured Bifidobacterium sp. | reverse complement strand
CGCCTGGGGAACGTCATTCCTGACCGCGCGTGTGCGAATGAGCCCCGGCCTCGTGGTGCAGGGCAACCTCGACCCCGCACTCGTGCTCGCCGGAACCGAGGTGGCGCTCGCCGGCACCGACGCGGTGCTCGCCGACAACCAGCTGTACGACGGCGGCCAGCACCCCGGCCACATCTTCAACCTCGGCCATGGCGTGCAACCCAACACCGACCCCGACGTGCTCGCCGCCGTGGCCGCACGAGTGCACGAAGCGACGCAGCGATGAACGACACGACCGACGACTTGGCCAACGACACGACCGACGACACGAAGATCGCCGTGCTGCTGATGGCGTACGGCACGCCGCGCACTCGCGAGGAGATCGAGCCGTACTACACCGACATCCGTCGCGGCCGTGCACCTACGCCCGAGCAGCTCGCCGATCTCACCGCGCGCTACGAGGCGCTCGGCGGCACCAGCCCGCTCGCCGCCCGCACCGAGGCCCAGCGCGACGCGCTGCAGGCCGCGCTCGACGCTGCCGCGCCCAGCCACTACCACGTGACGCTGGGCCTCAAGCACGCCGAGCCGAAGATCGAAGGCGCGGTCGATTCGCTCGCCGCACAGGGCTTCCGCCACATCGTCGCACTCGTGTTGGCGCCGCACTTCTCGTCGTTCTCCATCGGCCAGTACCTCGACCGGGCACGTGCGGCCGCAGAGCCCCACGGCATCACCGTCACCGGCATCGAGCGCTGAGCCACCGCGCCCGCGTTCGTCGACTCCATCGCCGTCGACTTGCGCGCCAGCCCCGCCGCGGTGCAGGCCAAAACGCAGGTGCACTTCGCCGGCCACTCCCTCCCCCACCGCTTCATCGGCGCCGGCGACCGGTACCCCGACGACGTCCGCGCCGCCGCCGCCGCCGCCGCCGCCGCGGTCGGCTTGGGCCAGTGGAGCAACTGGGCGATCGCCTGGCAGAGCGCGGGCCGCACGCCCGAGCCGTGGCTCGGTCCCGACATCCTGCAGGTCATCGACGAGCTCGCCGATGCCGAGCACGACGCCGGCGGACCGCGTGGCGTGGTGGTCAGCGCGGTCGGCTTCGTCGCCGACCACCTGGAGGTGCTCTACGACCTCGACATCGAGGCTGCCGCTCGCGCCGCACAGCACGGCTTGGCCTTCGCTCGCACCGCGTGCGTCAACGCCGACGCCGGCGTGATGGCCGCGCTCGCGCAACGGGTGATCGAAGCCGGCTGATGACCCAGCATCGGGTGGCGGTCATCGGTGGCGGCATCGCCGGGCTGGCGGCCGCGCACGCGCTGCTCACCGGCGCCGAACACGCGCCGCACGTCACCGTGTTCGAAGCCGACTCGGTGGTCGGCGGCAAGCTGCGCACGTCACCGTTCGCCGGGCACCCGAGCATCGACGAAGGGCCCGACGCGTTCCTCGCCCGACTGCCGTGGGCCACGGCACTGGCCACCAGCGTCGGCCTCGGCGACCAGTTGGTCGCACCCGAGTCCGGCAAGGCTGCGGTGTGGTGGAACGGCCTGCACCCGATTCCCGAAGGCCTGCTGCTGGGCATGCCCACCGACGTGCTGGCGCTGGCCCGCTCGCGGTTGCTGTCGTGGCCGGGCAAGCTGCGCGCGGCCACCGAGCCGTTGCGCCGGCGCACGTCGCTCGAACCCGACTCCCTCGGCGGGTACGTGCGCGCACGTTTCGGCGACCAGGTGCACCTGCGGCTCGTCGACCCGCTGGTCGGCAGCATCTACGCGGCCGACACCGACCACTTCAGCCTCGCCGCCGTCCCGCAGATCGCCGACCTCGCCGGCAAGGGTCGCAGCGTGCTCGTCACCGGCCGCTCGATGCCGAAGCCGGCAGCCAACGCCGGTCCGGTGTTCTACGCCCCACGCGACGGCATGGGCGCGTTCGCCCACACCATCGCTGCCGCGGTCACCGCGGCCGGCGGCGAGGTGCGCACCGGCACCGCCGTCCACTCGCTCGACGCCGACGGGCACGGTTGGCGCGTGAACGACGAGCACTTCCACGCGGTCGTGCTCGCCGGCCCAGCAGCGGCTGCGGCGCGCCTGCTCGCCGAAGCCGCTCCCGAGGCTGCCACCTCGCTGGCCAACATCCCGTCGGCCGACGTCGCGATGGTCACGCTCGCGGTGCCCGCGGACGAGTGGCCGCGGCACTTCTTCGGCATGAGCGGCTACCTGGTGCCGAAGCCGATGCAGCGCCTGGTCACGGCCGCCTCGTTCGGCTCGCAGAAGTGGGCGCACTGGGCAGTGCCGGGCTCGGTGGTGCTGCGCATCTCGCTCGGCCGCGACGGCTTGCCGGTGCTGCACCTCAGCGACGAGGAACTGCTGACCGCGGCGGTGGAGGAAGTGGGGCGGCACCTCGGCATCACACTGCAACCGCAGCACACGCGCGTCAGCCGCTGGCAGGGTGCATTCCCGCAGTACCGCCCGCACCACGCCGCCCTCGTCGAGCGCATCGAGCGCGCGCTGCCCGCCGGGTTGGCGCTCGCGGGTGCCAGCTACCACGGCATCGGCGTGCCGGCCTGCATCCGGTCCGCGCAACGGGGGGCCGCAGTGCTGCACTCTGCGCTCGATCCGATGGCACAATAGAACGATGCTCCGGCGTCGCTTCGCACTCGCTCTCTCCGCCATGCTGCTGGTCAGCTGTGGCGGCAGCGGCGAGTCGGCCGACCCCGTCGCCACTTCGGCGCCCACCACGGCCGCCGCGGCCACCACCACCACGGTGCGGGCAACCACCACCACGGCGCGCCCCACCACCACCGAGCTGGTCACCACCACCACGGAAGCGCTGCCGGTGCCACTGCCGCCGCCCGAGCCGCGCGCACCCGAGCCGCGCATCGAGCTCGGCTTCATCGAGATCCCCAAGCTGGGCGTGGTGAAGCCGCTCTTCGAGGGCATCACGCTCAACACGCTCGACCTCGGTCCCGGCCATTGGCCCGGCACCGCGATGCCCGGTCGGCTCGGCAACGTGGTGGTCGGCGGTCACCGCACCAGCCACGACAAGCCGTTCCGCTACCTCGACCAACTGGTCGCCGGCGACGAAGTGGTGTTCAACACGCCCGACGGCCGCTTCGTGTACCACGTCACCAAGGTGGAAGTGGTCACCCCCGAGGCCATCTGGATCATCGACCAGACCCGCGCGTACACCGCCACGCTGTTCGCGTGTCACCCGGTGGGTTCCACCAAGGAACGCATCATCGTGCACCTGCAACTCGCCGGCACCTGACGCGCCCGGCGGCGCACATGCCCGGCCGCCATCGACGATCTGCCACTAGCGTCGTGCGACGATGCCACGCCGCCTGCACCTGCCTTCGCGACCCTCGGTACTGGCGGTGGTCGGCGGCCTGCTGGTGGCGGCTGCGCTGCCGCCGTGGGGCTTCTGGCCGCTCGCCGTCCTCGGGGTCGCCGTCTTCGAGACCTCCGTGCAGTCGGCCACCACCGGTCGCCAACGCCTCACGCGCGGGTGGCTGTTCGGCGCCGCATGGCTGTTCCCCGGCATGTGCTGGATGTGGTTCCTCACCGCCCCGGGCTACCTGATCGCGGCGTCGATGTTCGCCGGCTTCCACGCCGCCGCGGCCTGGTTCGCGCCGCGCGGGTCATGGCGTGTGGTCGGTCGACCCGCTGCGCACACGCTCGCCGAGGCACTGCGCTTCTCGTTCCCGTTCGGTGGTGTGCCGCTGGCGAGCCTGGCCATCGGGCAGGCGGCAGGACCCTTCGCCACGGTCGCCCGCATCGGCGGTTCGCTGCTGCTCACGTGGTTCGTGTTCCAGGTGGGCTTCGCGCTCGCCGGTCCGTCGCCAGTGGTGCCGGCGCTCGCTCGCCAGCGCGGCATCACCGCGCGGGGCGAGTGGCACGGCGTCGTCGCCTTCGTCGCCGCGATGGCGGTGTGGCTGGCCGCGCCGTTGGCCGTCGGCAGCTCCGGCGGGCACTCACCGGCACGCACCATGCGGGTGGCCATCGTGCAGGGCGGCGGCCCGCAGGGCACGCGTGCCATCAGCACTCCCGCCGGCATCGTGCTCGAACGCCACCTCGAGGCCACGCAGCAGATCGAGCCAGGATCGGTCGACCTGGTGGTGTGGCCGGAGAACGTCATCGACGTGGTCGAGTTCGACGGCAGCCCGGAGCTCGAGTCGGTGGCGGCCGAGGCCTCCCGCATCGGCGCACCGTTCGCGGTGGGCATCACCGAGGACACAGCCGACGGTACGCAGTTCCTCAACGCGCAGGTGGTGGTCACGCCCGAGGGCGAGGTCGTGAGTCGCTACGAGAAGGTGCGCCGCGTGCCGTTCGGTGAGTACATGCCGCTGCGCGGGCTGCTCTCCGCGCTCGGAGCGCCCACCGACCTGGTGCCGCGCGATGCGAAGGAAGGCACCGGCCCAGCAGTGCTGGAACTGCCGGACGGCACACGGCTCGCCACGGTGATCTCGTGGGAGGTGTTCTTCGGTGGTCGCGCGAACGAAGGCGTGGAGGCCGGCGGCGACCTGATCATCAACCCCACCAACGGCAGCAGCTACACGCTCACCGTGCTGCAGAGCCAACAGGTCGCCTCGTCGCGGTTGCGGGCCATCGAGCAGAACCGCTGGGTGGTGCAGGCGTCGCCCACGGGGTTCAGTGCGTTCATCTCACCCGACGGCGACGTGTACCAGCGCACCAGCGTCAGCGAGCGGGCGGTGCTCGCCCGCACCATCGACCTGCACACCGGACGCACCTGGTACTCGCACACCGGCGACCTGCCGTGGGTGGCGTTGTTCGCCCTCCTCCTGGCCGTCGCGGTGTGGCGCACCGCGCCCGTGTCGCGCACGACGGTGCTCCGTCGCCGCGCGTCGCGCGAGGTCAGCTCGCCGGCACCGGAATCGGCGTCGGCGGCTCCACCCCACTGAGCACGTTCACCGCGTTGTGCGCAGCCAGGCGGGCCATCGCGCTGCGCGTCTGCACCGTGGCCGACCCGAGGTGCGGCACCAGCACCGCCGTCTCGCACTCGAGCAGACCCGGGTGCACGGCGGGTTCGTGCTCGAACACGTCGAGACCGGCGCCCGCGATCTGCCCCGACTGCAGCGCATCGACGAGCGCGGCCTCGTCGACGATCGGCCCGCGCGCGGTGTTCACGAGGAACGCGCTCGACTTCATCGAGCGGAACTCGTCGGCCGCCATCAGGTGGTGCGTGGCCGGGCTGTAGGGACAGTTGAGGCTGACTACGTCGCTGGTCTCGAGCAGTTCGTCCATGCTCATGAACTGGGCGCCGAGCTCGGCCTCCACCTGCGGCGACACCGGCTTGCGGTTGCTGTAGGCGATGGTCATGCCGAACGCCTTCGCTCGGCGAGCGAGCGCGCGCCCGATGTCGCCCATGCCGACGATGCCCAGCTGGTTGCCCTGGATGCCGCTGCCGAGCATGTAGAACATGCCCCACTGCCACGGCGTGCCGCTGCGGATGACGCGCTCGCCCTCGCCCAGGCGGCGAGTGGCCGTCAGCACCAAGGCCATGGCGATGTCGGCGGTCGCTTCGGTGAGCACACCCGGCGTGTTGGTGCACACCACGCCGCGCCGGGCGCAGGCAGCAACGTCGATGTTGTTGTAGCCGACTGCCACGTTGGCCACGACCTGCAACTGCGGGCCGGCAGCGTCGAGGAACGCATCGTCGACCTTGGTGGTGAGCAGGGTGAGCACCGCGTGGGCGCCCTTCACCATCGTGTGCACGGCCTCCACCGACGGCACGTCGAGCGAATCCCAGGCCACCACCTCGCCGGCTTCGTGGAGCAGTTCCATGCCCGCGTCGGGAATGCGTCCGGTGACGACGATGCGGGGCGTGCCGGTGTCGCTCACGATGCGTCGATCCACGAACGCAGGCCGGTGAGGCCTTCCTCGATGTCGGCCACCGAGAGACCCGAGTAGGCGAAGCGCACGAAGTGATCCACCTCGCCAGGTTGCGGGCGGCCGAAGTGCTTGCGTGTGCAGAACGACACGCCCGTGGCATGCAGCGCTGCTGTTGCAAATGCACCAACTTCGTCGAAGCCCATGCGAGCCATCACGTCGGTGACCTTCGGGAACAGGTAGAAGGTGGCGTCGGGCTTCGGGCAGACGAAGCCGTCGATCTGCGCGAGCTGACCCCACGCTGCGTCGCGCCGCCGCTGCAGCTCGGCGAGGATGGCGAGCGGCCCGTCCTGCAAGCCGACGATGCCCTCGACGCCGGCAGCCTGCACGAAGTGCGTGGTGCAGCTCTCGTCGTTGGTGTTGAGCTTGGCGATGCTGTCCGCGATGGCCACGGGCGCCACCGCTGCCCCGAGCCGCCAGCCGGTCATCGCGAACTTCTTCGAGAACGTGTAGAGGATGACGGTGCGCTCGAACATGCCCGGCAGTGCGGCGATGCTCTGGCTCTGGCCGCTGTAGCGCATCTCGTAGTAGGCCTCGTCGGCCAGCACGGTGAGGTCGTGCTCGATGGCCAGGTCGGCGATGGCCTGCATCTCCTGCGGCGAGCTCTCGCAGCCGAGCGGGTTCTGCAGGTTGTTGTAGATGATGGCCGTGGTGCTGGGCGTGATGAGGCTGCGCAGGTGGTCGAGATCGATGGCGAAGCCGGTGTCGGTCTGCACGTAGCGGTAGGCCAGGCTCTGGCCGCCGTAGTACTCGATCATGCTCTCGTAGATGGGGTAGCCGGGGTTGGGGTACAACACGCCGTCACCCGGGTTCATCACGGTCTGGATGAACTTGCCGATCACCGGCTTGCCACCCGGCTGCACCACCACGTTGGCGGCCGTGTACGGCAGACCGCGCCGGCTGCCGACGTCGTGCGCCAGCGCCTCGCGCAACGGCATGATGCCGGCGGCCGGGCAGTACCCGGTCTTGCCCTCGGCGATGGCCACGTTCATCGCCTCGGCGATGTTGGCCGGGGTTGCCAGGTTGATGTCGCCGAGGTGGAACGGGTACACCCGGTTCCCCTTCGACGCCCAGTCCGCGGCGGCGAGCGACACGGCGAACGCCGTCTCCGTGCCCAGGTTGGTGAGCCGATCTGCGAGCGTCATGCCGCCGAGACTAACGCACCACCGACTCCCGCGTTCCACATCGCGAACCAGTCCCGCATCGTGGAACCGTTCCCGTGCGAGGCTTTCCTCCAGATCCGGGTCATCCGAGGCTCACCTCCAGGGTTTTCCCGCACAAACCCTCGGATGAGGTCGACCTGGACGAAAGCCTCGGACCGGTCAGAGGTCGATGAGGACGGTGACGGGGCCGTCGTTCTCGATGGCGACGAGCATCTCGGTGCGGAAGCGGCCGGTGGCGACGGTGGCGCCGAGCGCACGGAGATGATCGACCACCGCATCGACGAGTGGCTCCGCCTGCTCGGGTCGGGCGGCCGCGATCCAGCTCGGTCGGCGGCCGGCGCTGGTGTCGCCGTAGAGCGTGAACTGGCTCACCACCAGCACCTCGCGCGTCGTGTCGGCGACGCTGCGGTTCATCACGCCCGCCTCGTCGTCCATCACGCGCAGGTTCCACACCTTCTCGGCCAACTTGCGCGCGTGCTCGGGGCCGTCGGAGTGAGTGACCCCGACGAGCACGCACAGGCCGGGTCCGATCGCCCCCACCACCTCGTGCGCGCCTTCACCCACGACCGTGACGCTCGCCGCCCGCACTCGTTGCACCAGACCTCGCATGACCGGCATGGTAGAGAATGGCGCATGATCGAGCTGGATGCGGGCGACGCGCACATGACCGTCTACCCCGACGAAGGTGGCCGCATCGGCGCCCTTCAGGTCGGTGACCAGCAGCTGCTGCACGACGACCCCGCGGGAGGTCCGCTGATCTGGGGCTGCTACCCGATGGCGCCGTGGGCGGGGCGAGTGCGCCACGGGCAGTTCACGTTCGACGGGCTGCCGTACCAGCTGCCGCTCAACATGCCCCCGCACGCGATCCACGGCACCGGGTTCGTCAGCCGCTGGGACGTGCTCGACGCCGGCCAGGACTTCTGCGACCTGCACACCGACCTGCCGTGGCCGTTCGGCGGCACGGCCACGCAGCACCTGCAGCTCGACCAGCACGGCCTGGCCTGCATCCTCACCGTCTACGCCACCGGCGTGCCGATGCCGGCCGTGGTCGGCTGGCACCCGTGCTTCGTGAAGCCGCAGCGGGCCGACCTCGAGTTCGCGCGGATGTACGTGCGCGACCCCGACTCCATCGCCGTGCCAGAGCTGGTGGCACCCAAGCCGCACCCGTGGGACGACTGCTTCGTCGAGCCGCTGGCCCCACTCCGGCTGCACTACCCGGGCCTCACGCTCACCATCTCCAGCGACTGCGACCACTGGGTGGTGTACGACGAACCCGACCACCTCACGTGTGTGGAACCGCAGAGCGGTCCGCCCGATGCGTTCACCATCGGCGGCGCGGCGCGGCTCGAGCCCGGCGACATGCTGCAGCGGCACATGGCACTCAGCTGGACGGCGCAGCGGCGACAATGGTGAGCGAAGTCCCGCCAGAAAAGTGAAAGGACGGTCCGTCTCGCAGCTCTCCACTGCTGAGGAGAAGGACCATGAGACATGCCCGAGCTGCGCACCGACGCCCAACTGGTCACCGCCTACACGGCCGGGGATCGTGGCGCGCTCGCCGGCATCTACGACCGCTACTCCCCCGGCCTGTACGACACGGCGGCCGCGATGCTGCGCGACCGGCACGAGGCGGCCGATGCGATGCACGACGTCGTCCTCATCGCTGCCGAGCGGATGGCCCAGCTGCGCGAGCCGGATCGGCTGAAGCCCTGGCTGTACGCCATCCTGCGCAACGAGATCTTCCGCCGCACCAAGAAGCGCGGCCGCACGCTGCCCACCGACTTCTCCGCGATGGGGGCACCTGAAGTGGCCGCGCCCATCGCCCCCGACGCCGAGGGCGAGGCCCTGTCCGCCGCGGAGCTCGGCGAACTGGTCCGCAGCGCCGCGTGCGGGCTCGACGACCGCGACCAGCTGGTGCTCGAGCTCAGCGTGCGCCAGGGTCTGCAAGGCGCCGACCTCGCCGCCGCGCTCGGCGTGACCGCCGAGCAGAGCTACACGCTCGTGCACCGCATGCGCGACCGCGTGGACCGCAGCCTCGGGGCACTCGTGGTGGCGCGCGCTGGCCGCAAGGCCTGCCCCGAGCTCGCCGACGTGCTGCGCGGGTGGGACGGCGAGTTCACCGTGCTCGTACGCAAGCGCGTCGCCCGCCACATCGAGCACTGCGAGACCTGCGAACGCACGCGCAAGAAGGCAGCCCCGCTGGCGCTGCTCGGGTCGGCGCCCGCGTTCGCCGCGCCGGTGGCACTGCGCGACAGCATCCTCGCCAAGGCGGGCCGACCCGGCGCAGCACCGGCACACGCCTACCAGTTCGATGCCGAGGGCGGCTTCCCGCGCCTGGCACGTGCGATGCAGCTGCCCACCGCCCTCATGATCGGCGCTGCAGCAGTCATCATCGGCGTCGGCGTCGGCGCCCTCGTCGCCGCGAACATCGACGACGACTCGGCCTCGTCGCCGGGCACCACCATCGCGGTGGTCGCCACGGCGGCACCCGACACCACCGTCGACCCGACCACCTCGTCCAGCTCGTCCAGCACCACCAGCACGACATCGACCACCAGCACCACGCTCGCCCCGGTGCCGGGCTCCCTCGCCCTCACCGCGACGGTGGTCGATCTCGGCCCGGCCGATCAGTCGGAGGCGTTCACCGTCAGCAACCCGGGCGCATTCCCCGTCGACTGGACGGTCGACGGCGCTGCCCAACCGTTCACGCTCGTCAACGCCGGCGGCGCGCTGCAGCCGGGCCAGTCGCAGGTGGTCACCGTGGCCATCGACCGGAACGCACTCGGCGAAGGCACCATCGAACGCACCGTCACCCTGTTCGACTCGAACGGCGTCGGCCAGAAGGTGCTGCTGAGGGCGCGGGTCGAGCGGGCACCTCGGCTCACCCTGAACGGGCCGGAGGGCGTGCTGTCGGCGTGCGACCCGGGCAGCAAGAACGTCACCGTCGACTACACCGACGAGTCGGCCATCGCCTTCCCCGCGCGGGTGGAGTGGAGCGGCCCCGAGTCGGGCAGCAACGCACTGCAGCAGCGAGCCAACACGTCGGTGTTCGGCGCCATCCTCATCTCCGGTACCGATGCGGGCATCTACTCGTACACCGCCTTCGTCACCGACGTCCGCGGCAACGTCGCCAGCATCAGCGGCTCCTTCGAGATCCAGCCCTGCCCCGGCTGACCTGCGGCGGGACCCTTTCCCACCGGCAGGACGAGGGTCACACCGCGTTGCACTCGCGTGACGGCTACCGACCGGTAACCACCTCCCGATAGCCTGGCTCACCATGTCTGCAGTACCCAGCCGGCCGACGTCATCGGCCGCAGCGACGGGCCTCGCCCCCGATGCCCCGCTGAAGATCGCCTACCTCACCTACCGCGGCAAGCCGCACGTCGGTGGGCAGGGGGTCTACACCCGCCACCTCACCAAGGCACTGGTCGATCTCGGCCACACGGTCGAGGTGTTCAGCGGGCAGCCGTACCCGGTGCTCGACGATCGGATCACGCTGCACAAGCTGCCCAGCCTCGACCTGTGGAACGACCACTACCCCGGTCGCTTCCCCGGCTACTGGGAGATCAAGAGCAAGGGCGACGCGGCCGAGGTGTTCACGCACCTGAAGGGTACGTTCGGCGAGCCGCTCGGGTTCAGCGTGCGCGTCTACGAGGAGCTCAAGTCGCGCCTCGCCGACTTCGACCTGGTGCACGACAACCAGTGCCTCGGCTACGGCATCCTCGGCATCGAGAAGATGCTGCCGACGATCGTCACGCTGCACCATCCCATCACTCGCGACCGCGCGCTCGAGATGGCCCACACGCCGAACTGGCGCAAGCGGTGGAGCATCGGCCGCTGGTACAACTTCGTCAAGATGCAGGGTCGCGTGGCCAGCCGCATGCCGCGGGTCGTGGTCGTCAGCGAGAACAGCATCAAGGACATCCACACTGACATGAAGGTCAGCCTCGACCGCATGCGCCTGGTGCCGGTGGGCGTCGATCCCGAGCTGTTCACCCCGCTGCCCCACGTCACCCGCCGCCCGGGTCGCCTCATCACCACCGCGTCGGCCGACGTGGCGTTGAAGGGCCTCAGCTACCTGCTGGAAGCGATGGCGAAGTTGCGCACCGAGCGCGACGTCACGCTCACCATCATCGGCAAGCCGCGCGAGGGCGCGAGCAACGACCTCATCGACAAGCTCGGTCTGCGACCGCACATCGAGTTCGTGTCGGGTGTGCCCGACGAGCGCATCGTCGAGCTCTACGCCGAGGCCGAACTAGCCGTGGTGCCCAGCCTCTATGAAGGCTTCAGCCTGCCCGCCATCGAGGCGATGAGCACCGGCATCTGCCTGGTTGCCACCGACGGCGGCGCGCTGCCCGAGGTCACCGGCAAGGACGGCGACACCGTGCTGCAGTGCAAGGCCGGCGACGTGGAAGCACTCGCCACCGCCATCACCCGCGGTCTCGACGACGCCGAGCTGCGTGCTCGCATCGGCGAGGCCGGCCGCCAGCGCGTGGTCGAGCGGTGGAGCTGGAAGCACTGTGCGCAGCTCACGGTCGATCAGTACCGCGAGGTGCTGGCCATGCCGCAGAACGTCGCCAAGCTGCGCAAGAACGGCCGGGTGTAGTTCTTGCTCACCATCCGTTTCGATCGATTGGGCCTGCAGCCCGGCGACCTGGTGCTCGACGCGGGCGCCGGTTTCGGTCGCCACGCGTTCGAAGTGGCTCGCCGCGGCGCCAACGTGGTCGCACTCGACTACATGGCCGACGAGGTCGCCACCACGCGAGGCACGTTCGGCGCGATGGTCGAGGCCGGCGAGATCCCCGAAGCGCGCTACGTCGGCGCGCTGCAGGGCGACGCCACTCGCCTGCCGTTCGCCACCGACTCGTTCGACCGCGTCATCACCAGCGAAGTGCTCGAGCACATCCAGGACGACGTCGCCGCGATCAGCGAGCTCGTCCGCGTGCTGAAGCCGGGCGGCACCTTCGCCGCCACGGTGCCCACGTGGTACCCGGAGAAGATCAACTGGTTGCTGAGCGACGAGTACCACGCACCCAAGAGCGTGGGCGGTCACGTGCGCATCTACAGCGCCACCGAGCTGAAGGCGAAGCTGCGCACGGCCGGCCTGCAGGTGCTCGGCAGCCACCACGCGCACGCGCTGCACTCGCCCTACTGGTGGCTGAAGTGCGCGGTCGGTCCGCGCAACAACGACCATGCGCTGGTCACCCGCTATCGCAAGATGCTCGAGTGGGAGATCACCGAGCAGCCGGCCGCGCTGGCCGTGCTCGAGCGTGGCCTCGCGCCGGTCATGGGCAAGAGCTTCATCGTCTACGGAGCCAAGCTGTGAGCCGCATCCCCGACATCGAGGGCGTGCTCAGTGCCGACGACGTGGTGCAGACCGCGGAGAGCATCGCTGGCCTGCAGCTCGACACCGGCATGATCCCCTGGTTCCCCGGCGGTCACTGCGACCCGTGGAACCATGTCGAGACCGCGATGGCGCTCGACGTCGCCGGCCTGCACAGCCCCGCCGAGCGTGCGTACGAGTGGCTCGTCGACATCCAGCGCCCCGACGGCAGCTGGTGGAACTACTACCTGCCCGACGGGTCGGTGGAGGAAGCCAAGCTCGACACCAACGTGTGCGCGTACATCGCCACCGGCGTGTGGCACCACTGGTTGTGCACGTGGGACCGCGGCTTCGTCGACCACCTGTGGCCCACCGTGCAACGTTCGCTGGACTGGGTGCTCGGCATGCGCAAGCCCGACGGCACCGTGTTGTGGGCGTGCACCGAGGACGACCGACCCTGGGACTACGCGCTGCTCACCGGGTCGAGCAGCATCTCGCACGCGTTGAAGTGCGGCGCGCAGCTGGCCGAGCTCATCAACGAACCCCGGCCCGATTGGTGCGAGGCCGGCCGCCGGCTCGCCGGCATCGTCGCCACTCGCCCCGACGCCTTCGAGCCGAAGGAACGCTGGGCGATGGACTGGTACTACCCCGTGCTGGCCGGCGCGCTCACCGGTGAGGAGGCCAAGGCTCGCCTGGCCGACGGATGGCCGGTGTTCGCGATGGAGGGCAAGGGCATCCGTTGCGTCAGTGACGAGCCGTGGATCACGGCCAGCGAGACCGCAGAAGCGTCCATCGCGCACGCGGCCATCGGCGACATGAGCACTGCCACCGACCTGCTCGCATGGACTCGGCCGCACCGTCGCGACGACGGCGCGTACGACACCGGGATCGTGTACCCGTCGATGGTGCGCTTCCCGCCCGACGAGACCAGCGCCTACACCGGTGCCGCGGTCATCCTCGCCGCCGACGCCATCACCGGCGCCAGTGCGGCGGCCAACGTGTTCGTCCCGCGCGCCGTCCTCGACTGACACCGTCGGCTACTGCCGGAGCGCACGGATCTCGAGGAGACGTGGCACGAGCATCTCGCTGACGAAGCGGACACCGACGTCCTCGGCGAGGTGCACGCCGTCGGGTCGGCCTTCCGGACCGCCGAGACCGGAGTCGGTCAACCACCCGTCCAGATCGACCTGCTCCACCGGCAGCGAGTCGATGATCTCGCGCAGCGCCGTCCAGCGCGCGGGATCGTCGATCGGCGAGTCGACCTCGTCCCACTGCAGATCCACGTCGGGCGGCGTGACCCACACCACCGATGCGCCGGCAGCCTCCACCTCGTCGACGAACGACCGGTAGGCGTCGTCGATCAGCGCACGCCCGATCGGGTCGGCCACCGACACCACCTCACCATCGGGTAGGCGGATGTCGACCGCATCCCACGCGCCGATGTCGACGAGCACGATGTCGATCTGCTCACCGGAGACGACGCGGTCCACGATCGACTGCCATGCACCCACGCAGCCGGCGAGCGACAGTTCGTCGGCCTCACCCTGCTCGTTGGTGAACAGGTGGAGGCGGCCGTCGTCGCCGGCGGAGAGCCCGCATCCGGGGAAGGCCGCACTCCCGGCGACGACCTCGTCGGGATGGTCCGCGGCATACGCGAGCAGCTGGTCGGACAGGTGCACGGCGGTGCTGTCGCCGGCGACGAGCACTCGTACTGGGCCTGCCGGCACCGGCGGCGTCGTCGTCGGCAGCGTGGTGTCGCCCGCGGTGGTCGGCGACGACGGGTCGGTGGGCACCGTCGGCACGGTGACCGGTGACGTGACGGGCGCGGTGGGCGCCACGGTGCTGACCGGCGGCAGTGTGATCACCGACGACCCCGGACCACTCGCACCGTCGGGCACGACGAACACGGCCAGCATCGTCACGACTGCCATCGACGCGACCAGCGCGACCGCACCTTTCCGGCCGGCCAGCCGGCGTCGGCTGCGGATCGGCTCTTCGAGCAGGCGCAGCGAGAGGTCGGCGAGCACGACTGCGACGACCACGCGCACTCCGTCGAGCAGCAGTCCGTCGAGATGCGTACGGTCCGGCGTCAACAGCAGGAACGCCGGCCAGTGCCACAGGTAGAGCCCGTAGCTGCGGTCGCCGATCCACCGCATCGGCGGCGACCCGAGGACGCGCGCGCCGAGTCCGTCGGCGGCGGCGACGACCACCACGACCATCGCGAACGCGAACACCGGGAAACCCCAACGGAACAGCCACACCGAGTCGTTCTCCGCGCGGGCGATGATCAGCAGCGCTCCCACCACGGCCAGCGGCGTCAGCCGGCGGGCGACCCGAGCGCCGCGCAACGTCCCGTCGGCGAGCGGCAGCGTGAACGCTGCGGCGACGGCACCGATGAGCAAGCTGTGCGCTCGCGCCGCCGTGTTCATGTAGGTGTCGGTCGGCGACGTCGGGTCGAACCACGCGATCATGAACGCGATCGAGGCCACCGAACCGACGGCGGCGATCACGCCGACCACTCGACGGAGCGCGTGGCGCGATCGAGTGGCCGCCAGGAAGACCAGCGGCCACACCACGTAGAACTGCTGCTCGATCGCGAGCGACCAGTAGTGGTTCAGCGGCGACGGGTCGCCGAAGCGCGCCCAGTAGTCGCCGCCACCGGTGATGGTGCCCCAGTTCGTCGCCCACCCGAGCGACCACAGCACGTCGCGCCGCAGCGAGGCGACGGCGATGTCGGCCAACGGCCACACGATCGACACCACCGCGAGCACCGCGAGGCTGGCCGGCATCAGCCGTCGCAGGCGTCCGGCCCAGAAGTGGCCGAGCCGGACTGCGCGATGGTGGTCGACGTCGGAGAGCAGCTTGAACGTGATCAACCACCCCGACACGACGAAGAACGCGTCGACGCCGAGGATGCCGCCGGCCAGGTGGTCGAGATGGAACGCGACCACGAGCGCCACGGCGATGGCGCGCAGACCGTCGAGCGCTGGTCGGTACGACTGCTGCGGAAGGAGTGCGTCGAGCGTGGCGCTCGCGGGCGACGTGTCGCCGGACGCAACCGATCCAGCCATCACTGCTGACGGTACCAGCACACACCGGCTTCGCTCGGCGGGCGGCGGCTTTCCTACGCTCCCCCCATGCAGCGACTGACCGCCCTCGACGAGTACCTCGTCCATCAGACTCCCGAGCCGTTGTCGGTGGTGCAGACGCAGCACGAGCACTGGCGGGAGAGCCTGTTCTTCGTCGCGCACCGACCCGATCGGCTCGACGACATGGTCATCCTCACCATGGCGACGTTCCCGCTCCGCGGCGTGATGGACTCGCTGCAGATGGGCAACGTCGGCGGCGTGCAGGTCATCGGCCACACCGAGCGTGCGCACGCCGGCGACCCGCACACGATGGAGGCCGGCGGTGCCCGCGTGGAGGTGGTGAAGCCGTTCGAGGAGCTGCGCCTGTTCGCCGATCCCGCCACGTGCACGCTCGGGATGGATCTCACGTTCCGCGCTCGCACGCAGCCGTACGGTCTTCGCCGCGGCACCATGCGCGCCGGCAACGAACTGATCTGGGACCAGAGCCACATGCTGCAGTCCGGCTGGTTCAACGGCACCTACACCTACGACGGCGTCACCCACGAGGTGCGCGACTGGTGGGGCCAGCGCGACCACAGCTGGGGCATCCGCAACCACGCTCGCTGCCCGATGTGGATGTGGCTGCAGCTGCAGTTCGACGACGGCTTCCTCGGCGTGTGGCACTGGGAGCTCGCCAACGGCGCGCAGGTGTACAGCGACGGCTGCTGGGCACCCGCAGATGGCAGCCCGCCGGTGCCGCTGATCGGCTTCCGCCACGACTTCACCTGGTTGCAGGCCGACGGCGAGCCCGCGCGCTACGGCGACCACGGTGAGACGGTCTCGCACGTGCGCGGCGCCGCAGTGTTCACCCTGGAGGGCGGTCGCTCGGTGGAGGTGCAGGCCGAGGGCCGCTTCGACCGGCCCTACGAACCGTTCCAACGCGGCGGCCTCAACCAGGTGTCGCTCACCACCGACGACGGTCGCACCGGCACCGGCATCATCGAGATCACCGGCGCCCACCACCACCGCTACTTCCCCGACACCACGCCGCCCGGCCCGCTGCCGTACTGACGGCCGCCATCCAGCGGCGGGGGGTGCCAGCTCGGATCAGTCCTAGGTGCGATCGAGGACTCGCCTCGAGCACCGACTCAGCGAATGACGTCGACGGTGCGTGCCGCGTCGTCGTGCTCTGACTCGTGGTCGTACGGCACGGCGACCAGTTGGCCGTCATCGGGCTCGACCCCGACGTCGAGCGACGACGGGTTGGCGCGGCTCGCGATGCTCCGTCGCCTGGCGACCCAGAGGAGGGCGACGCTCGCGACCAGCGCCGCCCACCACGCGCCGAGGGGCACGGGTCCACCTCGAGCGCCGTTCTGGTCGGACCCGACCGCAACTGCCAACGTGTTCGGAACCGACGCGAGCGTGGTGCTGGGGGCCACATCGGCCGAGGTGACGGCGGCCGGTTGGTACAGGCCGAGCGCGGTCGCGGTCGGTCCGTCGACGGCTCCACTTTCGGCGAGCCCGTTGGCGCGCTGGAACGCGATCACCGCGGCAACCGTCTGGGGGCCGAACACGCCGTCGGCGACGAGTTCGTCGTCGACGCTCGCGGCGATCAATGCCGTCTGCACGTCGACGACGGGCTGACCCTCGTCGCCGTCGCGCACCTCTTCCCACGGAGCCGGGACCGGGGTGATCGCTCCTCCCGCACGCACGACGTCGACCTGACTCGCGATGAACGAGGTCAACGCTTCGGCTCCCGCTGGGGTGAGGTGCGCGCCGTCGGCTTCGAACCAATCCGGCGAGCTCGCGGAGTAGGTCGCCCAGTCCGCGATCTGCAGATACCCGCCGAACTGTCCGGCGAGCTCGTACAGCGAACGGTTCGCGCCCCGGTACGTGCTGCCGTTCGCGAGATGGAGCGGCTCCTCGTAGTCGACACCCTTCGTCCGCAACGACAGCCAGACCACCGAGCCGATGCCCTGACGCTGCGCCTCGGCGACCATCTCCCCCACACCGTCTGCGAAGCGGTCGGCGGAGTCGTTGTACCCGGTCATCACCACCAACACCTCACCCCACTCACCCGCTTCCTCCTGCAGGGCGGTGATGGCGTTGCGCGGCCGATACTGCTCGCGACTCCAGCACGATCGCTCGGACGTGCGGCGACACGACTCGGCGTCGAACACGAAGTTGAACCGTTCGAGCTCGCCATACTCGTCGAACCAGCGGACGCCGGACAACGTCGAGTCACCGATCAACCCGATGCGGGGTGCTGCCGCACCGGCGTCGTGGCGCACCGTCGCGGTCGGTCCGTCGGACCCGGCGCCCGCGGATGCCGGCGACACGAGGGCGAGCATCGTCGACACCGCCGCGAGTGCCACACGGCCACGTGCACGCGCGCGGCGAGGTCGACCAGGCGAGGAGGCGCGGGCGGTGGACATGTCTGCTTACCGTACCCAGGCATCGCCCGCGGCATACCGCGGGCAACCCCGCGTCTGGTCACACCACTTCCACAAGGAATGTGGGATTCGTAGGACCAGACGGCATCGAAACCCGGGCGGGGAGGCCGGCGTGGCACGATGAAGGGGTGAGCTTCCCCACTGCCGACGTCCTGCACACCATCGCCGACCACTCGCTGCACGCCTGCGGCGCCGCGCCGCTCGGGGCGGGGCCGCACTCGGCGCGCACCCCCATCACCGGCGCCACCCTCGGGTTCGTGGCCGCCACCGCCGACGTCGACACCACCGTCGCACAGGCCACCGAGGCCTTCGCCACGTGGCGCACCGCGCCGGCCCCGTTACGCGGCGAACTGGTCCGCCGGCTGGGCGAGCAGCTGCGCCTGCACAAGGCCGACCTCGCTCGGCTGGTCACGCTCGAGGCCGGCAAGATCGAGAGCGAAGCGCTCGGCGAGGTGCAGGAGATGATCGACATCTGCGACTTCGCCGTCGGCCTCAGCCGGCAGCTGCACGGCCTCACCATCGCCAGCGAGCGACCCGGCCACCGGCTGATGGAGCAATGGCACCCGGTCGGCCCGGTCGGCGTCATCACCGCCTTCAACTTCCCCGTCGCGGTGTGGAGTTGGAACGCCGCGCTCGCACTGGTGTGCGGGAACCCGGTCATCTGGAAGCCGAGCGAGCTGACGCCGCTCACCGCGATGGCCACGCACGCGCTGTTCGAGCGCGCCGCCGCCACGATGGACGTGCCGCCGCACCTCAACCAGGTGCTGCTCGGCGACGGCAGCGTCGGCGCCGAGATGGTGGCGCACGAGGGCGTGCCCATCATCAGCGCCACCGGCAGCACCGCGATGGGTCGCAAGGTGGCGCCGGTGGTGGCCGCTCGCTTCGGCCGCAGCATCCTCGAACTCGGCGGCAACAACGCAGCCATCGTCGCTCCCAGCGCCGACCTGGAGATGGTGGTGCGCGGCGTCACGTTCGCCGCGGCGGGCACTGCCGGCCAGCGGTGCACCAGCCTGCGCCGGCTCATCGTGCACCGCTCGCGCCACGACGAGGTGGTCGCTCGCCTCACCACCGCGTTCGCCAGCCTGCCCATCGGCAGCCCGCTGGACTCCGGCACCTTGGTGGGGCCGCTCGTCAACATGTTCGCGTTCGACCGCATGCAGGCCGCGCTCGCCACCGCGCACTCCGACGGCGGTGCCGTGGCGGTCGGCGGCGACCGGCACCTGGCCGACGAGGCACCCGCGGCCGCGTACGTGCGGCCCGCCATCGTCACCATGCCCGGCCAGACCGAGATCGTGGCCACCGAGACCTTCGCACCGGTGCTGTACGTGATGGCGTACGACAGCTTCGACGAAGCCGTGCACCTGCAGAACGACGTACCGCAGGGCCTGGCCAGCAGCGTGTTCACCACCGACCTGCGCGAGGCCGAGCGCTTCTGCAGCGCAGCAGGCAGCGACTGCGGCATCGCCAACGTGAACATCGGCACCTCCGGCGCCGAGATCGGTGGCGCGTTCGGCCGCCACAAGACCACCGGCGGCGGCCGCCAGCGCGGC
>CAZWCU010000058.1:0-19439 GCA_964632715.1 uncultured Bifidobacterium sp. | reverse complement strand
CTCGAACATCGGCACGTCGCCGACGCCGCCGCATACTTCGACCGTTGGCTCGAGTTCCGCTGCACGGCGGATCGGGTTCCCGGCGTGCAGGCGGCGGTGCTGTACGGCGATGAGGTGGTGTTGTCCGCGGCGCACGGTGTCGCCGATGTCTCGACCGGCGCAGCCCTCACCGAGCATCACCTGTTCCGCATCGCCTCTCACTCGAAGACCTTCACTTCGACGGCGGTGATGCAGCTGGTGGAGCGGGGCACGCTCCGGCTGGACGACTCGGTCGGTGAGCGGATCGTCGAGCTGGCCTCGTCGCCGATCGCAGCGGTCACCATCCGCGAGCTCCTCTCGCACGCCGGCGGTGTCGTGCGCGACGGATGGGACGGCGACTTCTGGCAACTCGACCGCGCCTTCCCCGATCGAGCCGAGTTGCTGAGAATCGCCGCCGACGACTCGGCCGTGCTCGCGCGTAACGAACGCTTCAAGTACTCCAACATCGGGTACTCACTGCTCGGGTTGATCATCGAGCAGGTGTCGGGTTCGCCCTTCCGCGAATACGTCACCGAGCACGTGATCGGCCCGCTCGGCCTCGACGACACCGGACCGGACCTCGACGAGGCGCGAGGCGACGACTTCGCCGCCGGCCACACCGCGCTCGCGTACGCGGAGGCACGAATCCCGATCGATCACATCGACACCGGCGCGATGTCGGCAGCCACTGGCCTGTACTCGACCGCCTCTGATCTCGTGCGCTACGCCGCAGCCCACTTCGAGGGCGACGACCGGCTCGTCGGTGCGGAATCCAAGCGCCAGATGCAGCACGGTGCATGGAAGGTCGACGGCACCGAGTCCGAGTATGGGTTCGGTTTCGAGATCGTCACGATCGGTGGCCGACGCCTCCTCGGCCACGGTGGCGGCTACCCGGGTCACATCACCCGCACCTGGTTCGATCCGAAGGATCGGCTGGCGGTGTGCGTGTTCACCAATGCCATAGACGGACCGGCCCTCGCCATGGCGACCGCCGCGATCAAGCTGGTCGACCTCGCCCGCCGCAGCGAGCCCGACCCTGCGGCCACTGGCGTCGGCCCCGTCGATCTCCACTCGTTCTGTGGCAGGTTCGCCTCGATGTGGGGCGTCTACGACATCGCGGTGCTCGGGGGACGGCTCTACCAACTTGCGCCGAGCTTCGCCGACCCGACCCTCACACCCACCCGCCTCGACGTGGTCGACGTCGACGTGTTGCGCATCGCCGACACCGCCGGCTACGGATCGCACGGGGAGGTGCTGACGTTCGACAGGAACGCCGACGGTTCGATTCGATCCGTGCGCGGCGGCAGTGGTGCGATCGCCCACCCGATCGATCAATTCCGCGCCGCCATCGCCGGCCGCGACCGCATCACGCTCGGAGCACCCATCCGTCCCAGCTGATCACGACGGACGCTGCGACCGCGATCAATCGAAGCTGTAGCGGAGCTGCTCGCCGCTCTCGTCCACCGCGGCCTCGCCGGTGAGGCGAAGGTGTTCGAGGTGAGCGTAGGTCTCGCTCTCGGCCATCGAGCCCCACGACCGCTCCTGGAACAGCACCTGCATGAACTCGTGCACGGTGCCGCGACCGAGCTCGCCGCTGGCGGTGCGCAACTTGTCGAGGCGCTCGTGATGGTGGCGCTTGATCGCCTCGGCGCGACCCGACAGGTCGTCGAACTGGAGGCCGTGCGCGGGCAGCACCGTGCGCACGTCGTCGAAGGTCTTCATCAGATCGAGGCTGTCGAAGAAGTCCTTCAGCGGATCGACCGTGGTGCCCAACCCTGAGATGTGCGGGGTGATGGTCGGCAGCACGTGGTCGCCACTGATCATCACACCGCCGGCCGGGTCGTAGAGGCAGAGGTGATCGATGGTGTGGCCCGGCGTGTGCACCGCCACCCACTCGCGGGCGCCCAGTTCGAGCACCTGGGCATCCTCCACCCGTCGAGTGGGGGTCGGCGCGGCGACGAAGCGACCTGCAGCCTTGCGCATCGCCCAGTAGCGCATCCGTCGGGAGCGTGGCATCGAGTGCGGATCGCCGCCCCACGGGGTGTGCTTGGCGAACGGTCCCCGGCGGAGGTCCTGACCCTGCACCGACTCGACCTGGGCCTTCACCGGCCCATCGATGATCTCCAGCTCGTCGGCGCTCTCCTGGTCCTCCGCATCAGGGTCGAGGAAGGTACGGAACGTTCTGTGCGTGATCACCTCGGCGCCGAACCGCTTGCGGAACTGGCCGGCCTGTCCGAAGTGGTCCGGGTGCGAGTGGGTGATCACCACCGAGTGCACGCGTTCGATCGCGAGACCGCCGGCCTTCATGATCCGCTGCAGTTCCCGCCACGTCTTCGGGCCTGGCAACCCGGGGTCGACGAGCGTGATCCCGCGGGCGTCCTCCATTGCGTAGCAGTTCACATGGCCGAGACCGGGCAACGAGATGGGCAACTGCAGACGCAGGATCCCCGGTGCCACCTCCTCGACACCCTCGCGCGGAGGCTGCCGCTCTTCGCGGACTGGCTTCGGCGCAGCATGTTCGTGGTCGGTCACTCCCATAGTCGTAGCGGAGGTGAGTGCCGCAGCTGAAGTCGCACGGCACGACGGCTGGCGCCGACCATCGGCTTCGGCGCGGGCGCGGCCCGCTCTTCAGCGCAGCGTGAGCAGCAGCTCGTCGAGTTGAGCGAACGTCTCCAGCGTGGCATCGGCCGCGCCGGTACCCGCTGCGTCGAGCGCTTCCTTCGAGGGGTACAGCTCGCTCATGACGAGCAGCGTCCGGCCGTCCTTCTCCTCCAAGGTCACGGTGGTGACGGAGCCGTTGTCTCCGTCTTCCTCGTTCGTCCACACGATGCGCGAGGGCGGCGTGACGTCGATGTAGCGGCCGAAGAAGTAGACGTCGCCGCCGAACCCGAGCCGGTAGGTGCCCCCGGTGCGCACGTCCATCTCGCAGGAGTGCAGCGTCATGCCCATCGACTTCGGCAGCCACCACCTCTGGAACAGCTCGGGGTTCGACCAGGCCTCGAACACCAGGCGCGCCGGCGCGTCGAACGTGCGGGTGACGACGAGCTCACGGTCGGACCTCCGTTCCACGGTGGTGCGGCTCGTGGCCGTCGGCTCAGTGTTCGTTCGTGCATCCATCCTGCTGCTCCTTCTGTTTCAACTCTTCGATGACCATGTCCAGCTCGTCGAACCGCGCGTTCCACAGGTGGTGATACGCGTCGATCCACGCCGCCACCTCGTCGAGTCGGCGGGCGCCGATCCGGCAGTAGCGCACCCGGCCGACCTTCTTCGTGACCACGAGCCCCGCCTCCTCGAGGACGCCGACGTGCTTCCTCATGCCAGTGAGGGTCATGCCGAACGTCTCCGCGAGATCCGTGATCGAGGACTCGCTACGTCCCAGCCGTTCCAGCACGCCGCGACGCGTGCCGTCCGCCAACGCAGCGAACGAGGCATCCAGATGGGTCGACGCATACTGAACCATATGGTTCAGTATCTAACCACACGCTCCGGCTCTGCGCAAGCAGTTGGAGCTCCTCACGTGTGTGGGTTTGACCGGCGGCGTTCGGGCGCCGCACCGGAGGTGCCACCTACTTCTCTCGGACCGGTGACAACTTTGGTTGCGCGCCCGGCGCAACCAAAGTTGTCAACTCCTCCAGAGCCTGTAGGTGGCAGCGAACGTTCGACCCGTCACAGCCCAGGGCGTCCGACGGTCGACCTCCAGGCGCGACCGACCACACCACGACGGGTCAGGCGTCTCACGCGGTCAGGCGCACCGGCGGTCGCTCGTGTTCGCCAGCAGCGAGGAACCGGCGGAGATGGGCGACGAAGTCTGTGATGAGCTGCGGCTGGCGACCGCGACGGGTGGCGGCGTACCAGGTGCGCGCCTGCGGGTGTCGACCGACCTGCACGCCGACCACCATGCCGGCGGCAAGGTAGGGAGCAGCGATCCACGATGGCAGCACCGTCACGAGGCGGGTCCCGACGACCGATTCGACGAGGAGGTCGGTGACCAGCGGGACGAATGTCAGCGCCGCAGGTTCCGCGCCGTTCGGGATGGGGAGCGGGACGGAGGGACTCCGCGCCGGGTCGTAGCTGTCGAACAGAACGACCTCGACATCGGCGAAGTCGGCGGCCGCGACGAACGTGCGACGAGCCCACGGGTGATCGACGGCGACGACGGCGAGCAGCTCGTCGTCGAACAGCTCGTGGAGGCGCACCCGGTCGAGTTCGCGCTCGAGCTTCGTGACGAGGGCGATCCATGCGACCGCCCAGGTGGCCAACGCCATGAGCGCGGTGATCGACCGACCGTCGGGCCCCAGGAACGTCGGATCGGCGGACCCACGTGGCGTCACGTTCACGGCGTCACGCCGGCAGCGGCTGAGGGGAGGGAGGGCACGCTCCACCGGTTGGACGGCCCGGAGTTCCGTTGCCGCAAGGCTGGAACTGGAGCTCCTGTCCGGCGGGACGGGACCGGCGTCCGTGGGCTGTGGTGGGTCTCGTGGAGGACCGTGCAGGCGCGCGCGGCGGTGGTCCGAAGGGGCCGCAGCGACTGTGGGCCTGAGCGGTTGCTCATCCGATGGTGAGCGTGGTCTCCATGCCGGCCTCTTTGTGGCCGGGAATCGCGCAGGTGACCGAGTAGGTGCCGGGAGCGAGACCACCGATGTCCAGTTCGGCCCGCTCGCCTGCGGCGAGGTTCGGGGTGGTGAGTCCCCCAACACTGAGGTTGTGCTCGACTGATCCGTCGTTGACCACTTCCAAGGTCGAGCCGGCGGGGGCCGACAACGGCTTGGGCATGATCATGAACTCGGACAAGGTCACCTGGACGGTGGTTGCAGCCGAGCCGCCGGCACCAGAGGCGGCGACGACGGCTTCGTGCTCGTCGATGGCTCTGAAGGCAACACCGACGCCGATGACCGCGGCGGCGAACGCGAAGAGCGCAACGAACAATGCGCTGAGAGCGAGGGTGTCGGTGTTGAGGCCGGGGCGGCGCTTCGGAGTCGGGGCGGTGGCCACAGGCTTGGTTTCGGTAGCAGCTTCGGTGACGGTCATGGGTGTTCCTATTCGATGACGAGGACGGTGACCATGCCGAACATGCCCTTGGGGCTCTCGGCGTGAGTGAGGATGTGGCAGTGGAAGGCCCAGGTGCCGGGGTTGTCGGCGACGACGGTGACGTCCCATCGCTCGCCCGGTGCGACGGTGAGAGTGTCGCACAGGAACGGTTGTGGCAGCGGGTAGCCGTCACGAGCAAACACCTCGAACGTGAGGCCGTGAAGGTGGATGGGGTGGACCATCACACCTTCATTCATGAACCGGAACCGGATCCGCTCGCCGAGCTTGGCCGTGTAGGCCTCGGTAGCCGGGAACCCCTTGCCGTTGATGGTGAACCCGCCCAGGGCGTCGTTCAGAATGTAGAGGTAGTCTCGATCGTGCTGTGGCTCTGCGGCGCTGTCCTTCGGCTCGACGATGAAGGCGCCCAAGAGTCCTCTCGACACCTGCTCGGCGGCGTTGTGGTGCGAGTGGTACATGTGGCTGCCGAATGGGCCGGGCACGAACTCGTAGGTGAACGTGCCTCCCGGTTCGATCGGCGCCTGGGTGAGGAAGGGCACGCCGTCCATGGCGTTGGGCACCCGCTGGCCATGCCAGTGCACACCGGTGCTCTGGGTCAGTTCGTTGCGAACGTTGATGCGAACGGTCTGGCCCTCCACCACTCTGATCGTCGGGCCCGGAACGATGCCGTTGTAGGCCATCGCCTTCTCGATCTGGCCAGGCGTCACCTCCCAATCAACCTCCGAGCAGACGAGCTCGAAGACCCTCACGTCACCGTCCATCTCCCACTCGAGGTCGGTCGCGCCGCGGCCAGCGGTGATGGGTTCAGTGATGTTGGCGAGAAACTGGTCGATCACCTGCGAGTGCATGGTGTCCATCGCAGCCGCACCGGCTTCATGATCCACCGCTGCGGTGTCAGGTCCACTGTCGGCGGTGGTCGTTGGCGTCGCCGAGGCAGAGGCGAGTGTCACCATGTGGTTGCCGCGGGGCCAGGCGGCGCCTGCAGAAGCGGCCACGAGAGCCGCACCACCCGCTCCGCCGGCCAGCATTCCTATGAAGACACGGCGGTCGACGCCCTCCGGTTGCGTAGTCGGATCCGTCGTCTCAGACATCTCAGTTCCATCCTCTGGAGGCCAGGACCTTCCCGCCAGCTCGCCTCAATTCTCCAGACCCGACGCCACATCTCATAGGTACTTAGGTCACACATCGGTCGGGCACAAGAGCCCCCGGTTCGGTGACTCTTTGCTGATGTGGATGGCTGAGAGAGGAGGTGAGCCCGACGTCCGGGAAGCATCGGTTCAGCCAACATCTCTTTGGTCGCCCACGAGGTGGAGATCGACGCTGTCGAAGCCGCTGTGGCGGAGAAACTTCGGGAGTCGCCTGGGGCTGGGGACAGTCATCAGCCAGATCAGAAGGACGCTCAAGAGTTCTGGCAGATGTGTCGCCTCACCAGTGAGCGGGATCCGTCGGTCAACGAGGTCGATGATGGCCGTGATGACCAACGCGCCGGCCAGTACGAGCGCAACCGGCAGCACGGCGCGGGCGCGGGCCGGTCGGACCACGACGACGAGCAGCGCTGCGCCGTAGGCAACCGTGAACGCGCCGAGATGTCGAGCCAGGTGTGTCGAGGTGCTCTGCTCGTCGCCAAGGATCAGCTCCGGCAGTGAGAGCACGATGATTTCGATGGCGACGACGGCGAGCGCGGCTCTAGCGAAACTCCAGCGTGCGGCTCCGTCGGCGACGGCGGCGAACTTGGTGACCTTGCGCGCGAGGTCCGGCATCGGATGAGCGGGCTGGACGAGAGAGACGCGTCGCGATTGCTCCGCCGTGTTCCGGAACAACCGGCAAGCCGGGCACCGGGCGACATGCGAGTCGATGAGTCTCGGATCGATGCCGCACGCTTCACCGTCAACCGACGCCGATATCGCCTCGCGCCACAGGTCGCATTCCATACGACATCCAGTCGTCAGCAACTCACCGCGAGTTCCGGTCGGAACATCAAGGAACGCTGAAGGAACGTCATGGTCATGATGTCGTGCTTCACGACTCTGAAGTTCCCACCGCGAACAGCAGCGCTGGTACACGGTTGGTTTAGGTGAGCAGGGTAGACCAGTAGTCCCAGAAGCGTCGCGCTATGAGGGCAGCGATGGCGAGGTACCACACGGTGAGAATCACGCCGTGGTACTCGGTGATGGTTCTCGTGACGACATGACTCGTTCCGGCGCGATCGGCACTGGCGACGCGAAGGTTGTGAAGGGTCGTGTACCAGAACAACGGGATCGTGACGACCCAGACGACCATGCAGTACGGGCAGAGGGCGTCGATGCGATACAGCGACTGGAAGATCAGCCAGTGGACGAACACCACCGCGAAGGTGACTCCGGCTTGGAGACCCCACCAGAACCAGCGGCGGAAGGTTGCGCCGGAGAGCAACGCCATCCCAACGGTGACGATGACTGCGAAGCCGGCGACGCCGAGGATCGGGTTCGGGAACCCGAACGCTTCGGCTTGGTCTGTCTGCATCACCGACCCGCAACTGAGGATCGGGTTGATGCTGCAACTCGGCACGTATGTCGGATCTTTGAGCAGCTCGATCTTCTCAACGAGCAGCGTGAACGCGGCGGCGAACCCGACGGTCCCCGCGATCGTGTACAGCCACGCCAGAGTTCGCGGGACGCGATCGCGCGCAGGGGGGTCCATCACACCGAATGCCGCAGTCGCCTGATCGCTTGGTCGAGCGTCGATGATCGAATGCATTGCTGGGTTGTCGGTCGGCTCAGGCGGCGAGGGCTGCATCGATCAGTGCGACCAGCTCGGCAAAGCTCGACACTTCGACCTTGTCGCCGTTGAGGAAGAACGTGGGGGTGCCCTCGACGCCGAGCTCAACGCCGTCAGCCTTGTCGCGTTGGACCTTGGCGATCGTGGCCGGGTCGTCATAGACAGCACGGAACTGCTCCATGTCGAGATCGAGTTGCTCGGCGTAGCCGAAGAACACATCCTCCTGGGACGTTTCCTTCTCGGCCCATTCGGACTGGGTCTGGAACAACATGTCGTACATCTCTTCGAACTTGCCCTGCGCAGCGGCTGCTTCGGCCGCGCGGGCGGCTGCTTCGGAGTTGTTGTGGAGCGGGAAGTTCCGCACGACGAACGTGACCCTGCCGTCGTAGTCGGCACGGAGCTGTTCGATCGCCGGGTACGCGGCGCCGCAGGCCTCGCATTCGAAGTCGAGGAACTCCACGAAGGTGACCTTTCCGTCGTCGGCGGTCGAGAGGCGTTGGCTGTCGGGACGCACGAGCCGCTCGGATGGGCTGGCCGCTGGGGCGACGGTCGAGTCGTCGCCGCCGGCGTTGGCGATCGCGATGACGGCGATCACGGCTGCGACGACGAGCGCGATGGAGATCTTCAGGTTCTTGCTCATGATGCTCCTGGGTTCAGTCGAACAGCTCGCTGAGGAATCCGCCGCGGCGGCGCTTGCTGTTCTTCGAGTCGCCGTGATGACCGCCGCCGTGTCCGGTGTCCTCGCGGGGGTCGTAGCGGCGGTCGTCATCGCGGCTCGGGTCGGCGTTGGGCGGCGGCGGGAACGCGGCTGGGGCGGTCGCGTCGCGCTGCTCCTCGGCGTCGATGAGCCGCTCGAGTTCGCCGCGGTCGAGGAACACGCCGCGACAGTCGGTGCACTGGTCGATGATGACGCTGCTGCGTTCGTAGGTACGCATCGTGCCCTGGCACTTCGGGCAGACGAGCGTGGTGGGGGTATCGGTCACGTGGGGGCCTCCATGGGATCAGTACTCGTGACGACGGGTGATGATGTGGGGTTCGTGCGGGGTTGGTAGCCGAGCAGGCGCAGCGCGTTGGCGACGACCACGAGGGTGGAGCCCTCGTGGAACACGACCGCGGGGCCGATGCCGACGAACCCGACGATCGTCGCGGGTATCAAGAATGCGACCATGCCGAGGCTGAGGTACAGGTTCTGGCGGATGATCCGGCTCGCCTTGCGGCTGAGCCCGATCACGACCGGAAGCTTGGCGAGGTCGTCGCCCATCAGCGCGATGTCGGCGGTCTCGAGGGCGACGTCGGAGCCGGCGGCCCCCATCGCGATGCCGACGGTGGCGTGCGCGAGCGCTGGGGCGTCGTTGACGCCGTCGCCGATCATGGCGACTTTGCCTTCCTCCTGACGGAGTCGCTCGATCGCTGCGACCTTGTCCTCGGGCATCAGATCGCCCCATGCCTCGGTGAGGCCGACGTCGCGGGCGATCGATTCGGCGACCAGTTGGTGGTCGCCCGACAGCATGATCGCTCGGCGGATCCCGACCGCCTGTATCTCGGCGATCGCTGCTCGAGCGGCGGCACGCGGGGTGTCCATCAGACCGAGCACACCGAGGAATCGATCAGCGAGTTTGACGATCATGATCGTGCGGCCTGCTGCTTGCAGCGCTTCGACGGTGGCTTCGACGTCGGGGGTGATTCCGCCGTTGTCGTCGAACAGGGCGACGTTGCCGATCAGCACGTCGGCGCCGTCGACGGTGGCGCGTATGCCGCGACCGGTGATTGCGTTCACGCCCTCGGCCGGGGGTGGTGTGCGGCCGTCGAGGCGTTCGGCGCCGTCGCGGACGATCGCCGTTGCGAGCGGGTGATCGCTTCTTGACTCGACCGCGACTGCGATCGCCAACAGCTCGGACTCGGTCACACCATCTGCGGGCGCGACGTCGGTGAGACGCGGGCGTCCCTCGGTGAGCGTGCCGGTCTTGTCGAACGCGACCGCGCGAAGCGTGCCCAGGTTCTCCAAGGGTCCGCCGCCCTTGACGAGGACACCGAGTTGCCCGGCGCGGGCGACGGCGGCGAGCACTGCGCTCGGGGTAGCGATCGCCAGCGCGCACGGACTCGCCGCGACCAGCACCGCCATCGCCCGGTAGAAGGACTCGGACCAGGAGGACCCGAACGCCGGACCGACAACGAGAACCACGATGACGAGCCCGATCACGGCCGGCACGAAGATCCGTTCGAACCGATCCGTGAACCGCTGCGTCGGCGACGCCTGCGTCTCGGCCTCGCGGACCATCGTCGCCAGTTTCGACAAGGTGGTGTCGGCGGCGAGCCTGGTGACCTGCAGATCGAGCGGACCGGCACCATTGACCGTGCCCGAGAACAGCCGCGACGATGCCGGCACCCGCTCGGGATCGGCAGCAGCGGCTGACACATCGGCGACGGGGAGCTTGTCGACCGGAATGCTCTCGCCGGTCAGGGACGCCTGGTTGACGCTGCTCGTACCGGCGATGACGAACCCGTCTGCGGGGATCCGTTCGTTGGGTTTGACGATCACGATGTCGGCGATCTTGAGCTGCTCGACTGGCACCTCGCGTTCGCCGCTGTCGTCGCGTACGAGCGCGGTGGCCGGGGCGAGTTCGGCGAGGGCCTCGATCGCGCGGCGGGCGCGCCCCATCGCGTACCCCTCGAGGGCGTGGCCGACGCTGAACAACGCCAGTAGCAGCGCACCCTCTTCCCACTTGCCGAGCAGAGCCGCGCCGGCGGCGGCGACCAGCATCAGAAAGTCGATCTCGAAACGCCGGTTGCGGACGCTTTCGATCGCCTCCCGGGCAGTGAAATAGCCACCGAACAGACCCGCCACGATGAAGATGCCAGTCAGCACGCCGTCAGGGATGTCCGTGATGAGCTCCAACACGAACCCGACCAGCCACAGCGCCGCCGAGGTGAACGCGAAGATCAACTCGCTGCGCGCGCCGAACGGACCGCCGTGCGCGTGCTCGCCCTCGGCATGGTCATGTCCCTCATGCTCGCCCCCGGCTGCGGGGACACCGACACCGTGCTCACCCAGGACCGCCCGCAGTCGATCCGCGTCGACGTTGATGCGGTCGAACTCGATCCGCACCAAACCAGGGGTCACTTCCGCTTCCATGACCCCGTCCACGCGTCGAAGCGCTTCGGCGACGGTACGGGCCTTGCGGACATGACCGATCCCGGTCACCGGCCACAGGACGTGCCCGTACCGATCGGTCAGCTTGGCCCCGGCGGCCTCAGCGAGGCTGCGGATCCGCGCCACGCTGGTCGCCGCCGGGTCATAGTGCATGCACAACCGTGCTGGCGCACCATCAGCGGCGTCGACGACATGCACCTGTTCGAGCCCGGGCGCGCCCGTCAACATCGCGGTCAGCCGATCCACACACCCGTCACGCCCATCGAGCGCGTCAGGCAACAACACCGGCAGGTCAAGCACCACCGTCGTCTCACTCACGATGGTCCCCGTGGCGGACGTGCTCGATGCTCACATCGAGCAACAGCCGGACATGAGCGTCGTCGAGCGAATAGAACACCTGCCGCCCCGAGCGCCGCTGACGAACGACCCCCGCCGTGCGCAACAGCCGCAACGAGTGCGACACCGACGACTCCGCCATGCCGACCACAGCAGCCAGATCGCACACACACAACTCGCCCGCCTCCAACAGCGCACTGAGCATCTGCAAGCGACCGGGATCGCCCAACAGCCGGAACAGCTCGGCGACATTCTCCGCGTACGGCCGGGCGAGCACGCGCTCACGGGTCGAGCCGACGCGATCGACATCGATCACCCGAACCGCACACCCATCAAGACCGGACCCGGCAACAGCCAGGACTCCAACGGTGGACTCAGAAACCATATCTGCGACACTATACAGATGACCAGGCGAGAGAAGCCCGCGATGCGCGTCGGAATAGTTCGCCGAGCGCCGCCTGCTTCCCAACTCCCGGGCCTCGCTCGTACCGTCACGCGACGACGAGTCCGGCGGAGATGCCGTTGAAGTGGCGGGGGCCGCCGTCGACCTGGGATGGCTGGCCGTGTTCGCCTCGTCCCGTCGCCGATGCGACACAGCAGTTCGCTCTCGGCGGAGCAGCGGTGACGAGAGCCGGCGGCGCGGCGAACAGCGCCTCAGGCTCGGCGGCCGGCAGCACGAGCCGCTCGTCGATTGAGCACAGCGCATCATCGGGCAGGCCAAGCGCGACGAGCCCGTGCAGCTCGGTAGCCCGACGTGCCGGCCGGGAGCGATCTCGCCGGGCAGTGCCTCGAGAATTCGACGGCGGTGACCTCGGCAGTCGACGCCGTCGATGCCGCCGTCGCGGTCAGTGATTAGGTCGGGCCGACGGGTAGACGGGTGCCGACGGTCACTCGGCCGTTCGAGGGGTCGACGGTAATGGTGGCGCCGTCGGGGATGTGGGTGGTGGCGGAGGTGACGCCGAGCACGGCGGGGATGGTGTACTCGCGGCAGACGAGGGCGGCGTGGCTCATGAGCCCGCCGCTCTCGGTGACGAGGGCACCGGCAATCGGCATGATCGCTTCGTAGGCCGGGGTGGTGTGGGTGGTGACGAGGACGTCGCCGTCCCGGAGCCTGTCGAGGGCCTCCTCGGCATCGGCGGCGACGCAGGCGCGTCCGGTGTAGCTCGTGGTACCGATGCCGGTGCCGCGGCCCTCGCCGGTCCAGTCGGTGTGAGCGGGGGCCGCGCCCACGCCGAACTCCTCGAGCTCGAGCGGGACGAGGATGGCGGCGACAAGTTCCGCCATGGCTGAGGGGAAGACTGTCGGGGCCGGCGGTGGGCCTTCGTCGTCGCCGAGCATCACCGGCGCGCCGTCGGCTTCGGCGGCGAGGCCGCGGGCGGCACGGTCGGCGGCAACGGCACGGAGCGTCTCGTCGCCGGCGAGCGCCGCCGCAACCTCGGCTTCGCCGAGGGCCATGACATGCCCGCGCTCTTCGAGCGCTCCACGCTCGTGCAGGCGCCTCCCGGCTTCGAGCAACGCCCGGCGGACAAGGCCCGCTGGCCACATGAAGGTGAGCGCGACGTTGTCGTCACGGATGAAATAGGTGGCGCGAGCCTCGGTGAGGAGCTCGTCGAAGCGGCCTCGATCGGTCGCCGGCACGCGGGCGCGCAGCGATCCGCTGTTCGGCCGCGTCACCGCCGCCCTGGTCGAGGCGGCGCGGATTGCCCGCACGAGCACGTCGGGGAGCTCGACCAGCGCGAGGGCGCGGGGCGAGTACTGCGAGACCACCCGCCATCCGTGGTCGGTGAGGTAGACGTCGAGCGCCCGTGCCGCGGCGGGGCTGGCGGCGCGCACGTCCTCGAGGGTGTGAGGATCGACTCCGGCATCGACGCACGCCGCGGCGATGGCAGCCAACCCGGCCGCCGACTCCGCGGAGGCGGGAGAGTTGCCGGCCAGGAGCGCCAGCGCATCACCGGCCTGGATACCCCACGAGGAGCAGGCGACGACGAAACGCCCGAGGGGGATGTCGTGGGCGGGCATGAGGTCGAAGTGCAGCGTCATGCTGCGTTGGAAGTGGTCGGCAGCCTGACGGAGGTGGTCGACGAGTGCGTCGTCGTCGAACGCTGCGACGTTGTCGGCCTGCAGGGTTCGGTTGGCGCCGAGCAGCGCCGGTCGCAGCTCGGTCTCCCACCGGCGGCAGTCCTCGATCCACGGCTTCTCGACGATGGTGCGTTCCGCGGCTCTCGCTCGTCGACGCAACTCGGGGTGGACGCGGGCAAGTAGCCAGAGGACGATTGTGGGTGGTGTCCTGCGCGCCTTGCCCGGCTTCGGTTCGGGTGCACCGACGGGGATCATCCGGCCGTAGCAGTGGTCGTTGACGAAGCGCACCTCGATGTGGTCGATCGGCAGTCCGTACAGTCGGGCCGGCCCGGCGAAGCCATCGCCGAAGCCGCGGACCGCCCGTTCCTGGAAGACCCGCGGTTGTGCTCCGCGGACGTGAGTCGTCTCCAGCTGCCACATACCGCCCCCGGGTGCGCGCCACTCCATCACAGATCCGCCCTCCACTCCGGGTCGCGAACGGCGGCAACGAGGACCGCCAGCGCCCATCTGACCGCAGCGACAGCGTCGTCGGCATCGAGGTCGTGGTAGTCCTTGAGGAGCAGCACCGAGCGGGACGAGCTCAGCAGATGCGCCACGGCGACGAACCGCCGGCGCTGCTGCGCAGACAGGTCCGTCAGCTCAGCGACGAGCATGTCGTCGATCGCCTCGCGTCGCTGGGGTGCCGTGCGGCGATGCAACTCGCGGCCAGCGGAGGTGGCAAACAGTGCCCGGAACAGAGGCTCGACCTCGTACACGGCGCGCACCGCTCCCTCGGCACTCTGGGCGAGCGCGTCCAGGGTGGTGGGAACGGTGCCGGCGATCGCCTCGAAGCGTCGCGACAGCTCGACCAGGACTCCCTCGAGAAGATCCTCCCTGGTCGGGAAGACCCGATAGGCGGTGCGCACCGACACCCCAGCGTGCTCGGCGACGTCGGGAATGGCGACGTCGCCGGAATCGGTGGCCTGGAGCAAGTCGATCGCTGCATCGAGGACTCGAACTCGGGTGGCTGCCGCCTGTTCGGCCCGCAGCGGGCTCGAGTAGGACTTGGAACCAACTACCTTCATGACAGATACTCTGTCATGAAGACTCACTATCTGTCAAGCAGAGCACCGCGCTGCGCAGATTCATGCGAGCGTGCTACCTGCATATGAAGGGATGAAATGCGGCGGGTCAACGACCAGTGACTGTCACTGCGACGAGCACCAGCCTGATTCTGTCTCCCTCATCGCGGGGCCGATCAGACACTGTCCGGGCGCCTCGTCGATGCACCGGCGGCGCGAGCGTGAGCTCGCCCAGTGGGACCGCGCTCCGCACTTCATTGGGGAAGTATCCTCGCCATGATGGGGACCGACGACGCCGACGAGACAGCGGCACAGGGACAGCGTCGCCGCGTGGTCGAGCACATCGAGCGAGAGTTGTCCGAGGCACGGGCCGCGGCTGATCCCTGGCCGCACCTCGAGCGGGCGCACATCCTGTCCCAGCCGTGGGCGTGGCCGCACACCAAGGTCCATGCGGTGATGTTGCGCCAGGCGCTTCGCGATCGTGACGGTGGGGAGGTGATCGGCCAGGTCATACGGATCGTCGTCGCTGGCCCGGGTTCGATCGTGGGCAAGTACCCGGTCGGGAACACAGGTCGCACGACCATGGCGCTCACCGAAGTCGCGGAGGTGCCTGCTGATCTGGACGCGATTCTCACCACGCGCAACGCTTGATCGACGAGGTACCAAGTGCTTTCTGCCCACCGTGATAGGTCAATCGGCCGCTCGCCGTTACGACCACCGTGTGTTGACGTGACGGCTGTCGTCACGCGCTCCACGACACTTGACGCGCCCGCGGTTCGCGTCTGGGCAGCCGTCAAGACGCCTGCTGCGTTCACGCTCGTGACCCGTGGACTGATCACCCTTCCGGCCGTGCGCGGCCGGGCTGGCGAGTGGCGGGCGGGAGAGACGGTCACCTCGTGGTTGCTGCTGTTCGGCGTCGTACCGTTCTCACGGCACCACCTGACGATCGTTGAGATCGACGACGCGCACAGGGTGATGCGCAGTGACGAGCATGGCGGCCTGATCCGTTCATGGCGACACGACATCACCGTGACACCGCTCGACGGAGTCAGCTGCCGTTATGAGGACCGGATCGAGATCGATGCCGGGATGTTCACGCGACCGGTAGTGTGGTACGCGACGGCGTTCTACGCGATGCGCCAGCACCGCTGGCGCCGCCTGGCTCCGGCACTGGGAACCGGGTCGGCTTGAGGGATCAGCGTCGTGTGGGGCAGTCGATCCCCGGTGACCGGTTCGGCATCGAGTCGCGTCAGGTCTCCGTGGTGGGGAGACGTTGATCGGCGACGAACGCTGCCGCCGCATGGATCACCCCGATCGTCATCGCCAACACCGCGATCCCCGTCTCGGAGTCGTTGAACTTGCGGACCGCTTCGGCAACATCGAGAACCGCGAACACGGCTGCGAACAGACCGGTCACGATCAACAGGTGACGAGCGTTCGACCGCCACGTCAGCACGGCCAATGCCAGCGAGGCAGCGACGCCGAGCACGACGAACACCGGTGATTCCAGGTTCACGCCGAACAAACCCTCCTCGGATTCCTCGGACTCCTCGGCGCCTTCGGCCGCCTCGTTGCCGCCTGTGCCTTCCTCTGCTGCTTCCCCTTCACCCGCTTCACCGGCTTGCTCCTCGTTCAGCTCGGCGACCGACTCCGACGACCCGCGATCGTCCTCGCCGGCGCGCTCGGAGGTGACCCCGATCGCGAACAACGCCGCCCCGGCAATCAGCAGCGAGCTGAGCAACCAACGTGGCTGGCACCACGCGCGCATGTTCAACGAGACGCTCCCGTCTTGCTCAGTTCGACCGGGACCGGTTCGACCTGCACGCTGCACCCTGTGTGCCGGCGTGTTTGCCGACGCGCGACCAGAACGACGCCGGCGGCAGCGACTAGTAGACCGAGCACGCCGAACAGCGCCACGCCAGCCGCAGTGCCGATCCCGATCGCCGCCAGCAGACCCAAGATCGGACCGACGCAGCATGCGACGCACGCCGCTCCGACACCGACGACCGCTGCGTTGTTTCTTTTCATGAAGGATCTCCAAACAGTGAGTGCACGATCGGTAGCGCGTCGTGCGGGGCCCGAACTTCGAGTGCGACACCACGAGTGTCGACCGTGATCGCGAACAGGAAGAACTGGCAGCAGTCCTGCTCGGCAGCGACGAGTCGCATCAACTCCTCCAGCGGCGCCGATGGCCCGAACTGGGCGCGGACACCACCGTCGATCGCGTCGCGACGCTCGACATGGGCCAGGAGCGCCTGCCAGTCGTCGACACGGCCACGCAGCGACTCGCCGTTGAGCGTGCATACGATCGGGACGTTGGTGATCGACGGCTTGGCGATCAGCGACAACGCCTGCGAGCGAACAGCGGGGTCGACGTTCGTTGTCTCGGTGACGCAGCCGCACCGTTCGTCGCATCGGCCTTGCGGCCGGTGCTGTTCAAGAGCCGCGGCCGCCTGGCGCAGCTCCGCAGCCAAGGTGGTGAGGTTCGCGATGTGGTCTCGGGTGACGGTGAGTTTGTCGGCGATCAGCGCCCGGAGGCGGTCCTGCACCGGCCCGCACTGGCCGCCATCCCATGCGGTCGCCAGGTCGGCGATCTCGTCGAGACTGCAGCCGAGCTGCTTGGCGCGAGCGATGAACGCCAACCGCTCGAGCGCCTGATCGTCGTACAACCGGTAACCCGCGGCGGTTCGGGCCGACTCGGGAAGCAGGCCGACCTGGTCGCAGTAGCGGAGCGTGGCAGCACTGAACCCGCTCCGATCGGCGACATCTTTGATCTTGTAGCCGGTTGTCACCCCCTGAACGTAAACCTTCATGTCATGTTGAAGGTCAAGCGATTTCTCGAGGCACGGGTGGCCGTGTGCTGAGGCGCGGTTCTCATCGCCACGTGACGTCCTACGCTGCACGAGATGGTCGGTCCGCACGAATCAGAAGTCGCCGGGGTCACCGACGACCGGACGAGAACGGCTGACGTTGCGACAGCGGCCGACCGTGAACAACGCCTGATCGCTCGTCGTCGCTTAACACTCGCCGTTGTGGCCGTCGCCGCCATCGGGATCGACGCACTGTCGAAGATGTGGGCGTCGGCACGCCTGCCGGGTGAGCCCATCCCGCTTGGCCCGCTCACCTTGCGTCTTGTTCACAATCAGGGCATCGCGTTCGGGGTCGGCGGCTTCCTGCCCTCCGGCACGATCATCATCGTCACCGCGCTGGTCGCCGTCGTGGTCGCCGTCGTTGCTTGGCGAGGACACCTTGATCCGCCAGTCGCGGCCGGCCTGATCGTTGGTGGAGCTCTCGCCAACGTTGGGGATCGGCTCATCGCAGGCAGCGTTGTCGATTTCATCGACATCGGCCGGTGGCCGGTGTTCAACCTCGCTGACGTCGTCCTGCTCAGCGGAATCGCCCTCATGGTTCGCACCAGCAGAACCTCCACACCCGACAGTGTCGTGCAGGCGGCTCAGCCGACAGCAGGTTCGAGAGGTCGGCCCGATGCCTCCCAAGCGTTGAACCCACCTTCGAGTTCGACAATGTCGTTGTAACCGAGCGCGGCAAGTTCATCCACTGCGGCCGCGGACATGTTGCCCGACCGGCAGTAGATCGCCAGCGGGGTGCTCCGATCCGCTGGGAGGTCGCTCGACTCGGCGATCTGGTCGAACCGGATCGTGAGATCCGTCCCGGCAATACTCCCCTCACTTGGCGTGTGCACATTGATCGTCACCACCCCTGGCACCTCCATGCGGGCAGCGAACACGTCCGGCGCAACCAACGCAGGTGAAACTCCGACGGCGCTGCTGGCAGACGACTCGCTGTCGTCACCGCTCCCGCAGCCGGCCAAGATCAGCGCTGCCGTCATCAACCCGGCACCCAGGAACGTTCGCACAAGCCGCACGGTTGCAGCGTACGCAGCGGGACCCGCCAGCGGAGTTCACCATGACATTCGCGAGACAGACCCCACGACGGGCGTCGACCGCTACGAGCATGCGCGGCCAGCAACGACGACGGTCGTCGTCGCATCGGCGACCTGGTTCACGGCACACGCAGGCTGACCGTCGCTGCTCTTCCTCTGGATGTGGTCGTTGCTCGAACCCGTACGGCTCGACCTGGATCGTTGGGCGACGACCTGGTGACGAGCCATTGCAGACCACGGTGAACCGTTGCGTCTCTTTGAAGGTCAAGAGGAATCCTTGCATCGCGTGACGTCCGGTCATCCACACCAAAGGTCTCGGTGTGGTGAGCGATGCGCCGTCCCCCGTGGCGCCTGGACCGGTAGCGGTGACGATGACCTCGAACACACTCTCGAACGCTTCGGGCCGGGCCACCGTTGTGGAGTGGTTGGAACGGCATCAGATCCCGATGTATGTCCTTGCGCTCGTCGTGGGCGGCGCCATCGGTCTTGCTGCCCCGGACACGGCACCGACGATGGAACGGGCGATCAACCCGACATTGGCGCTGCTGCTGTTCGCCACCTTTCTCGGTGTGCCGTTCGCGAAGATTGCCAGCTCAGCGAAAGATGTTCGCTTCGTCGGTGGCTCGGTCGTGCTCAACTTCGTGATCGTTCCCGTTGTCGTGTTCGGGCTGACTCGGTTCATCGCCTCCGACAAGGCGTTGCTGATCGGCGTGTTGCTGACACTGCTGTGTCCGTGCGTCGACTACGTGATGGTGTTCACCAAGATCGCCGGAGGATCGAGCGAACGCCTCCTCGCCGCAGCGCCGCTGCTGATGTTCCTGCAGATGCTGCTCCTCCCGCTCTATCTGCTTGCGTTCGTCGGCTCGGAACTGTCCGACATCATCGAGATCGACCCGTTCGTGGAAGCGCTCGTCATCCTCATCCTGATCCCGCTCGCACTGGCAGCCCTGACGCAGAGCATCGCCAAACGCCACAAGCTCGGCGAGTGGATCATGTCGGTGTTCCAGAAGGCGATGGTGCCGTTGATGATGATCGTGCTGGCCGTCGTCGTCGGCTCGCAGATCTCCAAGGTCAAGTCAGAGTTCAG
>CAZWCU010000057.1:18289-19453 GCA_964632715.1 uncultured Bifidobacterium sp. | reverse complement strand
GACACTCGGATGTTCGCAACGGCTGACTGGGCGCGGAACTGTGACGGCTCCGTCCGGGTTTCGCGCCCGTGGGGGCTGGGGCGGACAGACGTGTCAGGGATTGGCGCCCGACGCAGGTTCCACTTCGGCGACGCGGAAGACGGTGCTGGGACCTTCCAGGACCACGCTGTCGCCGGGTGCCAGGAACGCGGTCTCGCCATGGTGCAACGGGCCGGTGGAGCCGTCGGTGCACAGCAGCAGCTCGCGCCCTTCGGCGGTGTGCGGCATCGACCCTGCTACCTCGAAGCGCCACAGCTCGAACGGGGTGGCCGGCGTCGGGTACCGCCAACGGCCGGGCATCTGCTCGACCGGCCGCACCACGGGGTCGGCGAGCGGCTCGAAGCTGAGCACGGCGAGCAGCTCGTCGACGTCGATGTGCTTGGAGGTGAGGCCGCCGCGCACCACGTTGTCGCTGGCGCCCATGATCTCGACGCCGAGGCCACGCAGGTACGCGTGCAGGTTGCCGGGTCCGAGGAACACGGCCTCGCCCGGCTGCAGCACCACGCGGTTCAGCAGCAGCGTGACCACGACGCTCGGATCCCCGGGATATCGCTCGTCGAGCCGGCTCACCAACACCGCTTCGGCCGACGAGTGGCGATGGCACGCGGCCACCACCGACTGTGTGGCGATGGCGCCGCGATACAGGCCGGCGACGGTGGCTTCCAAGCCGTCGCTGCGCAGCACACCGGCGAGCTGGTCGGCTCCGATCTCGCGCAGCAGCGCCTCTGTGGCGTCGACGGGCCGGAACCCGCACAGCGTGTCGAACCTCGACAGCGCGCACAGCAGTTCAGGCTTCGCGAACGGATCGCGGTAGATGCGCTGCGGATCGCCGATCGCGATCCCGGCTGCTTCCTCGCGGTCGAAGCCGTCGCGGGCGGTGACGGGATCGGGATGGGTCTGCAGCGACAGCGGCTGTGCGGCCGCGAGCAGCTTCAGCAGGTACGGCAGCTGGCCGGCCACCGACGACAGGGGAATGCCGCCCTCGAGGTGCGACGGCGCCATCGGATGTGTGCCGAGCCACCACTCGGCCCATGGCTGCCCGTCGGCCGCTTGGCCGAGGAGCTGTGGAATCGCAGTGGGATCGCCCCACGCATAGTGCTGCGCCGCACCGCGAACTGCTCGCAT
>CAZWCU010000057.1:0-18189 GCA_964632715.1 uncultured Bifidobacterium sp. | reverse complement strand
TCGCAGTGGGATCGCCCCACGCATAGTGCTGCGCCGCACCGCGAACTGCTCGCATAAGGCCACGATACTTGCGCGGCACACGAGCAGGGCCGGGGGAGTGCAGCTCGCGTCAGAAAAGGCGGAGGTCGGTGGGCTTCATGCCGCGCAGCTCGTCGTAGTCGACCTCGACCACGCGGAACCCGCGAGCTTCCGCGAGCACCTTCGCCTGCGGCTTCACCGACTGGGCCACGAACACGCCGCGCACCGCGCCGAGCGATGAGTCGAGGTGCAGGCGTTCGATGTAACGGGCGAGTTGCTCGACGCCGTCGATCTCGCCGCGACGCTTCACCTCGATGGCCACCACCTGGCCGGCGAGGTCGCGGCACAGCAGGTCGATGGGGCCGATGGCGGTGGGGTACTCGCGGCGCACCAGCGTGAGGCCGTCCTCGATGGCGTGCGGCGACGCAGCCAGCAGCGCCTGCAGATGCGCCTCGACGCCGTCCTTCTGCAGGCCCGGGTCGTCACCGAACTCGTGCGCGGTCTCGGTGAGCACCTCCAGCAAGGTGATGATCAGCTCCTCGCCCTTGGGGTTGGTGACGGTCCAGTGGTCGCCGTGGTCGACCAGCGTGTTGGGCGCGTTCATCCAGTTCAGCGGCTTGTACGCGCCGCCGTCCGCGTGGATGGCCACGCACCCGTCGGCCTTCACCATGATGAGCCGCACGGCCTCGGGGAGGTGGGCATCGAGCCGACCTCGATAGTCGACGGTGCAACGGGATACGACAAGACGCACGGTTTCCGACGCTACCCAAAGTCGGCGTGCATGTGCGGTATCACCTCGTCTGTGCGCCGACGTCGGGCTCCGCGTGGGCGATGTGGCCGAGTTGACGCCAGATGACCACGAGGATGAGGGCGCTGCCGACGAAGGCGAACCAGAACGGCCCGGTGATGCCCCACACGCTGGCGAGCAGACCACCCAGCGCGGAGCCGATGACGAGCCCGCCGAACACGCCGGTCATGTACACGCTGCCCACCCGGCCCTGGAACTCCGCGGGGACGGCCCGATGGCGGATGGTGATGGCGGTGGTGCCCCACGCCGCTTCGTGGATGCCGAACACGAAGAACACGACCAGCGCGACGGCGGGTGTGCGAGTGAGTGCGAGGCTGAGGTGCGTGCCGGTCTCGATGATGAGCCCCGCGCGCATGATGTTGGCGAGACCGATGCGCCGTTCGAGCCAGCCGTAGATGGCAGTGCCCAGCACACCGCCCAGTGCACCGACCGTGGTGAGCAACCCGAAGCCGATCTCGCCCATGCCCAACTGATCGGTCGCGTACAGCACCAACACCGACCACGCTGCGCCGAAGGTCACGTTGAAGGTGACCACGGTGAGCGTGAGGGTCCGCACGGGCGGGTGGCCCCACAGCCAGCGGAGACCTTCGACGATGTCGGTGCGCACCGGGGCGTGCGCGGTGGGCGACGGCACATGCGTGAGCGCCATCTTCGCGACGAGGAGCGCGCTCAACGCCACCGTGACCGCTTGCGTCACTGCGGGCCAGCCGATGCCCAGCGCGAACAGCGCTGCACCGATGGGCGGCCCGGCCAGGCGGTTCAACGTGAGCGAGCCGAACATCAGTCGGGCGTTGGCCACGCCCAGGTCGTCGGGCTCGACCACCATCGGCAGCAGCGTGGAGGTAGTGGTGTCGACGACGGTCTCGGCCGTGCCGAGCAGAAACATCGCCACCAGCACGACGGCCACGTTGACCGCATCGGCCGCGATGGAGGCGGCGAGCACCGCCAACACGACCGCCCGCGACAGGTTGCCGATGATGACCAGTCTCCGGCGGTCGAGCCGATCGGCCAGGGCGCCGGCGTAGAGCCCGAACAGCAGCCACGGGAGGAACTGCAACAGCGAGGCAGTTGCCACCAGGAGCGGCTCGTCGGTCTGCGAGGCCACGAGCAACGGACCGGCCGCGACGGCGATTCCGTCGCCGAGGTTGCTGACCCACGACGAGGTCATCAACCAGCGGAACCCGCTGCCCATGCGCGCGGGAGCGATGGACTCGACGACGCGGCTCATGGGACGGCGAGGCTACTGCTGTCCGCCGCCCGGATTCGATCGATTTCTCGACCGACGGTCAGCGGCCGACGTGGTCGCGCATGCGCTTCTGGATCAGCTCGCGGCGAGCTTGCAGCTCGCGGTAGGTGAGCGCCTCGGTGTCGGTGTCGACACCGAACCCGGCCTTCACGCCGTCCATGTTGAGCTCGACCGCGGTGGGGTCGATGCCCAGCTCGCGAGCGAGTCGCTCGCCGTGACGCTCGGCGAACATCATCGAGATCTTGGCGATCTCGCCGAGCAGATCGAGGTCGGGCGCCAGTCGTGCCATCGCACCGTCGAGGAACACCATGTTCTTCACGTACAGCATCAGTTCCTTGGGGAGCTTGGCGCCGTAGCCGAGCAGTGCCTTCACCACCCGCTGCACCTCGGCGACCAGTTCCTCGCCGGTGAGCGTGGTGGGGTCGACGGTGGGCTGGTCGAGGCGCAGATCCTTGATGACCGCGTCGAGATCGGTGTCGGCCGGCAGCGCACCGAGGTCGCGCATCGCGGCCATCTGGCCCTTCACGTCGTTGGTGGTGGCGCCCAGCATCATGCGCAGGAAGGCCAGCCGGCGGTCGCCGCTGAGCCGCCCGACGATGCCGAAGTCGAGCAGCGCGGTGCGCCCGTCGGCGAGCACGAACAGGTTGCCGCCGTGCAGGTCGCCGTGGAACACGCCGTAGACCATCGCGCCCTCCATCAGTGCGACCATCGCCGTGCGCACCACTTCCTCGGTGTCGATGCCGGCGTCCTTCATGCCGACCACGTCGTCGAAGTTGAACCCGCTCAACCGCTGCATCACGAGCACGCGTCGCGTGACCAGCGTGGGGTGCGGGCGAGGGACCACGTAGCCGTGGTTGCCCAGCTCGTGCAGCATCGCGGCGACGTCGATCATGTTCGCGGCCTCCATGCGGAAGTCGAGCTCTTCCACGATGGTCTCGGCGAACAGCTCGACCAGCGCCGGCGGGTTGGCGAGCGATGCGATGGGAATGCGGCCGACGAGGAACGGTGCCAACCACGCCATCACGCGCAGGTCCTTGCGGACGAGGCCGGCGACGCTGGGGCGCTGCACCTTCACCACCACGGCCTCGCCGGTGAGCAGCGTCGCGGCGTGCACCTGTGCGATGGATGCGGCAGCGAGGGGCGTGCGGTCGAACGACGAGAACACGTCTTCCAGGCGTGCGCCGAGGTCGGCCTCGACCACCACTCGTACGACCTCGAACGGCTCTGCGGGTACCTGGTCGCGGCACTTCTTGAACTCGCCGACCAGTTCCGCCGGGAACAGGCCCTCACCGCTGGAGATGATCTGCCCGAGCTTGATGTAGGTGGGCCCGAGCTGCTCGGCGGCACGCCGCAACCGCAACGAGATCTCGGCCCGGCTGGCCTCGGGCGTCAGGTACTGGCCGCGCTTCTTGCGCACCATCCAGGGCACGACCGCGCGGGTGAGCGTGCGCACGACCCGCACCACTCGGCGTCCGGGCGGCACTCGTCCCGCCTTGGTGAGCGCCGGAACTTCGGCCTGCGCGGCGGCGCGCAGCGGCGCGGCGAGCGAGAGCCAGCGAATGGCGTCGCGCTGCAGCACCCACGGGCCCTCCTCGGTGAACGCGGCCCAGCCTCGGTCTTCCAACACGGTCATGCCTGCATGATCGCAGCGAAATCGTCGAGTCGCCACGCGCGTTGCACATCCGCGCAACGACGACGGGCGAACGGCGCACGGGAGACGACGCACTAACATCGGCGGCGCCTCGCCACAACGGTGGCCGGCTTGTCTGGGGGGACAACCATGAGCGAGAAGTACTACGTCACCGATACGTCGCTGTCCCAGCGCTTCCCGATCTACACGAGGGCGAACGTCGGTGAAGTGTTCCCCGACCCCGTTACGCCGCTCACCAGTTCCTCGGCGCTGTTCGAAGCCGAGCTCGGATGGCGCGACGCATGGGTGCGCATGGGCGCGTTCGACGCCGACGAGTTGCCCGCCGGCGACTTCTGTCAGCTCGGCGTGCAGGGCGGCTACTGCTACCTCAACGCATCGCTCATCCGGCTGTTCGGCGAGCGTGCCCCGGGTCTCAGCTGGCAGACGATGGACGAGCAGTTCTTCGGCGCGCAGCCCGGCATCCCGCCGTACGAGGAGATGGCCGGCGACGTGCGGCCCGACCTCACCGAGAAGATCGGCGAGACGTTCGGGATGGTGTTCGCGCAGCAGAGCGTGGGCGACCTGACCGAGCTCACCGACGACAAGTTGCTCACGATCGCGTTGCGCGACACCCGGCCCGACCTGTCGCAGCTGTCGCTCACCGAGCTGTGGGATCGTTTCCTCGAGATGGTGCCGCTGCACCGTCGCATGTTCGGCCACCACCTGTTCACCACCTACATGGCGACGGTGCCGGTGGGCGCCATCAGCGCTGTCGCCACCGCGGTCGGTCGCCCCGACCTGATCATGCCGATCATCGCCGGCATCGGCGAGGTGGACTCGGCGGAACCCAGTCACGCGATGTGGGCCTTGTCGCGGTTACCGCTCGACTCACCGGAGTTCGAGGCGGGCTTCGCCGACTTCCTCCACCGCTACGGCAGCCGCGGACCGAACGAGTGGGAGAGCCGGTCGCCGAGTTGGGAGACCCGGCCCGCGCTGGCGCTCGCTGCCATCGACCGCATGCGCGTGTCACCCGACAGCTCAGACCCGGCCGGCCACCACGCGGAGCGCGCTGCCGAGCGGGAGGCTGCGTCGGCCGAACTGCCGGCGATGGTGGAGGGCGACCCCGCCACCCACGGTCAACTCGCGGCGGCCATTGCGTGCTCGAAGGCGTGGCTGCCGGGCCGCGAGCGCACCAAGACCAACAACATCCGAGTCATCCACGAGATGCGCATGGCGATGCGCGAGATCGGCCGGCGGATGGTCGAGGCGGGAGTCTTCGACGAGATCGAGGACTTCGGGTTCGTCACCAAGGACGAGATGCCGCAGTTCCTCGCGACTCCGCAGCCGTTCGCCGCGACGGTGCGCGAGCGACGTGCCGAGTACATGCAGCTCGAACAGCTCGAGCCGCCGTTCGTGTTCGTCGGTCGCACCGATGGTCCCGACACGTGGCCGCGCCGCGATGCCGTGACCGCGAACTGCCTCGGCGCCGGCGACGTGCTCGCCGGCATCCCGGGTTGCCCGGGCACCGCCGAGGGCATCGCGCGCGTGGTGCTGGATTCCAACGATCCGTTCGCGCTCGAACCCGGCGACGTGCTCATCGCGCCCATCACCGACCCGTCGTGGACTCCGCTGTTCGTGCCGGCCGCGGGCGTGGTGGTCGACGTCGGTGCCCCGCTCAGCCATGCCATCATCGTCAGCCGAGAGCTCGGCATCCCGTGCGTCATCAGCGCCACCGGCGCCACTCGGCGCATCCCGAACGGTGCCCGCGTGCGCGTCGACGGCAGCACCGGCGTGGTCACCGTGCTGGAGATGCCCGCCTCCTAGTGGTCGCCGGCTGCGTGGGTCAGCCGGAACCGTGGGCGGCGTCGCACAGCCGTGTTTCGCCCGGCGCAATCTGGCCGGCGCCGACACCTTCCAACGAGGCGAAGGGTCCACAGGGGTGTGGCCGGATCCACACGTGGATCATCGGGACCGGCGTGTGCTTCACCAACGGAGGAAGGCACTCGCCGTTCGCATCGGTGAGCCCGCCCACCCTCGGTGCGTCCGGGTCGTCGGTGTAGCAGAGGTTGTCATGGTTGTGCCACTGCATCAGCGCGCCACCGATGTCGGGAGCGTCCTGCAGCGGGACGTTGTCGGGCAGCATGTACATCGCGCTGACCAATCTCTTCGACCCGTCGGGTTGCGGCTCGAACACCAAACTCTCCGGGTAGTCGGGGTCGAGAATGATGTCGTCGTTGATCCAGTCCCACTGGACGAAGTGCTCGGTGCCGGTTGCGCCGTCGCCGATGCTTCGGAAACCGGCTGCCTCGGCCACCCGGTAGTCGCTCCACTGCGGCAGCCGTACCACTGTGAGCGCCACGAGATTCTCGGCTGCGGCCTGTTGCTCCGGGGTGACGCCTGCGATTCCGGAGAGGTCGATGGGTTGCGTGGGATCGTACGGCTTCGGGACGGTGGTGGCTTGGTGATCCTGGTCGTGTCCGCCGCCGCACTTGTCGACTCGTTCGGAGTCGGGCACGGCGGCCTGGCCGGCACCGATGCCCTCCAGCGCGGCGAACGGGCCGCACTGATTCGGTGCGATCCAGACGTGTACCATCGGGCTCCCGCCGCCGGTGTTCACGCCGCGGGCGCATGTGCCGGTCTCGCCGGTGGTGCCCACCACGCGTGCGACACCGTCGACGAGGTCCCAACACAGGTCGCCGTGGTTGTGCCAGGTCATCAACGGGCCTGCCCATTCGGTGAGCGAGGGATCATCGGTGGGACGGTCGCTGGCGATGAACATCGCACCGGTGAGCGTGCGTTTGTCGCCGTCGACCTCGTAGACCAACGACTCGGGCTGGGTGGGGTCGAGCAACACGTCGTCCTGGATGAGCGAGCTCTTCATATAGTGTTCCACGCCTGTGATTGCGTCGCCGATGCTGACGTAGCCATCGGCGATGGCGGCGGCGGTGTCGGCCCAGCGCGGCAACTCGCGTAGAGTTTCCTTGATGAGCTTGTCGGCGCGGAGCTGCTGCTCGACCGACACTCCCGGCACGCCCGACAGGTCGATGCCGACTGCCGGATCCCATGCTCTCGGCCACCCGGCCACTGCCACCGGATCGTCGGTGTGACCATGTGTTGTGTCGGGAGTGACGTTGCCGTTCTCGTCGAGCACGGTGTCGTGCGGGTGATCCTCCGTGTCGGATTCCGCCGCTTCGACGACGTTGCCGTCGGCATCGACGGTGCTCTCATGAGCGTGCCCGGCCGACTCGTCGTGAGAGTGAACGTCCGTGCCGCCCGTCCACATGGCGGGCACCGCGAGTGCGGCGATGGCGATTGACGGCATCCAGACGCGTGCCGGAGCAGCAGGTCGCCAACCGACGAGCAGCGCGCTGAGCGCCGCGCCCACCGCGACGGCGCCCATCAGCGCGCACGCCGTGTCGGCGAACTGCGGAGCCTCGGCGACTTCCAACCCTGGAATCCACGAGATGCCGACCAGGCGGGTGACCAGCCAGCCGCCAACCGCGACCGCGTTGACCGCGGCAACCGCCAAGGCGGCAGGTCGCATCGGCCGCACCAGTGCCCAGATGCCCGCGCCGAGTTGCGCGACGGTGATGACGACGAAGAGCCGGGCGAGACCCGGGTTCTCGGCGTGGATTCCAGTCGCGGCGCCGTGCACGGCCCCCGCACCGATGGACGCGAGCGCGGCCACCGTGAGTCCCGGAAGGCGCGTCGTCGACAAAGGATGTGGGTGCCCGGTCTCCATGCGGGAAGTGTAGGCGGTGACTCTTCGCTACGTGTGGCGGAGGTCACGTCGCGGCGCGGTGTCAGGGGAAGGTCGGTGGACGCTTCTCGCGTAACGCGGCCACGCCCTCGCGGTACTCGTCGGTCGTCATCGCCTGCTCCAGCAGCCGCTGCGCGTCGTGGATCGCAGCGGCGGGGGAGTGGTGGAGCAGATCGCGGTACAGCTGCGCCTTCGTGGTGGTGAGTGCGGTGGGGCCCACTCCGTTGGCGAGGTGACGGGCGTAGGCCCGCGCAGCAGCGAGCGCCGCGTCGCCATCGGGCTCGACGCCGTTCCACAGGCCCCACGACTCGGTGTCGGCGGGCGTGAACACACGGCCGGAGAGCAGCAGGTCCGCAGCACGGGTGACCCCGACGAGGCGCGGCAGCTGCCAGCTCATGCCGTACTCGGCCGGCAGGCCCAGCTTCGGGGCCGCCGTGGTGAGCTTCGCAGCAGCGGCCCCGAAACGCAGGTCGCAGAACAACGCCAGCGCGAGGCCGACACCGGCCGCAGCGCCGTTGACGGCCGCGATGATCGGGAAGCGCATCGCGAACTGGAACGCGAAGTCGGCATCGAACTCCGGCGCGACGCCGTAGCCGGGCGACGCCAGCTCGTCGTCGAGACCGGCGTCGTACGCGCCGCGCTCGGCGTGGCCTGCGAGTGCGGCGCTGTCGCCACCGACGCAGAACGCCGGAGCGGTGCCGGTGACGACCACCGCGCGCACCTGCGGCTGCGCATCGAGATGGGCCAGCACCCAGCGGTACTCGCTGTGCATCCGCCCCGTCCACGCGTTGTGCCGGTGTGGGCGGTGCAGCCACATCGTGGCCACGCGTCCCTCGATCTCGAAGCGGGTCGCCGTCAGTTCCACGCCCGCACAGTACCGACGCCGGCCGCCCACCCGCTCCACCATCCGCAGCCACAGCCACAGCTGCTTCCGTGTCCGCTTTCCGCGCCCACGGGCGCGAACGTGCGACACGCTCGTCTGGGTTCCGCGCCCGTGGGGGCCGGGGCGGACAGAGCTGTCACGGTTTCGCGCCCGACCTGGGGTTGCCGGGCGCGGCGGGGTGGTCAGCGAGTGCGGCGGCCGGCGCGCAGGGCGGCGAGTGCCGGCTCGGCGAGCTCCTGGCGGCAGACGAGGAAGTCGGGCAGCCACGGGTCGCGTGCGTTGTAGGTCATCGGCGAGCCGTCGATGCGGCTGACGTGCAGGCCGGCGGCGAGTGCCACCGCGGCCGGCGCGGCGCTGTCCCACTGGTACATGCCGCCGTCGTGCACGTAGATGTCGGCTTCACCGACCACGACGGCCATCGCCTTCGCGCCGGCCGAGCCGAGGCGAACCGCGTCGCACCCGAGTGCGTTGGCGATGACCACCGCGGAGTACGGGTTGCGTGTGCGGCTGGTGACCAGGCGCGGCTGCTCGCGCTGCTGTGGTGGCAGGGTGGGTGCGGGATCGGTGGAGAACACCATGCCCAACGCGGGAAGGCTCACCGCGCCGGCCGACAGGCGCGCACCGGACCACACCGCGACGTGCACCGCCCAGTCGGATCGGCCCGGCTCGCCGAACTCCTTGGTGCCGTCGAGCGGGTCGACGATCCACACTCGGTCGGTGGTGAACCGGCGCGGGTCTTCCACGCCTTCCTCGGAGAGCACCGCGTCGTCGGGATGGGCTTCGGTGAGGGCGCGCAGCAGGAAGCGATGTGCGGCCAGGTCGCCGGTGTCCATCACCTGCCACGAGGGTGCGCCCGCAGCAACGAGCTCTTCACGCACGCCGAGCAACACGTGCCCGGCCTCAACCGCCAGCCGGGTGGCGAGTTGTGCGTCGGTCTCGGCCGTCATCCCTGCAGGCGACATCCGTCAGCGCGCGAGCGGCTTGTACTTGATGCGGTGCGGCTGGTCGGCGCTGGAGCCGAGCTCCTTGTGGCGCCAGGCCTCGTACTCGCTGAAGTTGCCTTCGAACCAACGCACCTGACTGTCGCCCTCGAAGGCGAGCACGTGGGTGGCGATGCGGTCGAGGAACCAACGGTCGTGGCTGATGACGACGGCACAGCCGGGGAAGTTGTCGAGCGCGACTTCCAGCGCGCGGAGCGTGTCGACGTCGAGGTCGTTGGTGGGCTCGTCGAGCAGCAGCACGTTGCCGCCGTCCTTCAGCACCTTCGCCAGGTGCACGCGGTTGCGTTCGCCACCGGAGAGATCGCCGACCCGCTTCTGCTGATCGGCTCCCTTGAAGTTGAAGCTGGCGCAGTAGGCCCGACCGTGGATCTCGCGGTTGCCGACCTTCATGTGCTCCACGCCGCCGGTGATCTCCTCGTAGACCGACTTGTCGGGGTCGAGGACATCGCGGCTCTGGTCGACGTAGGCGAGCTCGACCGTGTCGCCGACCACGACGCTGCCCGAGTCGGGCGCTTCCTGACCGGTGAGCATCTTGAAGAGCGTGGTCTTGCCGGCACCGTTGGGGCCGATGATGCCGACGATGCCCGCCCTGGGGAGCGTGAACGACAGGTCTTCGACCAGCAGCTTGTCGCCGAAGCCCTTGCGCAGGTTCTGCACCTCGATGACGGTGTCGCCCAGGCGCTTGCCGACCGGGATGGTGATCTCCAACTTGTCGGGTCCGCGCTCGGCTGCCTCGGCTTCGTTCTGCAACTTGTCGTACGCGGTGAGGCGGGCCTTGCCCTTCGCCTGGCGTGCCTTGGGCGACATCTTCACCCACTCGAGCTCGCGGGCGAGGGTGCGCTGGCGGGCTTCGTTGCCCTTCTCCTCACGAGCGATGCGCTCCTGCTTCTGCTCCAGCCAGCTCGAGTAGTTGCCCTCGAACGGCATGCCGCGACCGCGCTCGAGCCCGAGGATCCACTTCGCCACGTTGTCGAGGAAGTAGCGGTCGTGGGTGATGGCGACGACAGTGCCGCTGTACTCCTGCAGGAACCGTTCGAGCCAGTCGACGCTCTCCGCGTCGAGGTGGTTGGTGGGCTCGTCGAGCAGCAGCAGATCGGGGTGGCTGAGCAGCAGCCGGCACAGCGCCACGCGGCGACGCTCGCCACCGGAGAGGGTGGTGACGTCGGCATCGTCGGGCGGGCAGCGCAGTGCGTCCATGGCGATGCCCACGTTGCGTTCCAGGCTCCACGCGTCGGCCGCGGCGATCTTGTCCTCGAGGTCGGCCTGGAGTGCGCCCACCTTCTCGTAGTCCGCATCGGGGTCTGCCCACATGCCCATGACCTCGTTGTAGCGGTCGATGAGGCCCTGCACGGCGGCGACGCCGTCCATCACGTTGCCCTTCACGTCCTTCGCGGGATCGAGCTGCGGTTCCTGCGCGAGGTAGCCGACGCTGAACCCGGGCGTGAGGCGTGCCTCGCCGGTGTACCCGTCGTCGAGGCCGGCCATGATCTTCAGCAGGCTGCTCTTGCCGGCGCCGTTGCTGCCCAGCACGCCGATCTTCGCGCCCGGGTAGAACGACAACGAGATGTTCTCGAGCACCGTGCGGTCGGGCGGGTAGAAACGAGCCAGCTTGTAACAGGTGTAGATGAATTCGTGAGCCATGACGAGATGGCAGGCTAACTGCCATGTCCGTTGGCGAGTGGCTGATCGTGGTGTTCTTCGTGCTCACCGGTCCGGTGTTGTGTGCGCTCATCGCCCAGGCGCGTGGAATCGATTGGTGGATCGGCGTCCTACTCGGGTTCCTCAGCTGCTTCGGGCTCGTGCTGGTGTGCGTGATGAGATCGGGTCCGCGAACCGCACGATCCACGACACGTCTGGAAGGAACGCGATGACCTCCACGCCGCTCGGGCGAACTCCCGTGCTCGTCGACTGCGACACGGGAATCGACGATGCGATGGCGTTGCTGTACCTGCTCGCGTGCCCGCACATCGAGGTGGTCGCCATCACCTCCGTGTTCGGCAACAACACCGCGGCCCGCTGCGCGCACAACACGCTGCGGGTGCTGCAGCTGGCCGGCCACGCCCACGTGCCAGTGGCCGTCGGTGCAGAGTCGCCGCTGGTCGGCGAGGTCACCTACCTCGCCACGCACGTGCACGGCACCGATGGTCTCGGCGATGCCGGCTTGTCCACGGAAGTGCGCTCGGCACCGGTGTCGCTCACGGCCACGGAGCTCATCCACCGCTCGGCCGACGAGCACGCGGGCCGGCTGCGCATCCTCGCGCTGGGTCCGCTCACCAACCTCGCCCACGCGCTCGCGGCACACCCCGACCTCGTCAGCCGTGTGGCCGACGTGGTCATCATGGGCGGCGCTGCCGACGCGCCGGGCAACCAGACACCGGCGGCCGAGGCCAACGTCGTGCACGACCCGGAGGCGGCGGCCGCGGTGCTCGGCGCCGCGTGGCCGACCACGCTCGTGCCGCTCGACGTCACCATGCGGGAGGTGGTCACCGAGCACCACGTCGCGCAGCTCGTGGCCGCCGGCAACCCGATCGCCGCGTTCGTGGCGGCGATCAGCGAGTTCTACTTCGACCACTACGGCGTGCAGTCGTACGGCCGTCGCAGCTCGCCGTGTCACGACGCGGTGGCCGCCGGCGTGCTCACCGGCGACGTCGTGCCGAGCGTGTTCCCGCGCATCGACGTGGTGGTCGATTGCACCGACGGCCCGGGTCGCGGAGCCACCATCTGCGACACGCGAGCGCGGTATCGCGGCTTCGCCGGCGTGCCAGAGGGCAACTGCCGAGTCGCCCTGGTCACCGACGGCACGTTCCCGGATCTGCTCGTGGCCCGCCTCGGTGCCGGCGTCGCCCCCTAGCACAGCCATCTCGCGCTCCGTCGTCGCGACGGTGCTACGTTACGAACAAGTTCAGTTTCACAAGGGAGGGGTACGGAAAAGTGCTCGCGGAATACACAGGGTTCTTCAGTGCAGACAGTCTCGGCAGCTTTGGGTTCCGGTGGTTGCACATCCTCGGTGGCATCACCTGGATCGGCCTGCTCTACTACTTCAACTTCGTGCAGGTGCCGGCGTTCGCCCAGTTCGAGGCCGACCCGCACAAGGAGATCGGCGGCAAAGCGCGACTCGTCGCCATCGACAAGCTCGCCCGCAAGGCGCTGTGGTGGTTCCGCTGGGCAGCCGTGTTCACGTTCGTCACCGGCATCCTCATCACGCTGGTCACCGACAACTACTTCTATGACGGCTTCGGCAAGAACACCCGTGGCATCGCCATCAGCACCGGCATGTTGCTCGGCATCATCATGCTGCTCAACGTGTGGGGCGTCATCTGGCGCAACCAGAAGGTCGTGCTCGCGAACGCCGCCAACGTGCTCGCCGGTGGCGCACCCGATCCTGCGGCTGCCGGTGCCGGTCGCAAGGCCGTCATGGCCAGCCGTCAGAACGCCATCTTCTCGGTCGCGATGCTGTTCTTCATGGTCTACCCCAGCCACAGCCTGGGCGGTGGCGAGATATCCGGCAGCAAGATGGGCATCTACTGGCTCATCGCCCTGGTCATCATCGGCGTGCTCGAACTGAATGCGCTCGCGATGCTGCCGTGGAAGGCGGAGGCCAACAAGGGCCTCAACATCCTCTACGACGGTCCCGGCGTGCGCAATCCGCTCATCGCCTCCTTCGGTGTGTGGGCCGTGTTCCTGCTGCTCACCGAAGTCTTCCTGAAGGTCTGAACCACACCATCCGCGTCCATCGGGCCGGAGTCCTTCCGTCGAAGGGAGGGCGCCGGCCCGTTGCGCGTGCGGGAACGACTCGTTCAGCCGGCGACGGTGTGGTGCACGTCGGCGAGCGCAGTGACGTCGAGCGCAGCCACTGCGCCGATCACCAGCGTGGCCGGCGACTGCACCGCGGTGGCCGCCAGCGCGGCCAGTGAGCAGCGGGCGACCGACTGCTCGCCGGTGGTGGCGCGGTGGATGGCGGCGACAGGAGTGTCGCCCGCGAGCCCACCGGCCATGAGTGCCGCGGCGATGTCGCCGCGCTGCGCCACGCCCATCAGCACCACGATCGTGCCGCCCACCTTCGCGAGCGAGTGCCAGTCGACCGGCCGTTCGCCGTGCTGGCGATGGCCGGTGACCACTGTGAACGAGGCGGCGAGGCCGCGATACGTGACCGGCACTCCTGCCGCAGCGGGCGCGGCGATCGCCGAACTGATGCCAGGCACCACCTGGCACTGCACGCCGGCAGCGGTGAGCGCGACGGCTTCTTCGCCACCACGCCCGAACACGAACGGGTCGCCACCCTTCAGGCGCACGACGCGGCGACCCTCCCCGGCGAGCCGCACCAGCAGCACGTTGATGAGGTCCTGCGCGACACCCTGCCCTGGCCGTTTGCCGACGTCGATCAGCTCGGCGGTGGGGGAGGCCAGCGCGAGCACGCCGTCGCCGACGAGCGCGTCGTGCACCACCACATCCGCCTCGGCCAACAGACGCGCTGCCAGCACGGTCAGCAGGTCGGGGTCGCCGGGGCCGGCGCCGACGAGTGCGACGTGACCGGACATCAACTGCCCGCCGCCGTCACCGACGTGATCATCGCGGCACCGGCGGTGGTGTTGCTGGCCGCGTCGATGAGGATGAGGCGGCCGCCCTCTGCGTGGTGGTCGTACTGGTCGGCCACGATCGGCTCGCCCAGGTGCAACCGCACGCGACCGATGTCGTTGAGCACCAGTTCGGTGGCCGGCTGGTGAGCACCCGACACCAGGTCGTAGCGATGCTCGATGCCGGCGACCACCGCGTGCCCGGTGCGCGTGCCGTGCTTGAACCAGTGGCGACTGCCGACCACGAGCGGCTGGTCGATCATCCAGCACACGTCGACCACGATGTCCTCGGTGACCACCGGCGCCACCGCAGCGTGACTGACCACGAGCACGTCGCCGCGAGCCACGTCGACGTCGTCGGCGAGCTCGACCACCACCGCGTGGCCCGGCTCCGCGGCATCGACCTCGGCGCCCCAGCGGTGCACGGCGGCGACGGAGCTGGTGCGACCACTCGGCAGCACGGTGACCGGGTCGCCGGCGCGCAGCGTGCCTGCGGCGACGACGCCTGCGTAGCCGCGGAAGTCGGCCTGCGGACCGCCCTGCGGACGGATGACCCGCTGCACGTGCACACGTGCGCCGGGCAGCGACGAGAGCGTGGCGTCGAACTGCTCGAGGAACTCGAGCAGCGGCGGGCCGTCGTACCACGGACTGTGCGTGGACACCTCCACGACGTTGTCGCCGTGCAGCGCGGAGATGGGGATGGCGGTGACGGGTACCTGACGGCTGAGCCCGCCGACGAACGTCTCCACGTCGCCGGCGATGCGACGGAACTCGCGCTCGTCCCAGCCGATGAGATCCATCTTGTTGACGGCGACCACGATCGCGTCGACGCCCAGCAGCGAGGCGATGAGCGAGTGGCGACGGGTCTGGTCGACCACCCCGAAGCGAGCGTCGACGAGCACGATCGCGACATCGGAGGTGGATGCGCCGGTGACCATGTTGCGCGTGTACTGCGCGTGGCCGGGTGTGTCGGCGACGATGAAGCTGCGCGCGGGTGTGGCGAAGTAGCGATGCGCGACGTCGATGGTGATGCCCTGCTCGCGTTCGGCGCGCAGGCCGTCGGTGAGCAGTGCGAGGTTGGTCTCGCCGTCGCCGTAGCGGCGGCTGGCCTTCACCACGGCCTGCAGCTGATCCTCGAACACCGTCTTGGTGTCGTGCAGCAGTCGGCCGATGAGCGTGCTCTTTCCGTCGTCGACCGAGCCTGCGGTGGCGATGCGCAACGTGCCGCGCGCCGCCGTGGCCGTGGGAACAGACATCAGAAGTAGCCCTCGCGCTTGCGGTCTTCCATCGCGCTCTCGCTGAACGTGTCGTCGGCGCGCGTGGCGCCGCGCTCGGTGATGCGCGCGGCGGCAACTTCGGCCAGCACGTGTTCGATGGTGCTCGCCTCCGACTCGACCGCGCCGGTGCAGCTGGCGTCGCCCACGGTGCGATAGCGCACGACCGCGTCGAACGGCTGCTCGCCGGGCTCGAGCACCACCGGGCCACCGACCGAGAGCAGCATGCCGTCGCGACGGACGACCGTGCGTGTGTGGCTGTAGTAGATGCTGGGCAGCGGCACGTCGTGGCGCGCAATGTACTGCCAGATGTCGAGCTCGGTCCAGTTGCTCAAGGGGAACGCGCGCAGGTGCTCGCCCTTGCGGATGCGCGGGTTGAGCAGCGCCCACGGCTCGGGGCGTTGCTGGCGAGGATCCCAGCGGCCCTGACGATCGCGGAAGCTGAGGATGCGCTCCTTGGCGCGTGCCTTGTCCTCGTCGCGGCGGCCGCCGCCGAACGCAGCGTCGAAGCCGTGCTCGGCGATGCCGTCGAGCAACGTGACGGACTGCAGCCGGTTGCGGCTCGCACGCGGCCCGAGGTCTTCCACCACGCGGCCGCGGTCGATGGACTCCTGCACGCTCGCCACCACCAGTCGCACGCCCCACCGCTCGACCAGTTCGTCGCGGTACTCGATGACCTCCGGGAAGTTGTGCCCGGTGTCGACGTGCATGACGGGGAACGGAAGGCGGGCGGGCGCGAAGGCGAGCACGGCGAGGTGCAGCAGCACCGCGCTGTCCTTGCCGCCGCTGAAGAGCAGCACCGGGTTCTCGCACTCGGTGGCCACCTCGCGGATGATGGTGATGGCCTCGTCGGTGAGCGCGTCGAGGTGCGCCGCCGACGTGTCGTGCGCGAGTCCGGGGAGTTCGGTCATGGTCATACGTGCAACCCACATTCGGTCTTGGCGTTGCCGCTCCAGCGACCCGCGCGCTTGTCGTCGCCAGGGGCGACCGGTCGTGTGCAGGGCCAGCAGCCGATGCTGCCATAGCCCTTGTCGGCCAGCGGGTGCGCGGGCAGTTCGTGCAGTTGCAGGTACAGGGCCATGTCGTCGTCGCTGAACGCGGCGAGTGGGTTCAGCTTCACCAGACCGCGAACGAGGTCGTACGCGGCCACGGGTGCGTTGGCGCGAGTGGGGCCGTCGGCTCGACGGACACCGGTGACCCACGCCTGCTTGCCGACGAGCGCGCGGTTCAGCGGCTCGACCTTGCGCACGTGGCAGCACGCTTCCACGTCGGTCTGCCACAGGTTGTCGGGGTGGATGTGCGGCTCGGGATGCATCACGCGCAGGTTGAGGTCGAGCTGGGTGGTGAGCTCGTCGACCAACCAGCGGGTCTCGGCGAACAGGTACTGCGTGTCGAGCAGCGTGATCTCGATGCCGGGCACCGCGGTGGCGGCCACGTGCACCAGCACGGCATCCTCGAAGCTGGCGGTGACGACCAGTTGGTCGGCACCGAACTGCTCGGCTGCCCACTGCACCACCTCGGTGGGATGTGCGGTCTCGAGCGACGGGGGAATGGTGATCGACGACATCGGACACAGTTCTACCACGAATCCCGACTATTCCGATCAGATATCTGCCAGATGAGTGGATACGCTGGTCACATGGCGTTCCAGTACCCCGTGTTCCTCAACCTCACCGGCGTCCCGGTGCTGGTGGTCGGTGGCGGTGTCATCGCGTTCCGCAAGGCCGGCGGTCTGGCCGACGCAGGCGCGGTGGTCACCGTCGTGGCCCCGGCCGTCGTGCCCGAGCTGGAGGCGTTGGCGTCACGTGTCGAGCGCCGCGAGTACCTGGCCGACGACCTACATGGTCAGCGGCTGGTGATCACCGCCACCGACGATCCGGCGGTGAATGCGCAGGTGGCGAACGATGCGCGGGCGGCGGGCATCTGGGCGAACAGCGCCGACGACCCGCAGAACTGCTCGTTCATCCTGCCGGCGGTGGCCCGCCGCGGGCTGGTCACCGTGGCGGTCAGCACGGGCGGCGCGAGCCCCGCGCTCGCCAGCCACCTGCGCACGGTGATCGCACGCGACGTGCTCACCGAGCGGGTCGAGGCAGCGGCGGTCGAGTTGGCGCGCCAGCGCGCCGAGATCCATGCGGCTGGGGGCAGCACCGAGCTCGTCGAGTGGGGCGACCGCGTGCGCGACGCCCTCGGTGAGCCGCTGCACTAGGACTCTTCGGACAGGACTTCGTTCAGTCGACGATCAGTCCACGATCAGCGCGGAGTTCATCGCGCTGTGGCCGGGGATCTGGCAGACGATGCGGTACTCACCTGGGGTGAGCGTATACCCGACCGTGCCGTTGGCCCCGCGAGTCGGCAGGTCGATGAACGCACCCACCTGCGTGCCGTCGCCTTCGAGCACGTAGAGGTTGTGCGGCAGGCTGCTGTCGTTGAGTCCGAAGACGGTGACGGTGCCGTCGGCGGCGCTTGCGGAGTAGCTGCTGGCGTTCCACCTCAGCCCGTCGAGTGCGCGCACATCGACGTCGACCTCGGCGGGAGTGGTGCTGCCAGAAGCGCTGTCGCCACCGCAGGCACTGACGCCGAGCAGCAGTCCGAGAGCGAGGAGGGGAGTGGAGAACCGGATCATGTCCGGAATTCTAGAAGTATTTGCTTCGGAAATACAACTCATCATCGCGACCGAACCAGGCGGTGCTGATAACAGGCATCGGTCATGTCCCGCGACCCGTTCACAAGTACGATCAGCGGCGATGACTACCTCTGACACGGCACCTGATACCGCTCCCGAAGCAGCCGCCCCCGGCTTCGGCGCCAACTCGTGGCTGGTCGAGGAGATGTACGAACAGTTCCGTGCCGACCCCGACAGCGTCGGCGCCACCTGGCGCGAGTTCTTCGAGGACTACAAGCCGCAGGTGCCGCCGCCGGCCGCACCGCCTGCGTCCGCTGCCGCCGCGCCGCCGGCCGCCGTCCCGGTCGCCCCCGTTGCTGCAGCTGCGCCCGC
>CAZWCU010000056.1:7575-19848 GCA_964632715.1 uncultured Bifidobacterium sp. | reverse complement strand
AGTGGCCGTGTTCTCCTCCAACTACGCCCTGTACGGCGACCTCACCGCGCGGGTCGTCATCGCGTGCGATGGCGTCAACAGCTTCCTGGCCAAGGAAGCCGGTCTCTACGAGCACACCGACGCCAAGCACTTCACGCTCGGTGTGAAGGAGACGCTGGCGCTGCCGAAGGAAGTCATCGACGAGCGCTTCGGCGTGCGCGGTCGCGACGGCGTCGACATCGAGATCATCGGCGCCACCGGTGGCGTGAACGGCGGTGGGTTCATCTACACGAACCTGGAGACCATCGCGGTGGGCGTGGTGTTGAAGATCACCAAGCTTGGCGCGCAGCAGCAGCGGCCGGAGCAGATCATCGCTGCGCTGAAGCAGCACCCCGCCATCGCCCCGCTGGTGCAGGACGGCGAGCTGAAGGAGTACAGCGCGCACCTGATCCCCGAGGCCGGCCTGAAGATGATGCCGAAGATGACCACCGACGGCATGCTCGTCGCCGGCGACGCCGCGGCGTTGTGCCTGGCCGCCGGCATCTGGCTGGAAGGCGTCAACTTCGCGATGGCCAGCGGCATGTACGCGGGCGAGACCGCGGTGGAGGCGATCTCCGCCGGCGACCACAGCGCGGCCGGCCTGGCCGGCTACCAGCGCCGCCTCAGCGAGACCTTCGTGCTCAAGGACCACCGCAAGCTGCGCCGGGCGCCCGAGCTCGTGCTCAGCGATCGCGTGCAGCACCTCTACCCAACGATGGTGGCGAACGTGGTCGAGCGCATGTTCCGTGTCGACAACCCGAACCCGAAGCCGGGCGTGCGCCGCATCCTGGCGCAGGAACGCAAGCGCGCGGGCGTGCGCCGGCGCGACCTGTTGCGCGACGGCTGGACCGGTTTCAGGAGCTTCGGATGAGCACCGTCAACCCCGCCGAGCACGTCAGCGCCCACCCGGCCGAGATCCTCGCGCCCGCCGCCTGGGGCGGCTTGTCGTTCCAGGAGCGGATGGCCACCGCCGAGTTCCGCATCCACCACCAAGCGCACATCGTGGTCGACGGGTCCGTCTGCGAGGGCTGCAGCACTCGAGAGTGCATCGTCGCCTGCCCGGCGAACCTGTTCGTGCCCACCAGCGACGGTGGCCTCGTGTTCAACCACGAGCAGTGCTTCGAGTGCGGCACCTGCTACCTGGTGTGCAACAAGGAAGGCGCGATCAGCTGGAACTACCCCGAGGGCGGCCACGGTGTCGTCTTCCGGCGCACGTGAGCGGCACGGGATGAGTGAGCCCTCCACCGTCGTCGCGTGCCTGAAGTGGGTCAGCCATCCCGGTGAGCCGCACGACGAACGCTTCGCCGGCATCAGCCCGGCAGATCGCTCGGCGCTCGAGTTCGCGCTCGTGCAGGCGTCGGCCATCGGCACCACCGTCACCGCCGTCACCGTCGGGCCTCCCGCCGCCGAGAAGGTGCTGCGCGAGGCGCTCGCGTGCGGAGCCACGCACGCGGTCCACGTGCTGGTGCACGGCGCGATGCACAGCGCACACGTGGCCGACGCGATCGCGGAGGCGGTGCCCGACGCCGAGTGGGTGTGGTGCGGCGACTACTCGCTGGATCGCGGCACGGGCAGCGTGCCGGCGTTCCTCGCCGCAAGGTTGGGTGCACAGCAGGCGCTGGGCATCATCGCCGCGCAGTGGCAGGGCGATGGTCTGGTGGCGACTCGCCGCCTCGACGGCGGTCGCCGCGAACTGCTCGACGTCTCGCCGCCGGCCGTGGTGAGCGTCGAGGGTGCCACCGCGCACCTCCGCCGCGCCGGGTTGAACGCGTTGCGCACGGCCGCGCGGGCGGAGGTCCGAACCGTCCATCCGGCTGCTACGGCCCACGCCGACGACGCGGTCGTGCGCGCCTACCGCCCGCGCGCGCGGGCGCTCGCAGCCCCGGCCGGCGACACGCCGCTCGATCGGCTGCGCGCGCTCACCGATGCGGGTGCGGCTGTAGCCGCCCGTGGCGACACGGTGACGCTCGAACCCGCCGCCGCCGCCGCCCGTATCGCCGCCGCACTCCACGAGTGGGGCTACCTGTAGCACCCCGCCCCGGTGTGCGCCCGACGGCTAGGTTGGTCGTGTGAGCGCCGCCACCGCCAACAGCCTCGACGAGGTGGGCGTGGCGTTGGTGCACGCGGCCGACCGGCTGCTCGCGCAGGAGGGGCCGGCCGCGCTCACCGTGCGCCGCATCGCGGCCGACGCCGGGGTGAGCACGATGAACGTGTACTCCCGCTTCGGTGGCAAGGACGGCGTGGTCGAGCAGCTTTTCGTGCAGGGCTTCGAACTGCTCGGCGAGGGCATGCGTCGCATCGACGAGACCGACGACCCGATGCTCGACCTGCGGCGGTGCGGCACCGCCTACCGCGAGTTCGCGGTCGCGCACCCCACGCTCTATGCCGTGATGTTCGATCGTGTGGTGGCCGACTACGAGCCATCGCCGTCCGCCCTCGACACCGCGATGGGCACGCTGGTGCTGCTCGCCGAGCGGCTGCAGCGGGCGATGGACTCCGGCCAGCTGCGCCGCATCGAGGCGATGCACGCGGCAGCCATCGTGTGGAGCACCTGCCACGGTGTGATCAGCCTGGAGCTGAAGCACGTCACCGACACACCGGTCGACTGGCAGCGCGTGTTCGACGATGCCACGTTCGCAGTGATGCAAGGGTTGGCCGCGTGAGCTACTTCGCCCGCCGCGGCACGGTGTTCGTTGCGGCCGTCGCGGTGCTCGCGCTGCTCGTCGGGCTGCTCGTCGACCTCGCGTCGAGCGACGACGACACCACCGAGCGCATGTCGCCCGTCGGCGAGTTGAACGGCAGCGACACCACGGTCACCAGCACCGGTGGCACCGACACCGGCAGTCCCGCCTCCACCGCTCCCGCCGACAGCACCACCACCACCACGGCCCCGTTCGTCGCGCGCACCGACGTGCTGGTCGACCCCGAGTCCTTCGGGCGGCCGTACAGCACCGAGGTGCCCGGCGTGCTCACCTTCCGCGGCAACCCCACGCGCAGCTACTACGGCACTGGCCCGGTGCCCAGGTCGCAGCCGCAGGTGCTGTGGCAGTACCCGGGTCAGGGCAACCCGATGTGCGGCGAGAGCAGCGAGTACGGCAACGTGCGCGTCTGGTGCGGCACCGGATGGACCGGTCAACCCGCAGTGTTCGAGCGCGAGGGCCGCACCTGGGTGGTGTTCGGCGCGTACGACTGGAAAGTGCACTTCGTCGACGCGGCCACCGGACTCGACATCATCCCGCCGTTCGAGACCGGCGACCTCGCGAAGGGCAACGTCACCGTCGACCCCGACGGCTTCCCCCTCGTCTACGTCGGGTCGCGCGACAACTACCTGCGCGTCATCGCATTCGACGGCACCGAGCCGCGCGAGCTGTGGAAACTCAACGGTCGCACCGACGACCGCAAGCACAACGACGACTGGGACGCGGCACCGCTGGTGCTCAACGACCACCTTCTCGAGGGCGGCGAGAACAGCTGGTTCTACGGCATCAAGCTCAATCGTGGCTACGCGGCCGACGGCACGGTGACGGTCGACCCCGCGCTGAAGTTCCGGGTGCCGGGCTGGGACCAGCAGCTCATCGACGACCTCGGGTCGAAGGATCCGAACCGCGTCAGCCTGGAGGCGTCGGTCTCCGTCAGCGGCGACACGGCGTGGCTGAACTCATCGGGCGGTCTGGTGCAGGGCTGGGACATTTCCTCGTTGCGCACCGGTCAGGGCGACGTGCAACGCACGTTCCGCTTCTGGACCGGCGACGACAGCGACGCCACCATCGTGCCCGACGACGAGGGCTTCATCTTCGTGGGCGCCGAGGTGGACCGCAACAACGCTCGCGCCCAGGCGACGGGTCAGCTGCTGAAGCTCGACCCGCGCAACCCCGACGATCCGGTGGTGTGGAGCATCGACGTGAACAACGGCGTCGACAGCGGCACGTGGTCCGCACCGATCGTGCTCGCCGACGTCGTCATCTGGAACACCAAGCCGGGGAAGGTGTACGGCGTCGACCGCACCTCGGGTGAGATCCTGTGGAAGCTGTCCGTGGCGGCACCGGTGCTCAGTTCGCCGTCGGTGGTCGACGGTGTGCTCATCCAGGCCGACGGCAACGGCACCGTGCACGCCTACGACCTCTCGTCGCCGCGCACGATGCCCACCGAGCTCTGGTCGGTCACGCTCGATGCCAACATCGAGAGCACTCCGGTCGTGTGGGAGGGCCGAATCTACGTGGGCACTCGCGCCGGCTACGTCTACTGCCTCGGCACACCGGGATGACCCGCTTCCTCGGGCGCACCACCTGGACCGATCACTGGAAGCCCACCCGGCGCCCACTGCTCATCGTGCCCGTGGGCGCCTGCGAACAGCACGGTCCGCACCTCCCGCTCGACACCGACACGCGCATCGCCAGCGCGCTCGCCGACGGTCTCGCGCAGAAGTTCGACGAGGGCGATCTGCTCGTCGCGCCGCCGCTCACCATCTCGTCGAGCGGCGAGCACGCATCGTTCCCGGGCACGTTGTCGGTGGGTGCGGAGGTGTTCGAGCAGATCATCGTCGAGCTCGTGCGCAGCGCCGACTGGAGCGCCGGCGTGGTGCTGGTGAACGGGCACGGCGGCAACCGGGTGCCAGTCGAACGCGCGGTGCGGTTGCTGCGCAGCGAGCAGCGCAAGGTGCTCGCGTGGTGGCCGCGGGTGAAGGACGGCGACGCGCACGCGGGGTACACCGAGACCTCGCTGATGCTGGCCATCGCGCCCGACCTCGTACGAATGCACCGCGCCGAACGCGGCAACACCGAGCCCATTGCCGACCTCATCGACGAGATGATCGAAGGCGGCGTGCGCGCCGTCAGCCCCAATGGTGTGCTGGGCGATCCCCGCCAGGCCAACGAGTCGCACGGGCGCACGTTGTTCACCCACCTCAGCATCGATCTCGTCGCTGCCGTCGACGAGTGGTGGGACTGAGTGACCGCTGTGCGCTATCGCCTCGACTCGTCGTGGCGCCGCCCGGGAGACGGTGAGGTGCTGGTGGCGGGTTCTCCGTTGCGACTGTTCCGGCTGTCCACCGGCGGCGCGCAGGTCACCGCGATGCTCGAGCACGGCGAGGTGCCGGACACTGCGGCCATCCACCAACTGTTCGACCGTTTCGTCGCGGCAGGCGCTCTGCATCCGGTGTACTCGGCGGGGCCGTTCACAGCCGCCGACGTCACCGTGGTGGTGCCCGCGTACGGCGCAGTGCCCGAGCAGTTGGTGCAGCAACTCGTCGACCAGCTCTGCGCCCCCGACGCGGCACGGCTGGGCGCGGTGATCGTGGTCGACGATGCCTCCCCCGCTCCACTCTCGTTTCACGTCATGCCCCCAGCGAACTTCTCGACGTTGCGCCATGACATGAACCAAGGACCGGGGGCCGCGCGCAACACCGGATTGGCGGCGGTCGCCACGGCGCTCGTCGCGTTCGTCGACACCGACGTGGTGCTGTCGCCGGGCTGGCTGGAACCGCTGCTCGCCCACTTCGCAGACCCGCAGGTGGCGCTGGTCGCGCCACGGGTCGTCGGCCTGCCGGGCACCGGATGGTTGGCCGAGTACGAGGAGCGGCACAGTCCGCTCGATCTGGGGCCGGAACCGGCGCGGGTGGCGGCCGGCACGCGGGTGAGCTACGTGCCGGCGGCGGCGCTGGTGTGCCGGGCCGACGTGTTGCGCGAGGTCGGCGGGTTCGTCGACTCGCTCCGCTTCGGTGAGGACGTCGACCTGGTGTGGCGGCTGGCCGACGGCGGCCACCGCTGCCGCTACGAACCCGACTCGGTGGTGCACCATCGGGCGCGACCCACGCTGCTCGCGATGCTGCGCCAGCGGTTCGGCTACGGGCGTTCGGCGGCACCACTGGCAGCGCGACACCCCGGCGCGCTCGCACCGGTGCGGATGAGCGGCTGGAGCGCGGCCACCTGGCTGCTGCTCGCGCTGCGGCGGCCGCTGCTCGCCGGTGGAGTCGCGGTGGGCACCACGGCAGCGCTGGTTCGCAAGCTGCACGACCTGCCACCGTCGGAGTCGGTGCGGCTGGCCGGGCTCGGCCACATCGCTGCCGGTCGCCAGTTCGCGAGCGCCGTCACGCGTGTGTGGTGGCCGGTCGCGCTGCTCGCCGCGGTGGTGCTGCGACGAGCGCGACTTCCCGTGCTGGCAGCACTGATCGGGCCGGCACTGTACGACGCGGCACGGTCACGCAGCACGCTGCCGCTGACCGATGCACCGCTCGCGACGCTGGACCAGATGGCCTACGGTGCGGGCGTGTGGGCGGGTGTGCTAGCCGAACGGAACGCCGGCCCGCTGACACCGGAGTTCACGAACTGGCCCCCACGAGACGGCCGCTGAGGTCGTTGCACTCGGCGCACACGTCGGCGGGAATGACCCCGAGGCGCATCAGTCGATTGAACACGGCACAGCCGAGGCAGAACGCGAACACGGCTTCGAGCGTCGCGGCGATGGCCAGGAACGAGATGAGCGCGAAGGCGACGCTCTGCGCACCGAGCGCCCAGGCGACCAGCGCGCCGCCGCTGAAACCGAGGCCGACACCCTGCGCGAAGCGCTTCGGCGGGCCGGCCACGAAGCGGTGCTCGGTGTGGATGCGGGGGGTGAGCACGCGAGTGACGAACTGACCGAGCGGGCTGAACCGAGGCCCGCTGAGCACCCGCGCGAGGAAGCCGTACGCGAGCGGCACGAGCAGCCACCACTGGCGGAACACGAGGAACGCGAGGGCCTGCAGCAGCGCGCCGGTGGCGACCAGGCGGGCCGAGGTCTCGTTGACCGGATTGGGGAAGCCGAACAGCCGCTGACGCATGCCAGCATCGTAGACCGACAATCCCGATCGGACAACTCAGGATTCACGTTGACGGCTACCGTGACGACCACATGACAGTACGACTGACGGTTCCACGCGCCGAGTGGCAGGCGCAGGTGCAAGCCTCCGCGATGGCGTACGGCCATGGCCTCGTCCCGGTGGTGAAGGGCAACGGCTACGGCTTCGGACGGCCGCTGCTGCACGACCTCGTCGCCGCGGTCGGCCAGCAGCACGTGTGCGTGGGCACGGTGCACGAACTGCACGACGTGCCGGCAGCGCTCACGCCGATCGTGCTCACCCCGGCCCTCGCTCCCCCGTCGCGCGTCGACGCGGTGGTCACCGTCGGCAGCGTGCACCACGTCGCAGCGCTCGCCGGGTGGAAGGGCAGCGTGGTGGTGAAGCTGGCCAGCAGCATGCGCCGCTACGGCATCACCGTGGCCGGGTTGCCCGAGCTGCTCGCCGCCGTCGATGCCGCCGGGCTGCAGGTGCACTCGTTCGGGTTGCACCTGCCGCTGGTCGGCGACGACACCAGCCGGCTCGCCGAGATCGAATCGTGGCTGCCGCACCTTCCGGTCGACACGCCGCTGTGGGTGAGCCACCTCTCGGCTGCGTCGTTCACCGAGTTGCAGGCCTCCCATCCCGAGCGGCCGTTCGCGGTGCGCGTGGGTACCGGGCTGTGGCACGGCACGCCTCGCGCCGCCTTCCTGCGGCTCACCGCCGAGGTGCTGCACACCGAGCCGGTGCGCGGTGGCGACATCGCCGGCTACTTCCACAGCGAGGTGCCGTTCGACGGCACGCTGGTGGCCGTCGGCGCCGGCTCCACGCACGGAGTCGCTCCGCTCGATCACGACGACCCGGCACGGCGCAGCCCGCTCCACTTCGAGCGCCATCGCCTCACGCTGCTCGAGCGGCCACACATGCACACCACGATGGTCGTGGTGCCCCACGGCCAGCCGTGCCCGCAGTTGGGCGACCGGGTCGATGTGCAACGCCCACTCATCACGGTCACCGTCGACGAGTTGGAGTGGACGTGAGCGAGCACACCATCGCGCCGGCGAACCGGCGCCTGATCGAGGTCGACGTGGTGCGTGCCGTGGCGCTCATCGGCGTGTGCGTCATGAACTACCACGGGTACCTCATCGGCGACGGCGCCAAGTACCCGCCCACCAACTTCGCCGAGCGAGTGTTCGACCCGTGGCAGGGTCCGCTCTCCACACGTTTCGCCGCCACCTTCGTCACGCTCGCCGGCATCGGCATCACGCTGCTCACCCGGCGCAGCCGCGCGAGCGGCGACCGCAGCGCGATCAGCGCGCATCGGTGGGTGCTCATCCGCCGCGGTGTGCTGCTCTACACGTTCGGCTACTTCCTCGACTGGGTGTGGTCCGGCACCATCCTGTTCTTCTACGGGGCGTTCTTCGTGGTCGGTGCCGCGCTGTTCATGCTGCGCACGCGGTGGCTCGTCGTCATCGGCGTCGCATCGGCCGCAGCGGCCGCGGCACTGCAGTGGTGGCGCGTCGACCGCACCGCGCGTGGCGAGAGCGTGGCGTGGTTGTTCAACGGGTCGGCCGGCCAGACCGAGTCGCCCCGCGACCTGCTGTTCGACACGGTGGTGCGCGGCACGCATCCGCTGCTGCCGTGGCTGGTGTTCCTGTGCATGGGCATGGTGCTCGGGCGCATGCTGCCGTTCTCGTCCCAGCGGCGAGTGCAGCTCGGTGGCGCGGGCGCCATCTGCCTCGGTCTCGGCTACCTCGCCAAGGACCTGCTGGCGTGGCACCCCACGCTGGAGTCGACGGCACCCTTCGACCGCGGGCTGCTCTACACGCTCAGCACGGTGGGCTCCACACTGCTCGCCATCGCGCTGATCGGCTGGGTGGCCGAACGCACGGCCGACAGCACGATCACGCGCGCGATCGCCGATGCCGGACGCACGACCCTCACGCTCTACGTGGGTCACGTGCTGGTGTACAACCTGCTCGTGCACTGGTGGGGTTGGGTGCAGCCCGGCGCGCTGGGCACCGCGCTCGTGTTCGCCGCCGTCTACTGGGTGTGCGCCGTGCTGGTGGCAATGTGGCTGCACCGCACCTTCGCGAACGGTCCGCTCGAATGGGTGTACCGCCGGTTCAGCGACCCGGTCAGCTGATCTCTTCGAAGGTCTTGCTGCACACTCGCGGGTCGAGCGTGTTGAAGCCCTGCAGGAACCACGACTTGCGCTGCTCGGCCGACCCGTGGGTCCAGCTCTCCGGGTCGATGCGACCTTGCGTGGACTGCTGGATGCGGTCGTCGCCGACACCCTCCGCCGCGGCGATGGCCTCGTCGAGCTCCTCGGGGCTGTCGAGCACGTCGCGTGCACCCACCCACACACCGGCGTAGCAGTCGGCCTGCAGTTCGAGTGCGACCGAGTACTGGTTGGCCCGGCCCGGATCGTTCTGCTGCGCGCGCTGCACCTCGGCGTTCGTGCCGAGGACGTTCTGCACGTGGTGGCCGTACTCGTGGGCGAGGATGTACTGCTCGGCGAGGTCGGTGGGCCTGCCGATGAGCTGCTCCTCGAGCTGCTGCATGAACTCGAGATCGATGTAGACCAGGTTGTCGGCCGGGCAGTAGAACGGGCCGGTCTGGCTGCTGGCCTGTCCGCAGCCGGTGTTCACGCCGCCGGTGAACCACACCGTCTCGGTCTGCTGGTAGGGCGTGTTGAAGAACTCCGGGAGTGCGGTGGTCCAGTACTCCTGCACGTCGTTGGTGACACCGCACACGACCTGCTCGAGCTCGGTGACGCACTCGCTGGGGTTGCTGCTGCCACCCACCTCGGCCGCCTGCGAACCGGTGCCCGCACCGCCACCGGCGCCGGCGCCCAGCAGCTTGGGCAGGAACAGTGCAGCGAGCAGCACGATGATGCCGAGCATGCCGCCGCCGGCCTTCATGCCGCCGGGCAGACCCATGCCACCGCCACCGCCACCCATGCCGGGGAACGAGAACCCACCCCCGCCGCCACCCTGGCCGCGACGGTCGTCGATGTTGGACTTGTCCTTGCTGCGAATCTTGGTCATACGAGCACTCCCCTCGGCATGGACGGAGAGCCTAGGCCGCACTGCAACGGCATGTGCTGCCTAGGCGGAGGCTCGGGCTGCGCGTGCGCGGCGGGCGCGGTGGATGCCGCGGACGGCGACGGCACCGGCGCCGATGAGTGGGCCGCGGTCGCCGAGGCGCACCGAGGTGATGCGCGCCCCGCGGGCGAACGAGAGCTTGGCGTGCTCGTCGAGCGTCTCCTGCGCACTGTTGAAGAACGTGGCGCCGAAGCCGAGTGCGACCGACCCGCCGACCACCACCAGATCGAGGTCGAGCACGTTGCACACGGACGCGGCGGCGCGGCCGACGAGGCGACCGGTGCGCTGCATGATCTCGTAGGTGGGCGACGTGGGCGGACGGCCGGTGATCGCCTCGATGGCGGCTCCCGAGGCCTCGGCCTCGAGGCAGCCGCGCGACCCACAGGGGCAGCGACGACCGTTGGGCTCGACGATGATGTGACCGACGTGACCGGCGTTGCCACTGGCACCGTCGAGCAGCTGACCGTTGAGCACGATCCCGCCCCCGACGCCCGTGCTCACCACCATCGCGAGGAAGCTCTCCTTGCCCTGCGCTGCACCCAACCAACCTTCGGCGAGTGCGAGCGCCTTCGCGTCGAGGTCGCCGAACACGGGCAACGAGGTGGCGACGGTGAGCTTCTCGCGCAGCGGGTACAGCTTCCACGCGTGGATGTTGAGCGGCGAGATCGTCTCCACGTGCGGGGTGATGGGGCCGGCGCTGCCGACGCCGACGGCCACCGGGCGCATGTGGTGGTGGTCGCGGGCGCGGGCGAGCTGCGAACTGATCAGGTCGTTGAGCGTGCCGAACAGGGCGTCGGCGGGGAGGCGATGATCCACGTCGACCTTGTCGCGGTCGATCAGCTCGCCCTGCAACGTGACCAGCCCGACGGCCATCTTCGTGCCGCCGATGTCGATGGCGACGACGACGTCGCCGACGGTGGCCGGAACGACGCGCGCGGCAACGACGGGCTCGTCCGCCTCGTGAGTTGTGGGGCTGTCGGTCATGCGTTCATCCGACGCGCCGCGAGGTCTCGACCAGGTTGATCTCGTAGAGCACCAGATCGAGCGCGTCGGCGCTGACCATGCCACTGAACCGCTGCGGGTTGTCGGGCGTGATGCACGCGGCGAGCGGGTTGAGCAGGGTCCACGGCGTGGGGTGGGAGAACTGCACCACGCTGTAGCGCTCGCCGGTGTAGCCGGGCGCCGCCACCACCCGATGGATGCCAGTGGGGATGACGCCGTTGGTGAGGCGCTCGAGCATCATGCCGGTGTTGATGATGACCTGGCCGTCGGGGGCCACTGCGTCGACCCATTCGTCGTCGACCAGCACCTGCAGCCCGGGCGCGGTGGCGCGAGGCAGTGCGGTGATGAGGTTGATGTCGCCGTGCGAGCCGGCCCACACATGGCCACCGCTGGGGGCGTGCTGCATGGCCGGGTAGCGGATGGCGCGAGTGAGCGTGGCGCCGTTGGTGGTCATCTCGTCGAAGAACGACTCGTGGCAGCCGAGGCTCTCGGCGATGATGCGCAGGAAGCGACGCTGGATGTCTTCCACCTTGCGGTGGAAGTTGTTGAGCACGTCGGTGATGCCGGGCACCGCCGCTTCCGGCAGCACCTGCGGGCCGTACCGGTGCGGGTAGCGGGTGCGCAGCGGGTGTCCCTCCGGCAGGGCGATGCCCCAGTTGAGCATCTCCTTCCAGTCGGGCACGTCGCTGCTGGCAGCGGTCTCCACCAGCAGCCCGGTGTAGCCGGTCTGCCCGTGGCTGTCGGGTGCGATGAAGGCCTGCTTCACCTCCTGCGGGTGCTCGAAGAACTCCTTGAGCATCCCGTAGGCGGTGTCGAGCATGTCGTCGGAGAGGTCGTGACGGGTGTAGACGAATCCTGTGGCGAGGCTGCGACGAACACCGTCGACCACCGCCCGCCGCTGCTCGGAGCTGCCGCGTTCGAACGCAAGAAGATCGACTTCCAGGATTTCGCTCATGCCTCCACCGTAGCGCCGGCGCCGCCGCACGTGTCGGCCGGCAGCCGTCCGCCACCCGCCGTCGCAGGTCAGTCGCGGGCGAAGTACTCGATCAGCTCGTGCCGGTTCCCGACGCCGAGCTTCGTGTACACGCGCTGGAGGTGGTTCTCGACGGTGCGGGTGGACAGGAACAGCCGCTCGCCGATGTCGCGGGCAGTGAGACCCGACACCGCCAGCGCCGCGATCTCGTGCTCGCGGCGCGAGAGCGCCACGGCGGACCGGCCCTCCCGTTGCTGGTCCAGCAACGGTGTGGCGGCCCCTTCGCACTGCTCGCGGTACTTCTCCGCGAGGCTGCTGAACGTGGCGACCTGACGCGGTGTCCCGGCGGCCACCGCCGCGGCGCC
>CAZWCU010000056.1:0-7475 GCA_964632715.1 uncultured Bifidobacterium sp. | reverse complement strand
AGGAACCCACGCACGTCGCTCAGCTCGGCGGCGCGCTGGTCTGCCACCGCGGCGGCGCGCTGGTCGCCGAGTTGTGCGTGCGCGGCCGCGAGCACCGAGGTGATGAGCGACTGGCCGGTGATGAGGCCGGCCCGTTCGGCAGTGATCATCGCGTCGCCGGCCCACAGCGCGGCCGTGCGAGGTCGACCGGCCAGCAGGTGCGCCCGCGCCGCATTGAGGGCGCCCCACATCTGGTCGAGCGTGCGGGAGAGTCCGATCACGTCGGCGCGCAGCGCTTCCGCCATCTCGGCCGCGTCGTCGAACGAGCCGTGTTCGGTGAGTCCGAAGCTGCGCACCACCAACTGCAACGTGTCGACCTCTCCGACGAGCGGCCGCTGCACCGCATCGGCGGTTCGGCCCAACTGGCTGAGCGCAGCTTCCTCCACCGCGTGGTGCAGTCGCAGATCGAGGTCGTCGACGTCGTCGGTGATCGCGGGCAGACGATCGATGGCCTCCGCGGGTCGATCGCTGAACGTGAGCGCGTTCGCGACCGCGATGCCCAGCCGCACGTGCGCCGGGCCGGGTGGGGTGAACGCCTGCGCGAACTCGACCACTGCCAGCGCACCGTCGGCGTCGTCGAGACCCCACATGTGAGTGCGGTAGAGCGAGGCCACCAGCGAGGCCTGCTCGTCGGGACTCGCCGCGCCGAGTGCTCCGGTGGCCTCCGCGGCCGACGCGGTGAACTCCCCCATCTCGTACAGCGCGTCGGAGAGCACCAACGACGCGGCGGGGTGGTTCGGGCTGATCGCCTGCGCGGCGCGCGTGAGCCGACAGGCCAGCAGCATGTCGCGGCCTGCCATGGCTGCGCGGGCGGCCTGCACGAGGTCGTCGAGCGGCGGCGACTCGCCGGCGTCGAGCTGCCACACGATGACGCGCAGGTCGTCGCCCGGCCGACGGTGTGCCTGGATGCGTGCCACTGCTTCGGCGAGCAGCGAGCGCTCGCTCACCGCCGAGATGTGAGCTCTGATCACCTCGGCGTAGATCGGGTGCGCCAGTCGCACGTCGGCCAGCGCCGGGTCTCCCGCCGCGTTGACCACGCCGGCGTGGATGAGCTGATCGAGTGACGTCAGTTCGTCGCCGTCGAACATCGCCAGTGGCAACGGCTGGCAGAGCGCGAGCATGTCGACCAGTCGCCGGGCGGCTTCGTCGAGGTGACGCACGCGCTGCAGCAGGTACTCGCCGAGGTGTGCGGAACCGACCAGCGGTTGTGCGAGCACCCAGGTGCCTGCGTGCATCACGATGCGCCGCGCGGCGACAGAGCCGACGATGAGCTCGCGCAGGTACAGCGCGTTGCCGCGCGACTGCTGCCAGAGTGCCTCGCTCACCTCGGGGGTGGTGGCGCCCATGATGCGCTGCACGACCTCGTCGGTGTCGTCGCGATCGAACGGCGCGATGTCGAGCCGTACCGCAGAGCTCGCGGTCCACAGCGGCAGCGCGCCGTCCGGCAGTGGTTCGCCGCTGCGGTAGGTCGCGAGCAGTTGCACGGGCGCGTTGCCGGTGAGCTGGACCAGCAGTCCGCACGAGGCGTCGTCGAGGTGGTGCAGGTCGTCGACGCAGATGACGAACGGACGCTGGTCGGTGGCGCCGCTGTCGAGGATGTGCTCGCGCACCATCGAGAACACGCTGAGCTGTTGCGTGCCGGCAGCGACCGCCGCCATGTGGTGAGCCGGCACGAGACCGACGAGCGCACCGAAGGGGACGTCGGCGAGCGACGAGCTCGCCAGGCACCGTCGCCCGGGCGCGCCGCCGAGCAGGTGTCGCTGCAGCACGTGCTCGGTCAGCCGGCTCTTGCCCGCGCCCGCCTCGCCGGCCACCAGCACCGTCGGGTGAGTGGGGTCGGCCAACAGCTGCGCGAGGCGAGCCACCTCCGCCTGGCGCAGCATGAACTCCCAGCTGCTCACGGCGATGGCCGGATCGTCTCCCACGCCCCGAGAACCTAGTCCCGACGCCGACCGAGCCGGACGGGGCGCACCGCGGAGACCCGCCGCTCAGAAGTCGGTGAAGACGTCGGGGGTGCTGGCGGCGGGGAAGGTGGTGCCGGCGTCGATGCGCCATTCGTTCGCCGCCCAGGTGATCTCGCGCACGAGGAAGCTGCTCGGGCAGCAGTTGGGGTCGCTGCCGGCGTACACGGAGGTGAGCACCGTGGCGCCGCCGGGGTGCAGGTCGACCTGGCCGCCGTCGAGACCCTGCAGGCCGCCGAGGAAGAAGTTGCGGGTGGCCGGGAAGTCGGGACCCTCGGGCTGCGGGTCGATCACGTCGAGGTCGAGGAAGCCGCCCGTGCCGGCGTAGCGATAGCCGACCCAGATCTCGGCGCCGTCGTCGAAGTGGTAGTCGCCGAGCTGCACGGTCACCGACTCCCACGTGCCGGCACCTGGCTCGTAGGCCTCGAACGTGCTGCGCAACGCGCCCTCCTCCTGGAAGAGCACGAACACGGCGAAGCTGCCGTCGCCGGCACTTCGCGCCACCAGCGTGGTGACACCCGCGTTGTACGACGGCATCTGCTGGCAATCCTCGACCACCCAGCCGGGGATGCCCGGGTCCGAGCCGTCGCAGAGGAAGCCCGACGGCAGGCTGACGACGGGCGAGCTCGCCGCCTGCAGGTTGGTCGGTTGGCCGAGTCGCACACCGCCGCCCCCGCCGCCCCCGGTGGTCGTGGTGGGCGTGGCCGTGGTGGTGGCCGGGGCCGGCACGGTGGTGGACGCGGCGGTGGTCTCCACGACGGTTGCGGGCACCGACGTGCTGGTCGACGTGTCGACGCTGCTGCTGGTGGAGCTGTCGATCACGGAGGTGGAGGTGCCATCGGCGCCGGTGATCTTCTTGCTGTCGCTGCATGCCGAGGCGAGCAGCAGCGCGCCCGCCAAGAGGGCGATCACGCGAGTACGGGAACGGGTCATGAGGTCTCCTTCGATGTGGTCACCGCTGCGAACACAACGACTAGATCCAAGATCGGTCCAACTCTTGCACTTCTTTCGGCAAGATCTCTTCACTCGCGACCAAACCTCAGGCACCGTGCCGACGTGACTTCTCCGTGCAAGCACTGGCAGGACTGATGAGCGAAGTGGGTGATCTTCAGAACGTGACGGAGATCGCCGTCGTTCACGACCTCGAGTCGCTGTTCCGCGCGCACTACCCACGGCTGGTCCGTGCGCTGACGGTCGTGTCCGGCAGCCAGGAGTCGGCGGCCGACGCGGTGCAGGAAGCGTTCGTGAAGGCGCACCTGCACTGGCGACGGATCCAGCGCTACGACGACCCGGTGGGCTGGATCCGACGAGTGGCCATCAACCGTCTCCGCGACGACCATCGTCGCCGCGGCCGCAAGGAGAAGGCGATCGAACGCCTCAAGCTGGATGCCCGACCGGAGACCATGGACTGGTCCGACGGCACCGACGTGACGGCGCTGCTCGCCGAACTGCCGCGCCAGATGCGACTGGCGATGGCACTCTTCTACGTCAACGGCCTCAGCGTCGCCGAGGTCGCGCACGCACTCGACATCAGTGAGGGCGCAGTGAAGTTCCACCTGAACCGCGGGCGCGCCCGCCTGAAGATCGTGTTCACCGCCCACCACGAAGCCACCGCGCACGGCGAGGAAGTCCGATGAACGAGTTCCACGACCCCGACCTGGAGAACCTGCTCGGCCGGACCGGCGGACCGTTCCCCGACGTGAACGTCGCCTACCAGCAGGTGCAGGGACGCGTCCGTCAGGTGAAGCGCCGCCGCGCCGTGGTGGTCAGTGGCGCCGCCTGCAGCCTGCTGTTCGCCGCCGCGGTGTTCGCCGGAACCCGCCAGCCGGGCAACGACACCGTGCGACCCGGCGGCAGCTCTGACGACGGACGCGACTCGTTCCCCGACTCTACCGACACGCCGACGTCGTCGCCCGACCACTCGCTGGTGCCGGCGACCGACGGCGCGACGGGCTCCTCCGTCGCCGTCACGACTCCCACCGTCACGACGCCGGGCGCGACCACGCCCACCGGGACTGATTCGGGTGGCTCCACGCCATCATCGTCGACACCCACCTCGTCGACACCGGCGACCACGCCGACGACCACGGCATCATCCACGGCGAGCACCTCACCCGCGACCACCCCGCCGGCACCGGTCATCCAGACCTTCAGCGGCATCGGTGGCTCGGTGACCGTGCGCATGCAGAACGGCAGCCTCACGCTCGTGTCGTCGTCGCCCGCCGCGGGCTTCGTGGCGGATGTCCGCAAGGCGTCCGGCGACCGGGTGGAGGTGCGCTTCGAGTCGGGCGCCCATCGCACCGAGATCCGCATCGATCTCGTCGGCGGATCGATGGTGCCCGACATCCGCGAACAGGCCACCTGAAAGTCGGCCATGCGCCAAACCTTCGAGCACGCTCCGGCGTGACTTCACCGTCGAGCACTTCCGCCCGGCTCCACGTTCGAAGGATCGACACCATGCAACAGCACCGCACTCGCCGTCTCGTCGTCATCAGCGCCGCCACCGGCGCCCTCGTGATCGGCGTGGCCAGTCTCGCCTCCGCCACCGGCTCGTCCGGCCCGAGCCGAGTCCGCGTCGAGGACACGGTCGACGACGGCCCGAGCAGCTCGCTGCCGAGCTCGAGCACACCCGCCGCCAGCACCCCCGCCGACACGGTCACCGTCGTCACGATCGACCACTCCACGCCGCCCACGCTCATCACGGTGACCAGTGCCCCGAGCAACACCGTCGACGACCACGGCGGCGACCGTGACGACGACGGCAGAGACGACAGCAGCGACGACAGCGACGACACGAGCACGTCGGTGAGCAACAGCGCCCCGAGCAACACCGTCGACGACCACGGCGGCGACCGCAGCGATGACGACAGCGACGACGACGGCAGCGACGGCAGCGACGACGACAACGGCGGGCACGGCAGCGACGACGGACACGACGACGGCGACGACGGCGACGGTGGCGGGCACGGCAGCGACGACTGAATCGGCCGGTCGTCCATACTGGGTCCGATGGCCACCCATGCGACGACCGACTGGAATCCGGTGCTGCGCGGCGAGTTCGCCAAGCCGTACTGGGAACAACTGCAACGGTTCGTGGCGGGCCAGCGGGCCCGCTACACCGTTTTTCCGCCACCACCCGACGTGTTCGCCGCCCTGCACCTCACGTCGTACGCCGACACCCGGGTGGTCATCCTCGGGCAGGACCCGTACCACGGCCCCAACCAGGCGCACGGGCTGTGCTTCTCGGTGCGCCGTGGCGTGGCGGTGCCGCCGTCGCTGGCCAACATCTACAAGGAACTACACAGCGACCTCGGGCTGCCGATCCCCACGCACGGCAACCTGGAGGCGTGGGCTCGCCAAGGCGTGCTGCTGCTCAACACCACGCTCACGGTGCGGGCCGGCGAGGCGGCCAGCCACCAGGGCAAGGGCTGGGAGCTGTTCACCGACGAAGTGCTGCGCACGGTCAACGGCAAGCACCAGCGGGTGGTGTTCCTGCTGTGGGGTGCGGCCGCACGCAAGAAGAAGTCGCTGATCGACCTCACCCGACACGTGGTGCTCGAGTCGGCGCACCCGTCGCCGCTGAGCGCGCACAACGGCTTCTTCGGCAGCCGACCGTTCAGCCGCGCCAACGCCGCGCTGGAGGCCGCCGGGCTGGAGCCGATCGACTGGTCGCTGCCCGACTGACGTCGACCGCGGTCTGGTGCGAGAACGGCGAAGGGCCGGGCGATGCTCGACAGCACCACCCGGCCCTTGCTGGGTCAGTTCAGCCTGCGGGGCTGGGGTAGTCGCCGCGTTCCTCGCCGGCGGGCGGTTCGAGGTAGATGCTCACCGCGCCCTCCGGATCGAACAGCTTCTCGTCGCTGGTCCATGCGCCGGGCAGGTAGCGCAGCCCGCCGTCGACGTACTGGTACATGCCGGTGCCCTCACGGCGGATCTCGTCCTGACCCGTCGCTGCAGGATCCCACCAGAACACGGTGGCGTCGTCGACACCCTGGTAGTCGGCCACGCCGTCCCAGTAGCCCTTGTCGCCGTACGACAGGTACGGCTGGCTGATGCCCGGGCGGGTGCCTTCAGCGTTGAACACCGCGTCGCGGAAGCCCTCGGCGGTGACGTTGGGACCGATGCCCTGCACGACGGCGAAGAACAGCGCCGGTGCCGGTGAGATGGTGCCGATGGTGTCGTCGGCCGGCGGGACCTGGCCGGTGAACCACTCGTAGTTCGCGTACGCCCCGGTGGTGGTGGGGTTGCCGCGAGCCGCGAGCTGGGTGACGCCGAACGCGTGCGACCACTGCTGCTGGTCGTACGTGCGGGCGAAGGCAGTCACGTCGACGAGCGTGCTGGCCGCCACGATCCACTCCGGGAAGTACTCCTGCGCGGTGGCTTCCTTGGTGAAGTCGCGCGGAGCGACCGGGTCGCCGCTGAACACGATCGACGTGACGCCGGCCGCCTTCATCTTGGTGATGACCTGTACCGCGGTCTGCTGGATGGTGGCCGGGTTCAGCTCGTAGGGGACCACCTCGGCGAAGGGCGCACCGAGCGCCTCCATCTCGGCGGCGAACGTGTCGGCGAGATCCTTCGATGCACCGCTGCTCTCCAGGTACAGCAGACCGAACTTGCGCGGCTGCTCCTTCACCGCGTCGCCACCGAACTCGGCGGCCTTGCCGATGATCTGCTTCTCGAGGAACTCGAGCACGTGCGCCTGCTTCTGCAGTGCGCTGCCGTCGAGACCCCACACGTACGGGTCGCGCTCGCTGTAGAACTCAGCAGGCTGGCCGGGTGTGCAGCTGATGCACAGCGTGTTGCGTGCAGCCAGCTCGTCGCCGAATGCACTGGTGAGCGCAGGCCCACCGAGCACCACGAACGGGCTGTACTGCTCGACGATGGTGGCCGCGTCGGCACGTGCCGCCACTTCGTCCTGTGCACCGCCGGTGCCCTCGAAGGTGACGAGGTTGATGGTGCGGCCGTACATCTCGTAGAAGGCCTCGTAGTAGTCGACGAGACCTTGCATCGTCTCGAACTGCTGCTCGTTGGTGTCGTCGACGGAGATGGCATCGGTGATGTACGCGATGATCGGGTCGTTGGCCTGGCCCTCGTAGTACACCACCGTGATCTCCTCGGCGGTGACACCGGTGGCGGTGGCGCCGCCGTTGTCGCCGGTGAACGGCGCGTAGCACTCGGGTGCGAAGTAGTCGGGCACGGCCAACCGGCCGGTGCTGGTGTCGCAGCGATCGCCCCACTCGATCTGATCTTCGACGCCTTGCTCGACGGCCTGCGAGTACGTGAGCGGGAAGGTGATCTCCCCGGCCGGCTCGCTGGTGTCGGGCGTGCTGCCCGTGTCGGGCGGGTCGGTGTCGGTGGTGGGCGCGGTGGTGTCGACCGCGGCCTCCGTCGTGGTGGTGTCGGCGGCCTTCTCGTCGTCACCCCCCGTGGCGATGAGCACGCCGGCCCCAATGGCGAGAGCCGCGGCGACGCCAT
>CAZWCU010000055.1:0-19903 GCA_964632715.1 uncultured Bifidobacterium sp. | reverse complement strand
GCGCCGATCGGCATCACGAGTAGCGTGCGTCGATGAACTTCGATGGTCCCCGCACGACGCTGACGGTGGCCGCGATTCAAGCCACTCCGGTCTTCCTCGATCGCGCTGCAACCGTCGAGGTGGCCGCGAGCGCTGTCGCAACGGCGGACGCGGAGCTCGTGGTGTTCCCGGAGTCGTTCGTGCCGGGCTATCCGGACTGGGTGTGGCGGCGCCCGCCGATGAGCGATGGCGACTGGTACGCGCGACTGGTCGCCAATGCGGTGCGTGTCGAGAGCGCCGACCTGGATCCTCTCCGTGATGCGGCACGCGATGCGCGGGCGTGGGTCGCGGTCGGTGTCACCGAGCGGTCCCGGTCCGACACGCTCTACAACTCGGTCGTGTACATCGGGTCCAACGGCGAGATCGTGGCTCGCCATCGCAAGCTGGTGCCCACCGGCGCCGAGCGGCTGGTGTGGGCCAACGGCAACGACCACCTGCTCACCGTCGTCGACATCGGAGGGGTCAGGGTGGGCGCGCTGATCTGCTGGGAGAACTACATGCCGCTCGCTCGCACGGCCATGTACGAGCGCGGCATCGATGTGCTGCTGGCGCCGACGTGGGACAACAGCGACGAGTGGGTGCCCACGCTGCGCCACATCGCCAAGGAGGGCCAGATCTTCGTGGTGGGCGTCACCGCCTTCCTGCGCGGCAGCGACGTGCCACGCGACCTCTCGAACGCCGCGGAGCTGTACGGCGGCGACGACGACCTCATGTCTCGCGGCAACACGTCGATCGTCGCACCCGGAGGTGAGGTCATCGCCGGTCCGCTCATCGGTGAGTCCGGCGTCGTGCGGGCCGAGCTCGATCTGTCACGCATCGCCGCCGGCCGCAGGATGTTCGATCCGACCGGTCACTACTCGCGCCCCGACGTGCTGTCGCTCCGCCAGCCCGCTCGTCACGAACCCTCCGCGTGACAGCATCTGGCGATGCCGTCGCCACCGCCCGACTCCGGAAGCCGACCGCCCGCTGAAGCCTCGCTGCGCGCGGACGTGCGCGCGTGGACGCAGGCGCACTGGGACCCGTCGCTGTCGTTACGAGAGTGGCGCGGTCAGCTGCTCGACTCGGGCTGGGCAGTGCCGTCGTGGCCGGTGCGCTGGTTCGGCAAAGGGCTGCCGGCATGGGCCGACGACGTGGTGTACGACGAGCTCGCTCGCTGCGGAGCGGTGTCGAGCGTGCCGTCCGGGTTGGCCGGCCCGACCATCCTGGAGCAGGGCCCCGACAGCATGCGCGAACGGTTCCTGCGTCCGATGCTGACGGGTGAGGAGGTGTGGTGCCAGCTGTTCAGCGAACCCACCGCCGGCTCGGACCTCGCGGGCCTGACCACGACCGCTCTGCTCGACGGCGACGAGTGGGTGGTGAACGGCCAGAAGCTGTGGAACACCAGCGCGCATCACGCCGACATGGGGATGCTGGTCGCACGGACGAACTGGGACGCACCGAAGCACCAGGGCATCACCTACTTCGTGCTCCCCATGCGGCAGCCCGGCGTGGAGGTGAGGCCGCTGCGGCAGATGAACCACCACTCCTCGTTCAACGAGGTGTTCATGACCGACGCTCGCATCCCGAAGGAGTGGGTGGTGGGAGCGGTGGACCAGGGTTGGTCGGCCGCGCTGGCGACGCTGGCCCACGAACGTCGCTTCGGTCTGATCGGGCGCACACGGCTCGAAGGCGTCGACGCGGGTGCCGCGCTGGACGAGGCGCGACACGAAGCGCAGGAGTCGGCGAAGGTGTACTCGTGGTACCCGCAGCGCGCGGGAAGGGCGGATCTCGCCGTGCCGCACGCGCGTCGAGTCGGCGCCACCCGCGACGCGCTCGTGCGTCAGGAGCTGGCTCGGCTGGCGACGATGCAGCGCGTCAGCGAGTGGACAGCGGAGCGGGCGAAGGCGTCGCGAGCACTCGGTCGCCCGCCAGGCCCGGAAGGATCGATCGGCAAGCTCGCCCTCACGCGGTTGGCGCGGCAGGCGGCGAAGGTGCACAGCATGCTCGCCGGTGCCAGTGGCATGCTGGCCGGCGACGAGCCCGACAGCCCGTTCGAGGGCGTGATCGCCGAAGTGCTCATCTCGGTGCCGGCCCAGTCGATTGCAGGCGGCACCGACGAGATCCAACGCAACATCCTCGGTGAGAAGGCGTTGGGCCTGCCTCGAGAACCGGATCCCTCCAAGGGCCTGCCCTACCGCGAGGCCCGCAACCGGTAGCAGGCCACCCTCACCGATCGGTCCGGATGAACCGATCACGCAACAAATGGTTGCACATCGCATGTCGAGCGAATACAGTGACGCGCAACCGATGATTGCGAAAGGTGTTGAACATGGAGCACGGAACGATCGAGCGAACGGTCCACATCGATGCGTCACCCGAGGTGGTGTTCGATGTGGTGAGCAACCCAACGCACGTGCGTGCGTGGTGGCCAGACGAAGCGGAGTTCTCCGCGACACCGGGCGCACCAGGTCGCATCGGTTTCGACCCGGGCGACGGCGCCATGGCGTGGGAGCAGTTCACCGTCGTCGACGCCATCCCGTACCGGTTGTTCTCGTTCCGGTGGACGCACACCGAGGGCACGGTCGCAGCAGCGAACAACTCGTTCCTCGTCACCTTCGAGCTGGAGCCGGTGGGAACGGGCACGCTGCTCCACCTCACCGAGTCCGGGTTCCGCGAGCGCGGGTGGGACGACGCGAAGGTTGCTGCCGAGCACGCGTCGCACGTCAGCGGGTGGGACCACTTCCTGCCGCGTCTGCCCGCCTACGCCGCCGGCGTGGGAACGCGCTCATGAGCACGGTCGTCGACGACGACCTGTGGTCCGCGGTCGGCGACCCGACGAGACGTCGAATGCTCGATCTGTTGCTCAGCGACGGCTCGGGCACGGCGACCAGCCTGAGCGCCAAGCTGCCCGTCACCCGCCAGGCCGTGGCCAAGCACCTCCTCGTGCTCGATCGTGTGGGCCTCGTGCACGGCAGCGCGGCCGGCAGGGAGAAGCAGTTCCGCGTCGACCAGGCGCAACTCGCCCGCGCCGTCGAGCAACTCGCGAACGTCGGCGCCGCCTGGGACGCACGACTGCGCCGCATCAAGCGCATCGCCGAGACGATCCAGCGTCAGTCAGCACCGCAGCCGCCGAGGCGCGGCGAGAAGAAGGGTCGGAAGTGACGATGCCCCCGCACCTGCCCGACGTGGTGTCGCGCGCCGAGTGGTTCGCGGCACGGCGCGACCTGCTCGCCGAGGAGAAGGAGCTCACCCGCGCCCGCGATCGCCTCAATGCGAAGCGTCGGCAACTCCCGATGGTTCGCGTCGACACGCCGTACACGTTCGAAGGCCCCGACGGACCGGTCGGGCTGCTCGACCTGTTCGACGGCCGTGACCAGTTGGTGATGCACCACTTCATGTTCGGACCGGACTGGACGCAGCCGTGCGCGAGCTGCTCGTCCGCGGCCGACGGCATCGGCAACCTGCGTCAGCTCCATGTGCGCAACACCACGCTCGTCGCCGTGTCGCGAGCGCCGTACAGCAGGCTGGCCGAGTTCCGCGAGCGGATGGGATGGACGTTCCCCTGGTACTCGTCGCACGGCAGTGACTTCAACTTCGACTTCCACACCACGCTCGACGCCCGAGTCGCGCCGGTGGTGCTCCACTTCCGCACCGCAGCCGAGCTGGCCGTGACCGGCACGCCATGGACGAGAGGGCCGTGGACCGACGACATGAACGGCTCTGAGGTACCTGGCATCAGCGCGTTCCTGCGGGTCGGCCGCGACGTGTTCCACACGTACTCCTCGTTCGGGCGCGGCATCGAGGAGTTCCACAACGGCTACCCGTACCTCGACCTCACCGCGCTCGGTCGGCAGGAGGCATGGGAGGAACCGAAGGGTCGTGCTGCACCGCTCGGGTTGCACGCCGGCGGTCCGGCCATGCGACTCCCCGACGAATACGACTGCTGAGGTCTACAGTTCGCAGAGATCGGATCCTTCGGACGACGAGCACGGGGTGACGCGATGGGGTTGTTCGACCGAATCAAGTCGACCGTCTCGTCGCTGTCCAGCGCACCGAGCGAGGAGACCCTCGCCAAGCTGACGCCAGAGCAGCGGGCGAAGTACGACGCACAGATGGCCAAGGTCGCGGCGGTGCAGGGGCAGGCAGCGCAGGCCAAGGCCGACGTGTATGCCGCGCACCGGGAGCGGGTGGCGCAGCGACCTCTGCACGGCCCGGCTGGCGAATGGGTGTACGGCTCGTCCGCCGTGCAGGGCTTGGCGCCCGAGCAGATCGCGACGATGACTCCTGACGAGATGGCGGCGTGGACGGCCTCCCAGTCGAAGGCCCAGATCAAGGATCTCTTCACCAACCCGCTCGGTCGCATGAAGCCGCCCGCTGCGCCGATGGCCCCCGTCGGGCCTGCGATGCGCGACCGCGACGAGCAGGCAACGATGGAGCGCGCGGCGCGCGACGCCGCACGCCGTCCGTACCTCGCGGAGCACCGTGCACCCATCGTCTTCTCTCGGCTGGCCACCCGCGGAAAGACGCAGGTCGAGGAGGTGTCGGCCTTCCTCGCGTCGAGCGGGTTGGTGGCCAGACCCGATCTCGTCTACGGCGTGTACCGGGTTCCCGATCGGATCAGCCCGGCGCGCGGCGGGTCGGAGAACGGACGGGTCGTGGAGTGGGACGTCGTGCACGCCGCCCCTGTCCCGCTGCCGCCGTCCGCGGTGCCAGTGGCGGCCACGTTCTTCGACGGACAGGAGCGCGTGGTCGCCCGCCGCGTCGGCCAACCGTCGGTGGTCGACGAGGACCTCGGCGTCGCCGCACTCACCGCCATCGGTGTCGGGCCGGAGCACACCCTCGGCATCGCCCGCCACCTGATCGTGCGCAACTACTCGCAGGGCGAAGACGGGTCGAGCGACCTGCTCAGTCACGTGACCGGCATGTACGTGTTCCGCCCCGGTGGCCCGGGCAGCGACCCGATGCAGCAGATGCCGCGCCCGATCGACGTGCCGCACCACGGTGTGCCAGGTGTGCACGTGGAGGCCCTCAACTGGGGAGCCGTTGCCCGGGCCGTCCACCCGCTGCCGCGGCAGGCCCACACGATTCCCTCACCCTTTCCCTACCTGCCGAGCACGCCGCAAGAACTCATCCGCATGTACCTCGAGGTGGTCGGCGTTCGACCCGACGACTGCTACGCGGCGTCGGTCACCGAAGATCGTGTCAGCGCGCTCAACGACCAGGCGTGGGCTGTGGGCGGCCTGATCGAGTGGTCGGGGAGCGGGGAGCCGCTGCCCTGCGCGGACGGCAAGGATCGCCGGCGGTTCGCCGCCGGCCGGCTGGTGATGCTCGTCTACCGAGACCGCCCCGACTACGTGGTCGGTCGTCAACGATGGGAGGCGTACCAGACCGACGTGCTGCAGGCGTCGCTGGAGCACGGCACCGACCTGCGCAGCCCGGTCGAGCCGCCTCCGCTCGACGGCGTGCCCTCCGGTCTCCGCCAACTCGTCGCGGCAGCGCAGAAGATCGACCGCATCTTCGTCACCGACGCGGCTCGCGACGCGCTGAGGCACATCGTCCAACATCGCTACTGCTCGCCGCCCGTCGAGTGAGCACTCCCCGATCTCGCTCCGGTCGGTTGCGCGGCCACCGATCACTCCGCCGACGGTGAGTTCGCGAAGCTTTTCATCACGGATGCCGTGATGAAAAGCTTCCTGAGCAGCACCGACGGGCCGCGAGCTCAGCTGCTGAGTTCGTCGCGGCGGCGGGTGAGGTAGGCGATCTCGGCGGTGTTGCCGGCGAGCTCGATGGCACGGTCGTACGCGGCGCGTGCGTCGCCGTCACGACTCAGTCGGCGCAGCAGTTCGGCCCGCGTCGCGTGGTAGGCGTGGTAGCCGGCCAGTGGCTCCGCGAGCCGGTCGACCGCTGCGAGCGCCACGTGTGGACCGTCGAGCTCGGCGATCGCGACCGCGCGGTTGAGGACGACGATCGGTGACGGGTCGAGCTGCACGAGTTGGTCGTAGAGCGCGACGATCTGCGACCAGTCGGTGTGCGCCACGTGCCGGGCCGACGTGTGCACGGCGTTGATCGCAGCGAGGATCTGGTAACGCCCGGGAGCCATGCCGGACTGCAGCCGCTCGCGCACCAGCCGGTGGCCTTCGGCGATCAGCGTCGCGTCCCACAGGTCGCGGTCCTGGTCGGTGGGCGGGATCAGTTCGCCGCCCGCGGAGACGCGTGCAGAGCGGCGCGCGTCGGTGAGCAGCATCAGCGCGAGGAGCCCGGCCACTTCGCCGTCGTCGAGGAGCAGATCGCGCACCAGCCGAGTGAGCCGGATGGCCTCGGACGTGAGCTCGCGACGCACGGGCTCGGTGTCGGAGCCGCTGGCAAGGTACCCCTCGTTGAACACGAGGAACAGCACGGCGAGCACTCCCGAGACACGAGGAGGAAGGTCGGCGGCGGCCGGCACGCGATAGGGAATGTTCGCCGCTCTGATCTTGGCCTTCGCACGGCTGATCCGCTGCCCCATCGTGGCCTCCTGCACCAGGAAGCCTCGTGCGATCTCGGGGACGGTGAGGCCTGCGACCATGCGCAGCGTGAGCGCCACTCGCGACTCCATCGCGAGCGCCGGGTGGCAGCAGGTGAAGATCAGCCGCAACCGGTCGTCGTCGACTGCGTGCATCGGGGGCGAGTCGTCGTCGTGCAGCACCAGAGCCCCCTTCTGCTTGGCACCGCGGTGGTGCTCGCGCCGGATGCGATCGATCGCCTTGCGGTGAGCGGTGGTCGTGAGCCAGCCACCCGGGTTGGGCGGCACTCCGTCGATCGGCCAGCGACCGACCGCGGTTGCGAACGCCTCGGCAGTGGCCTCTTCGGCAACGTCGAGGTCGCCGAAGCGCCGGGTCAGCGAGGCGACCACCCGCGCCCACTGCTCGTGGTGCGCCCGGGTGATCGCCTCGCTGACCGCGTCGCCGGCTGGAGCCACGATCAGTCGCCCAGGAACGGGCGTACCTCGACCTTTCGATTGCAGGCCTTCGAACCGTCGGCGGCGAGCGAGAGCGCCACGTCGAGGTCGGACGCGGTGATGATCCAGAAGCCGACCATGTGCTCCTTGGTCTCGACGAACGGGCCGTCGGTGATCACCGGTGCCTCGCCGCGGTGGTCGATGACGGTGGCCGTGCTGGGCGAGGCGAGGCCGCCGGCGAAGACCCAGTAGCCGTCGGCCACGAGCCGGTCGTTGAACGCATCGATGGCCACCATCTCGGCCGGGTCGGCGAGTTCGGTGCTGTCGGTGATCACGGAAATCAAGTACTGCATGTCGGGTCTCCTCGGTTCCGGGCGCCCCACACGGGCGCCGCTCATACTGCTACGAACGGCGCGCCCCGATTTCGACGCGGCACGCGGAACTTCCTCGGCAGCCGCGCCGAATTCGGCGTCTGGTCACACGGATCCCACATCCAGCGTGGAAGGCGTGCGACCAGACGGCCTGTTCAACAGCGGTGCGTGACGGCTGCGGCTACCCTCGGAGGTCGTGGGAGACGCACGCGGGAACCAGGACCGGCCCGTCGTCGGGCTGCTCGGCACGTTCGATCTCGCCAACTTCGGAGACCTGCTGCTGCCCGCAGTGGCGGAGCACGAACTCATCCGACGCATGCCAGACCTCATCGTGCGGCGCTTCTCACCGTTCGGCTGGGAGCACCCGGTGCCGATGGACGGTGGCGAGGTGGCCGAGCCGCTCGGTGCGCCCACACCGGAACGGCGCGCCGAGGTCGCCCGCGACTGCGACGCACTCGTGATCGGCGGGGGCGAGATCATCCACTTCCTCGACCACCTGCTCGCGCCGCACTACGACACGACGCCCGAAGCCACCGTGGCCCGTGCCCCCAGCACGTGGTTCGTCGACGGGGCCGGCCCGCACGAACCGATCGCCACCGCCTGGAACGCCGTCGGCATCCCGTTCGACATCGATGACGAGCACGTCCCGCTGGTGCGGGCAGCGGCGAACAGGCACCGCTTCCTCGCGGTGCGCGACGACGAGTCGCGCAAGCGGCTGGAGACCGTCGGTGTCGACCAGGACATCGCGGTCGTGCCCGACCCGGGCTTCCTCGCGCCGCGGTTGTTCGAGCAGGCCGTGGTCGACCGCCGCCGCCGACTTCACCGGGCGCTCGGTTGGATCCCGCCGGTTCGCTACATCGCCGTGCAGGGCAACGGCTCGATGGTCGACGACGTCGACCGCATCAGCATGGCGCTCGACGCCGTGCTCGGCGATCGTGCCGACATCGACATCGTGGTGCTCGAGACCGGTGTCGGCCACGGCGATGCCAACTTCGCGGCGGCCTTCCGAACCCGCCACCCCGGCAGGGTGTGGGCGCCGTCGACGTCGCTGCTGCCCGTCGACTTCGCCGCCATCCTCGCCGGCGCTGAGGCGTTCGTCGGTGTGTCACTGCACGGTGCGATCACGACGATGGCATATGGCCGCCGGGCGGTGCTGTTCAATGCGCCGCGGCAGTCGAAGCATCGTGGGTTGATGTCGCACCTGGTCGATCGTGAGGGCTACATCGAGTCGGCCGACGAGCTGCCGAGCGCGTTGCGCTGGGCGCTCACCGCGCTCGGTCCGGAGCCTGCGCTGGCGAGCATCACGCGGCGCATCGATGCTCACTTCGACCGACTCGCGACGATGATCGACACCGCCTGGTCCCTTCGCTCGGGTGCGACTCCCGACCAGACCGGCAATGCGCGGGTGGTGCGGCTCGAGACCGAACTGGCGGCGGTGCGAACGGCTCACGCCGCACGTGGTCGCCGGCTGGTCGCCGAGCGCGATGCGTTGGCGATGCTGCTCGAACGCGACGACGGCCGCACCGCCCAACTGGAGTCGGCGCTCGCCGCGGCGCACGACGAGATCGTCCGGCTCAACGACGACATCGGTCGCATCTCTGCCTACAACGTCCACGTCCGCGACGAGCTCGAACGAGTGTGCGAGGACCACACGACGGCCGTGCAGCACGCAGACCGACTCGGCACCGATCTCCGCGACGCGCAGGTCGAACTCGACGAGGCAAGGCGGGCGCTCGACGCCGTGTTCGCCACCAAGACCATGCGCTGGCTGCGTGGCCCGCGCCGGGTGTACGGCTGGTTCCGTCGCTGATGCAGTCACCGGCCGCCGACATCCCGACCGTCGACATCCGAACCGGCGACGGACCGGTCGACCCGAGCCGCACCGTCGCCCTGCCCTCGGTGGGGGTGCCACGCATCTCGGTGCTGATGCCCCTGTACGGGCACGCCGACTTCGCGCTGGCCGCGCTCGACTCGCTGGTGGCGAACACCCCTGCGTGCTTCGAGGTGGTCATCGTCGACAACGCCTCGCCCGACGGTGCGGGCGACGTCGTCGCCGCGCAGGTCAGTGGCGCGCGGCTCATCAGAAATCCGCTCAACGTCGGTTTCGGCGCCGCCGTCAACCAGGCGGCGCTCCACGCTCGCGGTGAGTTGCTGCTGTTGCTGAACAGCGATGTCGAGGTGCAGCCGGGTTGGCTGCCGCCGCTGCTGGAGGTGCTCGAGCGGCAGGAGTCGGTGGCCGCGGTGAGTCCGGCGCTCTTCCACGCCGACGGCACGCTCGCCGAGGTGGGTTCGGTGTTGCTGCGCGACGGCGAGACGATGTCGCTCGTCGACGATCACGAGTGGGAGCTTGCACGCCCCAGAGCGGTGCCCTACGCCTCGGCCGCCTGTCTCCTCATCCGACGGTCGGTGTTCTCGGCCATCGGCGGGTTCGACGCGGCGTACGTTCGTGGCTACTACGAAGACGTGGAGCTGGCGCTCGACCTGCGCGCACGCGGGCTGCTGGTGGTGTCCGACCCGCGCTCCCGAGTGCGCCATTCGCGCAGCGGCTCCAGTTCGCCCGAGCGAGCGGTGGCGTTGAACCGATTCAACCGCACGATCTTCAGCGAGCGCTGGGCGCCGACCCTGGCGGCATTGCCGCCGGATCTCCACCGCAGCACGCTGCGCGGACGCGACTCCGCAGCGGTGGACCGGGTGCTGGTGGTCGACGACCGCATCGCGCAGTCCGACCGCGGCAGCGGCGATCCGCGGATGGCCTCGCTGCTGACCAGCATGGCCACGCGCTACCCCTCGGCGGTGATCACGCTGCTGGCCTCCGACCTCGCACACGCGGAGCGCTACGCACCGTTCCTCTCGGCGAACGGTGTCGAGATCGCCGACTGGTCGAACAGCAGTCCCCAGCGATGGCTCGCCTCGCGACGCGGCCACTTCTCGGCAGTGGTCGTCAGCAGAGCGCAGAACGTCGAGCGCTTCGGCGACGTCATCCTCGCCACGCAGCCGCAGGCGATCCGGGTCGTCGACGTCGAAGCCGTCGTGGCCGTGCGACTCTCGCGCCAGGCGCAGCTGCTCCACGCGTTGGGTGATCCACGAGCACGAGCGGTCGAGTCGGAAGCCACGCAGTCGATGAAGTCGGAGGTTGCTGCCTGGATGTGGGCCGACGTGGTCACGTGCGTGTCGGACGAGGAGGCCGCGCTGGTGCGTCGGGCGGCGCCGGGTCGGGAGGCCGTCCTCGTCTCGTGGGGCGTCGAGCTGCGCGATCGTCCGGTCGGGTACGGCGACCGCCACGACGCGGTGTTCCTCGGCGGGTTCATGTCGGGTGAGGACTCGCCCAACGCCGATGCCGTGCGACACCTCGTCGACGACCTGATGCCCGACCTGTGGACGGTGCTCCCCGAGCTCCGGCTCACGATCGCCGGCTCGGATCCGACGCCGTCGGTGCTCGCCCGCAGCGGCGGTCGCGTGTCAGTGGTCGGTCGTGTCGCAGATCCGGTCGACACCCTCGAACGCCACCTGGTGCAACTGGTCCCCCTGCGCTTCGGGAGCGGCGTCAAGCTCAAGCTGATCGAGTCGATCGTCAGCGGTTCGCCGTTCGTCACCACCACCATCGGCGCCGAGGGCCTCCAGCTGGGAGCGTTGGCGGAAGTGCTGGTCGGCGACAGCCCCGCGGAGTGGTGCCGGCAGTCGGTGCGCATGCTCACTGACCCCGCGGCCTGGCAGGAGGCGCACGAGGAGCTGCTCGACATCGGGCGCGCGCACTTCGGTCTCGCTTCGTTCGACCGAGCGGTGGACGAGTTGATGGTGCGCCTCGGAGCGTTGCGCGGATGAGCAACGACCTCTCTCGCAACGGTGCCGACGCGTATGCGACGGTCTTCGATTACCTGGCGTTGACCGACGAGCTGCGCCCGAGCGATGCGATCATGTGCTTCGGCAGCCGCGATCCGCACGTGCCGCATCGTGCGGCCGAGCTGTTCCACCGTGGGGCGGCCCCGTTGGTGCTGACAACCGGTGGCGTGACGTTGGCGGACGATCGCTGTGAGGCCGACGTGTTCGCCGACGAGTTGGAGCGACGCGGTGTTCCTCGACACCGCATCGTGATCGAACGCGATTCGGGGCACACCGGCGACAACGTGCGGCTCGGCATGGCTGCGCTGCAGGAGCGCCATGGAGCAGTCTCGTCGGTCATCTCCGTCTCCTGGCCGTTCGCGGCCCGCCGCTGCGTCGCGACACTCGCGCAGCACCACCCGCACATGACCGTGCGCTCGGCGCCGGCGTTCTGGCGACCGGGTCACCGCAGTCCGTTCACGCACGCAACCGCCCGCCGTGCCGTCGAGCAGATGTCGCGCCTCGCGCTCTACGCCGAACGCGGCATGATCGCCCTCCACGAGGCACCGGCGTCCGTCGCCCGAGCCGCGGAGACGCTGCACGAACTGCTCACGCCGCCACCCGCGGCGAGCAGCCGTGCGCCGGCGTTCAGCGAGTGACCAACGCAGCCTCGACCGCCCGAGCGTGCACGGCATCGGCGAATCGATCGATGAGTTCGGGGAGCGGAGTCCCTACCGCGCGCTCGATCAGCTGATCGGCGAACCAACCGTTCTTCGCCAGCAGCGGGCCGTGCAGGTACGTGCCGATCACGGTGCCCGCCACTGCGCCCTCGGTGCGGTCGTCACCGTTGTTCCCGGCACCGACGAGCACCGTGCCGAGCGGACGACAACCCGCGCCGAGCTCGGTGCGTCCCTGGTGGTTCTCGAACCCCACGAGCCGTCGCGGCTCGGGTGCCAGTTCCGCTGCGCCGACATCGACGACCACGTGACCGACGAGCCGTGGACCATCGCTGCGCACGGTGACCGCGTCGAGCAACCCGAGCCCGGGGATCGTGTCCTCGGGAGTGACGTACTCGTGGCCGAGCAGCTGGAAGCCACCGCAGACTCCGAGCACGGTGGTGCCGGAGGCCGCGGCCGTGGCGAGGGCCTCGCGGTGCCGCTGCAGGTCGGCGCCACACGCGCGCTGGTCGCGGTCCTGGCCACCGCCGAGGTACACCAGATCGGGTCGCGGTCCACCGAACGTGTCGCCGATGTGCACCTCGGTGAGCTCGAAGGCGATGCCGCGGCGCCGGCACCGCTGCGCGAGCACGAGCACGTTCCCGCGGTCCGCATACAGGTTCAGGCGGTCCGGGTACAGCACAGTCATCCGCACCACCATGTCGGAGCGCTGCACGGTCACCACCAGTACCGGGCGGCGTGCCCCAGCTCGGCAACGGTCTCGCGCACGTCGAGCATCGCGGAGTAGTTGGCCACCGCCACCACGGTTCCGTCGGCTCGCTCGAGCGCACGATGCAACGGCGCAGCGATGCCGTCGACCACTTCGATCACGGACGCGTCGACGCCCGCGTAGTCGAGCCGCAGTGCCGCCTCCGCTGCACGCGAACCGCCGCACGTCGCGCGTCCCACGTGCGGTGCGAGCCGCTCGACGTCGCTGTCCCAGATCCACGAGACATCGCGACCGTCGAGATCGCGATCGTTGAGCACGAACAGCAGGTCGAGCGGTCCCGGTTCGCTGCCGAGCATGGTGATCACCTCGTCGAAGCCGCACGGGTTCTTGGCCAACACGAGCGTGGCCGTCTGCTCGCCGATCTGCAGCCGCTCGCTGCGCCCGAACGCGCCGCCCGATCGGGTGAGCCCGGCGACGATCGCTTGGACCGAGTAGCCGAGCGCGAGCGCGGCGCCGGCAGCGGCGGTGGCGTTGACCACGTTGAAGCGGCCGGGCACCGACAGCTGCACGCGTTCGGCGACGGACGTGTCGGACGCGGGATCGCGCACCGTGAGCGTGAACGACGCGCCGGCGAGGCCGCGCACCTCGACGTCGCTCGCTTCGGCGGATGGCTGCGTGGGACGGCGATCTCCGCAGGTGGGGCACGACCAGCGACCGAGATGTCCGATGTGCGCGCCGCGGTAGGTCAACACCCCGCCGCAGTGCAGGCAGTCGGGCACATCAGTGCTGCCGAGGGGAGCATCGCGGTCGTGGTCGGCGAGTCCGAAGTGCACCACGTTCGGGTGCGCCGCGGCCAGCTGGCACACGCGAGGATCGTCGGCGTTCACCACCAGCACGGTCGACGGTGGCAGCTCGGCGACACAGGCGCGCCAGCGAGCGGCCACCCGGTCGATCTCGCCCATTCGATCGAGCTGGTCGCGGAACAGGTTGCCGAGCACGATCACGCGCGGCGCCAGCGGGCCGACCATGTGATCGAGCCACAGCTCGTCCGCCTCGAACACGCCGAGGTCGGCGCGCGGGGCGCCGCGGCGCGAGCGCCCGATCAGTTCGGCGCAGACGCCTGGGGGCATGTTCGCCCCCAGGTGGTTCACCACCGGGTCGTGGCCCGCGGCGCGGGCGATCTCGGCGAGCAGGTTGGTCGTGGTGGTCTTGCCGTTGGTGGCCGACACGAGCGCGCAGCCGCCGGGCAGGTGGCTGGCCAGGGTGGCCAACGCGTGCGGTGCCGCGGCCAGCAGTGCACGCCCGGCCCGGCTCGGGTCGATGCGAGTGTCGGTGTGGCGATCGAGGCTGCGCAGCGTGCGAGCGGCACCGACGGTGAACGCGAACCGCCGCCCGGGCTCGCCCCCGAGTGCGGGCGAGCGAATCGCCCGATCGACCAGCGCGGCACCGAAGCGCGCGAACGGGGCGTGCACCGCTACCCCCATCCGTAGCCGAATGATCGGCGCGCTGCGTGGTCGTAGCGCGCGGGCACGTTGCCGAACCCCAGCAGCCGCCGGCGTTCGGCGTCGAGCCCATCGGCGTCGTGCGGCCGCAGACTGCCCGGGAAGTCCCAGTGCGGCTGCACCCAGCGACGCGCGAAGAACACATGGAGCGCGCGTCGCGGCCGTGTCGACGTGTTCGCGCTCCCCGCATGCACGCATGTGGCGTCGAACACCACCGCGTCGCCCGGTTCGAGCTCGACATGACGCGCGTGCGACTCCATCGAAGCCGGCTCCGCTCCCCGCAGCGCGTCGCGGTGGCTGCCGGGCACCAGCCGGGTGGCGCCGTTGGTGATGTTGAACCGATCGAGCGCGACGACCGAGTGCAGGTAGAGGGTGACGCCCGGTGTCTGCACCGCGTGGTCGCGGTGGAGCGGTTGCCCCTCGCCTCCCGGGATCATCGACTGCCCGTTGAAACCGGCGATCACGCAATCGTCGCCCAGCACGGCGGCGGACAGCGCGGTGAGTCTGCCGGGTCGGCACAGGTCGAGGAAGACCGAGTGCTTTGCCGGCAACATGTACGCAACTCTGTAGGCGGTGGTCAGCCAGCGGCGAGCCTCGGCGATGTCGCCCTCTGCCTCGAAGACCTCGTCGAGCGCGTCGCCACAGCGGGCGACCATGTCGGCGTCGAGCACCGACGGCACCACCGCGAACCCATGCTGATCGATCGCGTGCACGTGCGTCTCGTCCGCCCGCACCGCGTCCGAGTGCGCGGAGTTCACCGCACCCACCGGCCGACGAGCGGCCACTTCTTCATCCGGCGCCGGGCGAGCGCGATGTCGATGGCCCGCCGCAGTCGCTCGTTGGCCTTCGTGCGCGCCAGTTCGTCGCGGTAGCCGATCCACGCAGTGCCCAATCCGACCACGTTGACGCTGGCGATCTGGCGCAGCGTCGGTGAGGGCAACGGCGGGAAGCTGCCTTCCACCCCGGCGACGCGAACCGCGACGCCGCTACGGATGCACTTCTCGCACAAACCGCAGTTGTAGCGATCGTTGCGGTTCTCGAAGCAGACTCGCAGGTGGTGGCGCGCAGCGGGCTCGCCCGCGATGGCGCGCACCTTCTCGATCCGTGTTGCGTCGGCGCCGTCGTGCACGATCTGCACCTGGTCGGTGCTCCACAGCGGGTCCAGTAGCGGATGCGAGCCGAGTGGATAGAGCACCGCGTACGTGGTGGTGGCCGGCACGTAGACCTTCGAGAAGTGCGGCGCCAGCAGCAACGCGACGGTTGCCAGCGCCGGGCCGTGGTAGTCGTCCCAGCCGATGCCGAACGACGAGCTGTAGGCGACGAGGTTGCACTCCACCTCGATCAACGGCAGCCCGAGCATGGCGGCGGCGGCATGCAGACGGGCGGCGACCTGCTGGTTGAGCCGATCGTGCTGGTCGTCGAGCAGATCGAAGCCGTGCACGAAGACGAGTGCATCGATCTCGTCGCGATGGCGGATGACGCTGTGGAAGGAGTCGACCCCGCCGGTGAAGAAGCAGGCGGTGCCTCGATCACTCGCCGCGCGAGGTGTCGCATCGCGACGCGACGCCATCAGTGGCACCCGGCCGTAGAGCGGACTGTCGGGGCGCAGCGCACGGTCCCACGAGAGCACGATGTCGGCAATCATGTCGGCGTTGTCGACGAGGCGCGCCGACACGGGTTCCTCCACCACCAGCGGCTCGCCGGCAGCCATCGCCGGTAGCCACCCGGCAGCGACCGCGGCGTCGGCGGAGTCGTCGGTGAGCACGCCTGGCGGGAACCGGAACGTCGCGTCGAGGGCGCCGTCGAAGCGGATGGTCACGTGGTCGCCGCAGCGAACAGGCGGATGCGCGATCACCGAGGACGCACCTCCCAGGCATCGAGCGCCGCCCGCGCACACGCACCGATGTCGGCCGAGGTGCGTGCCGAGTCGGTCTGGCCGTCGGTGAGGAAGCAGGCGATCAGATCGCCGCTCGGTGCGTGAATGATGCCGACGTCGTTGACCACGCCGGCGAGGCTGCCGGTCTTGTGCGAGACGATGATCTCGTCGGGCATGCGCAGCAGGATTCGCGAGTTGAACAGGCTCGACCGCAACGCGGGCCGGAGCGGTGCCAGCACCGGCAACCGGAACACTGCGTCGAGCACGGTGGCGCAGTCTGCGGCAGTGGTCACGTTCGCTCGGCCGCGAGCGCTGAGCATCTCGTCGGCGAAGCCCACCCGCAGTTGGGTGCGGGAACAGCCGAGTGATGACGCGACCGCGTTGACCCGGTCGGCGCCGAGCAGCAGCACCAGGTGCTCGGCGATGCGGTTGTCGCCCGTCGAGAGCGCCAGCCTGGAGAGCTCGCCGATGCTGAACCGGTGCCCCGGCGAGAGCGAGTCGAGCACCGATGGGTTGATGCTGCTGGGCAGGTCGGCGACCGACACGTCGGCGTCGAGGTCGAGTTGCCCCTCGGCAGCGAGGATTTGAGTGGCCACCGAGATGAACACCTTGTTCACGCTGGCGCCGGGCCGCACGACGTCGGCCGCGTGGCCCACGGTGCACCCTGCGCCGATGAGCACGACGCTGCGCCCGGAGTCGTCGCCCACGAAGTGGCGAACCGCGGCTCGCCACCCCTCGTGCAGTTCGTCGACGCGGTCGGCGTCGATGCTCGACAGTCCCGTCGCCGCGTTCACCTTTGCGGACGCTAATCGCAGCGGTTGGAACGGGCGCCAATATCTGATTGCACATATATATGGGATGACGTATGCTCGACCCATGCCCGCAGCAGCTGTCCTCGAAGTCATCGCCGAGCCGACCCGCCTGCGCATCCTCGACGCGGTCCGCGGCGGCGAGCGGTCGGTCGGCGAACTGGTCGAGATCGTCGGCATGCACCAGCCCGGCGTGTCGCGCCATCTGAAGGTGCTGCGCACCGCCGGCCTCGTCGACGTACGGCGCGATGCGCAGCGGCGTCTGTACCGGCTGCGACCAGAGCCGCTGATGGAGCTCGACGCGTGGCTCGAGCCGTACCGGGCCGAGTGGGCAGGGAAGCTCGACTCGCTCGAACGTCACCTGCACCGCACCGTCACACCTGTCACCAGCCGAACCTCCACCACCTCTCCGACCGTCACGTCGAAGGAACACACATGAGCAACCTCCCCGCCGCGTACGACGGCACGTTCGAGCGCACCGCCGACGGTGGCGTCATCCGCTTCGAACGCCACCTCCCGTTTCCCGTCCGCGACGTGTGGGCGGCCATCACCGATCCCGAGCGCCTCGCGGACTGGTGGCTGCCGTTCGACGCCGACATCACCGTCGACCTGCGCGAGGGCGGCGAGATCGTGTTCGCCGGTCGCGGTGAGGAACCGATGACCATCACCTGCACCATCCTGCGCGTCGAGCCGCCGATGCTGCTCGAGCACACGCATCTCGATGCCGCGTCGCTCATGCGATGGGAGCTCGAGCCGGTCGACGCAGGGTGCGTCCTGCGGCTGAGTCATTTCGTCACCGACCCCGCCGCCGCCATCGACCGCTGCTACGTGGTCGGGCTGCACGCCTCGCTGGCGCGGCTGGTGCCCTGCCTCGAACGACGGCCGGTCGAGTGGGACTGGGAAGGTTTCGCAGTCGCGCAGGCCCAGTACGCTCTCGCCGGGTTGGCCCCGACTCCGAACGCCGAGGAAGAGGAAACGCGATGAGCCAGTTGCTGCGTGTGCAGAACTTCACGATCTCGCAGGACGGATTCGGGAGCGGCGAGGGCCAGACCCTCGAGCGACCCTTCGGGCACATCAATCCGATGGACATCATGGCGTGGGCCGGCGCCACGGCCGGCTGGCCGAATCGCACCGAGCCGGGCGGCACTCGCGGCCTCGACGACTACTTCGCGCGCGACTTCTCGCACAACATCGGCGCCGAGATCATGGGCCGCAACAAGTTCGGTCCGGTGCGCGGGCCATGGCCCGACCTGGAGTGGAAGGGCTGGTGGGGCGACACGCCGCCGTTCCACACCCCGGTGTTCGTGCTCACGCACCACCCGCGGCCCAGCTTCTCGCTGGCCGACACCACGTTCCACTTCCTGAATGCGACGCCGGCCGAGGCTCTCCGGCAGGCGAAGGAGGCGGCCGACGGCAAGGACGTGCGGCTCGGTGGTGGCGTCCAGACGGTCCGCGAGTTCCTCGACGCCGACCTCGTCGACACGATGCACATCGCGGTCGCGCCCGTGGAGGTGGGTCGCGGCGAGCGCCTGTGGACGTCGCCCGACGAGCTGCTCGACCGTTACCACCTCGACACCGTGCCCAGCCCCAGCGGCGTCACGCACCTGCTCTTCTGGCGGAAGTAGCGCGGGCACATCCGCGCAACGAGACGTCGTGTGCGCTGTGACCCGCCCAGCGGGACCGAGCGCACACGACGTGCTCTCACACGTCGGGGTGGTGGGCGCGCGCCGAGGTGGTGAATGCGGCCAGCAGCCGACGCAGCTGAGCGACCTTGACCTCGGTGAGGTCGGCGGCGATGGCCTGGTTCGACTTCCTGGCCGCTCGGTTGATGCCCTGCAGCGCGCGCTCGCCCTCGGTGGTGAGCCGGGCGAGTGGAGAGCTGCGGTGATCGGGGTTGGCGACCAGTTCGGCGAGCCCCTCGCCGACGAGGTCGTTGACGACGCGTTGCTCGTTCTGTCGCGACACGCCGAGCCGGCGTGCGATCTGCGGAACGGTGAGTGCTGCGCCCTCGTCGATGATCCACATCGTCTGCCACCGCGCCTGGGTCTGGCCCTCGGTGGCCGCGATCTTCTCGCCGATGCGTCGCCCCAGGGCGGCGGCCTCGAACAGTTCTGCGTACAGCGACTCCATCTCGCGGGTCATACGACGTTGCCCTCGACCGCGGGGTACTGCTCCACGTAGCTGTCGCCGGCCGGAGAGCGGTAGGTGCAGGTGCGTGCGTGCAGATCGACCTCGTACCACACCACTCCGGCTCGCCATGTGGCCTCCATCCAGTCGGGAAACGCCATCTCGCCGGCCTGGTCGGCGCGGAGTGCGGTGACGAACGCGTCGCGGTCGAACGGTCGCACCTCGACGGTGCCCTCGGTCATCGGGCTTCCCTGCTGCAGCACCGAACCTTCCGCAGTGGTGAGCACGGTGGTCCACGACGGCACGGTGACGGCGATGCGGGTGACGCCCGCGAGGCGCAACGTCTCCGCCAGGTACGGGAACCCGGCGACCTTGGGCCGACCAGCGGCTCCCCGCTGCTGAGCCTCGACGACGTGCTCGATGAGTGACATGACGCAACTCCTCCGGACCGGTGTGGGGTCCGTCACAATAGCAACGTCATTCCAGTCAGACAACCTGTTGTCAATTGGCGATTCTGATGATCAGAGCAGGCCGTGCTCGCGGGCAACCTGCACGGCGGCTCGGCGACTGCTGACGGCGAGCTTGCGGTAGATGGCGTTGCACTGCGTCTTGACGGTGTTCGGCGACACGTACAACTCGCGGGCGATCTCGGGGAGCGACAGCGTCGACGGCAGGCAGCGGAGCACGGCCATCTCCCGCTGCGACAGCTGCTCCACCAGGCCCGCCGTCGGCGCGGGCCGCGGCCGAGCGACTCGGTGCCGAGCAGCGACTCGTTCCAGCAGCGGCAACGTGATGCCGGGATCCGGGCAGCGTTCGATGATCTCGTGCGCCTCGTCGAGCATCGCTCTCCCGCGCTCGTCGCCGTCGCGCAGGAGCGCATCGCCGGCGAGCGTGAGCGAGAACACCAGTCCCAGCATCGTGGTGGCCCTGCGAGCCAGCGCCACCGCGTGCTCTGCGTCGGCGTTCGCCGCGGCGGCCTCGGAACCGGTCGCTGCGCGGATGGCCACCGCAGGAGCGATGCCGTGGTACTCGCCCAAGCCGGAGGAGGTGGCGTAGTC
>CAZWCU010000054.1:0-20045 GCA_964632715.1 uncultured Bifidobacterium sp. | reverse complement strand
CCGACCATCCGAGTGGCAGCCGACCATCCGAGTGGCAGGTGCACCCCCGTCGGGCCGCTGGCACTCGGATGACCCGCTGGCTCTCGGTTGAGCCGCTGGCACTCGGATGGACCGCTGGCACTCGGATGGATCGCGGCCGCGGACCAAGTCCGCGCGGACTCAGCCGCTGTTGCGCAGGCCGGTGGCGACGCCGTTGATGGTGAGGTGGATGCCGCGCTGCACGAGGTCGGTGGTCTCGCCGGCCCGCCAGCGGCGCAACAGGCTCACCTGCAGGTGGTTCAGCGGTGCGATGTAGGGGATGCGGTACCGCTTGCCGCGAGCGAAGGCCTTGTTGTCGATGAGCAGGTCGTCGGTGCCGAGCAACTCGCGGGTGACGGCCAGCGTGCGTTCCATCTCGTCGACGACGGTGTCGAAGAACTGGTCGGCGCCGGCGACATCGACTGCCAGCGTCTGGTAGCGGCGGGCGATGGTGACGTCGGTCTTCGCGAGCAGCATCGCCATGTTGCTCACCACCGTGCGGAACCACGGCCACTCGTCGTACATCTGCCGCAGCAGATCGGTGCGAGCGGGATCGTCGCCGCGCCACGTGTGCGCCGCTGTGCCCACTCCGTACCAGCCGGGCAGCATCAGCCGGCACTGGCTCCAGCTGAACACCCACGGGATCGCGCGCAGGTCCTCGATGCGCGGCGAGTTCGTGCGCGACGCAGGGCGCGAGCCGATGTTCATCGTCGTCAGCTCGTCGAGCGGGGTGATCGCGCGGAACCAGTCGACGAAGCCGGGTGTCTCGTAGACGAGCGATCGATACGCCGCCTGCGACAGGTCCGCAAGTTCGCCGATGGCCGTGACGAACTGTGCCGGTGGACCGGACCGGCCGAGCAGCTCGGTGTGGTGCGACGTCACGGTGGCGTCGAACGTGGCGGCGACCAGCGCCTCCAGGTTCTGACGGGCACGCTCGGGGTCGGCGTACTTCGCCGAGATCATCTCGCCCTGCTCGGTGATGCGAATGTTGCCCTGCACGCTGCCCGGTGGCTGCGCCACGATCGCGTGGTAGCTGGAGCCGCCACCACGGCCGACGGTGCCGCCGCGTCCGTGGAACAGGCGCAGGCGGATGCCATGGCGAGCGGCGGTGGCCGTGATGGCCTCCTGGCATCGGTACAGCGCCCAGTTGGAGGCCAGGTAGCCACCGTCCTTGTTGCTGTCGGAGTACCCGACCATCACCTCGTGGCGATCGTCGCGGCCGGTGATCCACTCGCGGTAGAACGGCAGCGAGAACAGTTCGTCGAGCACCTCGCTGGCGTTGGCCAGGTCGTCGATGGTCTCGAACAGCGGCACGATGCCCACGCGCAGGACCGAGGGCGCCGAGGCACCGGGCAACGATGCCAGCAGGTCGACTTCGCGGAACAGCAGCGCCACCTCGAGCACGTCGCTGACGGCCTCGCACTTGGAGATGATGTAGTTCTCGATCGCGGCATCGCCGAACCGGTGCAGCGTGCGCCGAGCTTCGCGGAGGATGGCCATCTCGTCGGCAGCCGCGGTGCTGAGCACCGTGTGCTCGGCGGTGAGCGGTCGTGCGCTCGCCAGTTCGGCCACCAGCACCGCCCGGCGGTCGGCTTCGGAGAGCGTGAGGTAGTGGTCGCACACGCCGCCCACTCGCAGCAGTTCGGCGACGGTGGCTTCGTGCACCGCCGAGTTCTGCCGCAGGTCGAGCGTCGCCAGGTGGAACCCGAACACCTCGACCGCGCCGATGATGTCGGCCAGCCGCGCCTCGGCCGCCGCTCGCGCGGCGTGGGCGCGCAGGCTGACGTCGACCACCCGCAGATCGGCGATCAGCTCGTCGGGCGTCGCGTACGCCGGTCGCACGCCGATCGGCGCCACGCCGGGCACGGTGCCGATGAGCTCGACGGCCGTGGCTGCCAGGCGCGCGTGCATGCCGCGCAGCGCGCGACGGTACGGCTCGTCGAGGCGGTAGGGCGAGCGGTCGTCGGCGGCCTCGGCCAGCTCGGCGAGCTCGGGCGAGGTGGCGACCAACCGTGACGACATGCTGAGCTCCTCGCTCAACTTGGCGATCTGCCCGAGCAGGTGGCGCAGGACCACGAAGCCCTGCTGCTGGAAGGTGTGCGCCAGCACTTCGGCGGTGACGAACGGGTTGCCGTCGCGGTCGCCGCCGATCCAGGAACCGACCCGCAGCAACGGCCGCTCGCGCTCGGGGAGACCATCGGGCCACACCGCACGCAGCTCCTCGTGGATGACGCGGTTGATGCGCGGCACCTGCTGCAGCAGCGAGAACTCGAAGTACCGCATGGCGTCGTTGACTTCGTCGCGCAGGCGCAGCTTGGTGAGGCGCAGCATCGCGGTCTGCCACAGCGTGACGATCTGCAACCACAGCGAGCGCTCCCACTCTTGACGTTCCAGCGAGTGCATGTCGGTGCGGTCGCGGTAGTCCATCAGGTCGGAGATCGCGGTGTGGATGGTGAGGATGGTCTTGCGGCGGACCTCGGTGGGGTGGGCGGTGAGCACCGGCACCACTTCACCGTGCTCGAGGAACTCGACGATGTCGCCCTCCGAGGCGCCGATGGACCGCGCACGCATCACGCTGTGCTGCAGCGTGCCCGGCGGCGCGGGCGCCGAGGAACGGATGTTGGCGCGCCGGCGGCGTTCGTGGTCGGTGTCCTCGGCGATGTTGGCGAGCAGCGCGAAGTAGCTGAACGAGCGCACCACGTGCAGCGCATCGGCGATGGACAGCTCGTCGAGTTGCTCGACCAGTCGGCGGTCGTCGGTGTCGGAGTCGACCGCGCTGCGGCGGATGGCTTCGACCAGTCGGAGGGTCGGCATGCCGCACTGGTCGGCGATGACATCGCCGAGCATCTTGCCCATCAGGCGGATGTCGTGGTCGAGGCGGCCGTCGTCGGCGCCGGTGAGGTTCTCTGCGATGTCGGCGAACGGGTCGGAGCTGGCCACGTCAGGTCTCGAAGTATTCCTTCAACCGGCGCTCGGCGTCGTCGCCGAACAGGATGCGAGCCACCTCGTCGAGCCCGCTGCTCTCGCGAATGACGTCGTCGCGCACCACCTGCTCGATCTTCGAGCGGCGGCGCATGAAGTCCTCCAACTTGGTGATCATCTCGGTGTTGGCGGCAAGGTGCAGTTCGACCCGCAGGTAGTCGGCGTTGTCCATGATGTCCTCGCCCATGCGCGGATCGTCGCGGATGGCCTCCAGCATCGAGAACGCGCGCCGGCCGTACCGGCGCCACAGGCGATCGCTCAACGGCTCGACGTCGGGCTTGGAACGCAGCGAGTCGATCTTCATCAGCCGCGCCTGGCGGTAGAACTCGGTGCGGGTGGCCTTGGCGGGCTCGCCGTACCAGTTCTTCAGGTCCTTCTCCAGCGGCACGCCGAGGCTCTCGACGGCGGCCGCGACCTCTTCGCCGACGTTGAGGCAGTCGGTGAGCTTGCCGCCGAACACGGTGACCAGGCGAGCGCGTCGGTCGGTCTCGATCGCGTGCTTGCGGCTGAGCGACGTCCAGTCGACCTCGCGCTGGTCGGCGCCGCCGGTGTTGACCACCAGCGGACGTACACCGGAGCGTTCGGCGATCACGTCGGCGGCGGTGAGAGGCGTCCCCAGGTCGAGCCGAGCGTTGATCTGATCGAGCAGGAACGTGCGATCGTCGTCGTCGACCTGTGTGAACGGCTCGTCGATGCGAGTGTCGGTGGTGCCGATGACCGACCGCGACCCCATCGGGATCACGTAGAACAGCCGCTGAGTGTCGTCGAAGAAGGCGAGCACGCGCTGGTGCTCGTCGGTGGTGAGCCGGGGCACCACCAGGTGGATGCCCTTCGAGTACACGATGCGGTGCTCGGTGCGCGCACCCCACGTGGCATTGAGGCCGTCGACGAACGGGCCGGCCGCGTTCACCAGCACCTTGGCCGTGGTGGTGAACTCGTCGCCGGAGTCCACGTCGCGCAGCTGCGCGACCCAGCGGTCGCCCTGCCGTTCCGCCGACACCAGCTCCACGTAGTTGGCCGCAGTGGCGCCGGCTTCGAGCGCCGACCGCACGAACGAGAACACGAATCGGCAGTCGTTGTCGACCAGGTAGGCGTCGCGGTACTCGATGCCACCGCGCACCGTGCTGGTGTCGATGACCGGTTCCTCGTCGCGGATCTTCTCCGCGCTGAGCAGGCGCGGGTAGCGAGTGCCGAACTGCCCGATGACCCAGTAGCCGAACGCGCCCAGCGCGCTGAACCACGGCGCATAGGGCGAGGTCTCGTCGAGGCTGGCGAGGAAGCTGATCTCCTTGATGTTGTCGGGGTACGCCTTCATCAGGCGGTTGCGCGACCGGCACAGTTTGAAGACCAGCAGGAACTCGTAGTTCTCGAGGTACTTGAACCCGCCCCACACCAGGTTCGACGACTCCTGGCTGGTGAAGTGACCGAAGTCGCCACGGTCGATGAGCGCCACCGACGCACCGCGGCCGGCCAGTGCTGCCGACGTGACTGCGCCGTTGATGCCGCCGCCCACCACCAGCACGTCGAAGACGCCATTGCGCAGCGTGTCGATGTGGGTGCGCCGCGATGCCATGCACACATCTTGGCCGCTGACGCGGCCGACGACCACACGAGTCCGTGAACGCGTGTGAAACCTTGCCCGGCTTCGTGCGATGCGTGCGATCGAGCCGCCGAGGTGCACACTGGCCGCATGCCACACGTCAGTCTGCGTCCCGTGCAACGCGGCGACCTGACGTGGATGGTCGCGATGGCTGCCGACCGCGACGCGGTGGGCGAGCACAACTGGAGCGGCCCGATCGACCCCGACGAGGTGCTCGGCCGTCTGCACCACCAGTTCCAGTGCGACGGGTTCCTCGACCCGCGCGGCGGACGCCTGGTCGTGGAGGTCGACGGCGAGCCGATCGGCGACGTCTCCTGGCGCCCCGAGCAGTGGGGGCCGTCGCCCGGCAGCGCGTGCCCGGCCATCGGCATCGCGCTGCTGCCGGAGCACCGCGGCAAGGGCTACGGCACGATCGCACAGCGGTTGTTGGTCGACCACCTGTTCCGCGAGTACGGCGTGCACCGGGTGCAGAGCGACACCGCGATGGACAACCCGGCCGAGCAGCGTGCGCTGGAGAAGGCCGGCTTCACGCGCGAGGGCGTGGTGCGCGACGCGGAGGAACGCAACGGCCGTCGCTACGACCACGTGCTGTACGGCCTGTTGCGCACCGAGTGGGAGCGGTCCGCGACATCCGCGTGACCGCTACTGCAGCGGCGCCTGGATGCGGAAGCGATGGCCGTCGGGGTCCTGGATGACGGCCACCTTCGTGCCCCAGTGACTCTCGACGAACGGGCTCACCACGTGCACGCCCGCCGGCAGCACGTAGTCGGCCGGCGCAGCGAGGTACACCTCGGTGGCGAGCGGGTCTTCCAGGGACTGCTGCGCGAGGAACACCGTCGCCCCGCCGGCAGGGTGGCGCAGCGCGCCGGACTGATGGCCGGTGTCGTACTCCAGCTCGAAGCCGAGCTGCTGCCAGAAGGCGAGTGCGGCCGTCCAGTCGTGCGTCTCGACGTAGAGGTGATCGAAGCCGGAGGTCATGGCAGCCACTCTCGCGCAAACTGGCGCGACGTGGCGCGAGCGGCCGATCGACGCGGATAATGTGCTCGATCGTGACCACCAGGTGGGTGGCTCGAAAGTATGAGGTACAGCAATGACAACCGGCACCGTGAAGTTCTTCAATGCACAAAAGGGTTACGGATTCATCTCGCGGGAAGGCGGTGCCGACGTGTTCGTGCACTTCTCCAACATCGAGGGCTCGGGCTACCGATCACTCGAAGAGGGCCAGGCCGTCGAGTTCGAGGTCGGCCAGGGCCGCAAGGGCGATGAAGCCCTGAAGGTCCGCGCCATCTGATTCCGGCATGCGTCGCGGCGGTCAGCCGTGGCGCCACAACTGCAGTGGCGTGAGGTCGGGCGGTCCGGTGAAGGGCAGCTCGACCTCATCGCCGCGCCTGCCCGCCGACGCGTACGCGGCCAGCACCACTTGCAGCACCTGACGCCCGAACGCCGCGCTCATGATCGGCTCCCGACCGGCGGCGACATCGTCGACGAGCGCCTGCAGCTGCGCCGCGTACCCCAGCTGCTCGAGCGCAGGGATCGGCGCCGTCGACGTGGGCAGCGGCACCGGGTTGCCGTTGTGCTCGAGCGACTGCGTGGGGATGATGTCGGCGCGTAGCACGCCGGACTGCCCGGCGATCTGCGCGTCCCACAGCTGGTGGTCGGGTGACTGCCAGCTCGATACCACCTTCGCGACGAGGCCCGAGCGATAGCGCAGCGCCACTTCCGCGTGTTCGTCGCTCTGATGACCCTGGCCGCCACGGAGCGCCGCGCTCACCGCCACTGGCAGCCCCAGGCCGGCAGCATTGGCGAGCAGCAACGCCACGGCCACCGGGTGCACGCCCAGGTCGAACAGCGCGCCGCCGCCCCATTCGTCGCTGGTGAAGTCGCCCCATGTGGGCAGCCCCTGCAGCGAGCGCACCTCGAGGTGGGTGAGTGCGCCGATCTCGGGCACCAGCGAGATCATCCGTTGGATCACCGGCGCGTATGCCAGGTTCTCCGCGTACAGCAGCCGGCCCTGGTTGCGCGCCGCCGCCTCCACGATGCGGTCGGCCTCGGCCAGCGTGCGGCACAGTGGTTTCTCCAACAGCACGGCCGCTCCCGCGTCGAGCATGCGCACTGCGTCGTCGGCGTGGCACTGCGGGGGAGTGGCGACCACCACCACCTGCGCGCCGTCGGGCAGCGCGTCGTACGACACCGCGGCCGCGCCGAACGTGCCGGCCAACTTGGCGGCCCGCTCCGGCGTGCGCGACGCGACGGCGGTGAGCTGCAGCCCGAGGTGCTGGCACGCCGCAGCGTGCGCCATCGAGATCCAGCCCGCGCCACAGAGCGCGACCGTGGCGGTCATGTCACTTGCCGGCGAGCGCGGCGACGACGGGTGCGAACTTGTCGACGTCGTCGGGGCCGACGATCACGTACGAGAAGCCCCACTTCTCGCGACGCTCGAGCAGTCGCTCGGTGAGCTCGGCGGGTGAGCCGATGAGGGCGAAGGGCGAGCTGACCAACATCTCTTCGTCGACGCCCAGCATGCCGGCGAGCCGACCGCGTGCCGCGGCACCGTCGTCGGTGACGTTGACGAGGAACGAGCGGATGTTGAGCTCGATGTCGCCGAGACGGTCGCCCGCCGCGGCGCGCACGATGGCGACCTTCTCGTCGACCGACTCGGCCGTCATGTGGCCGAACGTCTCGGGCCCGACGACGCCGGTGTGCATGCTCGGGTTGATGCCGACGATGTCGGCCTCGCGAGCCGCGATGCCGAGCACGCGCTTGCCGCCACCGCCGATGAGCACCGGCACCTTCGACTGCGCAGGCTTGGGCAGCCCGTCGTAGCCGGTGATGGTGTAGTGCGTGCCCTCGAACGAGAACGGCCCCGGCTGCATGCACTGCTTGATGATCTGCAGGCCTTCCACGAAGCGGTCGATGCGCACGCCCGGCGAGTCGTAGGGAATGCCCAGCTGCTCGTAGTCGCTGATCATCCAACCCGCGCCGAGGCCGATCTCGACCCGCCCGTCGCTGAGCAGGTCCATCGTGGCGAGCTCCTTGCCCAGCACCACGGGGTGCTTGTAGTCGTTGTCGAACACGAGCGCGCAGATGCGCAGGTCGGTGGTGACGTTCGCCGCGGTCATCATCGCCGGCACCGGCGCGAGCTGATCGCCGAAGTGATCGGGCATCGTGAGCACCGAGTAGCCGTGGCCCTCCGTGCGCTGCGCGAGCGACACCCACTCGGCGCGGGTGGTGGCGTTGGAGGCCTGGATCCCGAAGCGGAACGGCCGAGTGGCGGGAGTGGGAAGCGTCATGCAACGCACGGTACACGGCAGGGTGATGCCCGCCGCTGCCGTGCCGCAACTAGCGTGGCCTCGTCGTGTACCGCTTGGTCTGGCCCCTCCGTCTCGTCGCCGTCATCCTGGCCGGCGCACTGCTCACCACCGGCGTCGTGCTGGCGGTGGCACCGCGCGTGTGGAACATCGCCAACGCGCACGAGGAGCTGCCCGTCGAGCTGCCCGAGTTCGAACCGCTCTCGCAGCGCACGCTCGTGTACGACGTGTTCGGCGGTGTCATCGCGGTCTTCGAGCGGGAGAACAGCCAGCCGATCAAGCTGGCACAGGTGCCCGCCGAGGTCATCGAGGCTTTGCTCGCCGTGGAGGACAACGAGTACTTCCTGCACGACGGCGTCAACCTGCGCGGCTTCTTCCGCGCGCTGCTCTCCAACTTCGCCAGCAACGCACCCACCCAGGGCGCCAGCACCATCACCCAGCAGGTGGTGAAGAACGAGTTCCTGGCCGGCCTGCCGCGCGACGGGCGCTACAAGGCACTGCAGGCGCACTACGCCACGATGCTGGAGAACAAGCTCAGCAAGGACGAGATCCTCGAGCGCTACCTCAACACGGTCTACTTCGGCAACAACGCGTACGGCTTGCAGGCCGCCGCGGAGGTCTACTTCGGCAAGGGCGCCGAGGAACTGACGATGATCGAAGGTGCTTTCCTCGCCGGGCTCGTGCGCTCACCCTCGGGCTACGACCCCATCCGCAACGTCGAGCAGTCACAGCGGCGGTTCGTGCAGGTGATCGAGCGGCTGGAGACCGTCGGCCTCGTCACCGAACTGGAAGGTGAGCAGCTCGCCACCACGTGGCCGCTGCCCGACCGGGTGCGCACCATCCCCACGCTGTCCACCAAGCCCACCTACTTCACGCTGGCGCTGCGCGACTACCTGCTCACCAAGAGCAACATCCTCGGGGCCACCGAGCAGGAGCGGGCCACGCTGCTGTACCGCGGTGGCCTGCGGATCCACACCACCCTCGACCCCTTCCTGCAGGCGCAGGCCGAACAAGCGCGCAACATCCTGCCCAACTCCAGCATCGGATTCGACGCCGCAGTGGTCGCGCTCGACACCTATGGCGGCGGCATCCGCGCCATGGTGGGCGGCCGCGGGTTGCGGCCCGACGAGCCCGGCGGCGAGGTCAACATGGCGCTGGTGCCGCGCCAGACCGGCTCGGCCATCAAGGCCTTCATCCTCGCTGCGGCCTACCAGGCGGGGGCACAGACCACCGACGTGATCAACGGCGTGCAGCCGTGCACCGTGCCCGATTTCGTCGACGGCCGCGAGACCACCAAGACCGTGCGCACCGGTTTCGGCGAGGTCGGCCCGCTCAGCGGGCGCAACGTGTGGAACTCCACCGACTGCGGATTCGTGCGACTGAGCTATGCGGTCGGTCTGCACCGCGTGGTGGATTCCACCTACCGCATGGCGCACTCCGCATACTTCTACCAGGGGCAGCCGGAGGAGGAGCGCGAGTCGTTCAAGCAGCTCGGTCTCACCGCCACCGGCAACAACCCGATGTCGACGCTCGACATGGCCGCGGGCATGCAGACCATCACCAACCAGGGCCTGCACAAGGACCCGTACTTCGTGGAGCGCATCGAACGGCCCGACGGCTCGCGCTTCTACACGCACTCGGACCCGGGCACGCAGGTGCTCGACCAGGGTGCCGCCAACGCCACCGTGCAGTCGCTGAAGGGCGTGCTGCGCTCGGGCACGGCCAGCCGCAGCCTGCGCAACTTCTCCCGTCCGGCCACCGGCAAGACCGGCACCCAGGACGAGAACACCAACGCCTGGTTCGTGGGCGGTACGCCGCAGATCACCACTGCGGTGTGGGTGGGCGATCCCAACGGCTACACGCCGATGGTCAACATCCCCGAGTTCCGCGAGCTCGGCCGCCGCACGGTGCAGGGTGCCGACTACCCGGCGAAGATCTGGGGCGCGTTCATGGAGAGCGCGCACGTCACGCTGCCGGTGCTCGACTGGCCGGCGGCGCCGGCTCCCACCCGCAAGGCCGCTCGCATCTACGTGCCCGGCGAGGAGTGCCTGGCTCGACTCGTCAGCGGCACGCTGCCGCCAGTGGGTCCTGGCACCACCGTGAGCACCACCACGACGGCGCCGCCCACCACGCTGCCCGGCGATCCGCCGCCGCCGGTCACCACGCCCACCACGGCACCACGCGCGGTCGTCGCCCAGGTCACCGGCGACACTGCGGTGCCGCCCAACGTGCTCGACCCGCGCGCGCCCATGCCATCGGTCGCCATCGACAACCGCACCTTCGTGTACCCGTGTGCCTTCCCTCCGGCCAACGTTGTGGTACAGAAGAAGAACACATGAAGCCATCTGCCTTTCTCGCGCTGCAAGACATCGATTCCTCGCTCGACTCCATCAGTCACAAACGCCCTCGGCTGCCCGAGGTCGTCGCGCACCAGCAGGCCACCGCGGAGCTCTCCGAACTGCGAGCACGCATCGCCGCAGCGCAGCAACGCATCGATGCGGCGCAGGCCGCCATCGAGGCGTCGGAGCACGCCGCTGCCGACCTCACCAAGAAGCGCACGCGACTGGAAGCGCAGCTGAAGACCATCATCGCGCCGCGCGAAGCCGAGGCGCTGCTGCACGAGATCGACACCATCAACGGGCAGCGCGACGAGCTCGACGATCAGGAGCTCGCGGCGCTCGACCAGCAGGGGGAGGGCGAAGCGCTGCTGGCCTCTCTGGCCGCCGACCTGCCCGCACGCGATGCCATCGTCGAGGCCGCCGCGGCGGAGTTGCAAGCGGTGCACGTCGCGCTCGACGCCGAGGTCGCCGAGCTGCATGCCCGCCGCGAGGAAGCGCTGGCGTCGCTCACCGCCGACGACATCGCCCTCTACGAACGGGTGCGCAAGCAGTTCGGCGGTGTGGGTGTTGCCCGCCTCGAGGGGTCGCACTGCAGCGGCTGCCACATGGACCTCTCGCCCCGCGAGCTCGATCTGGTGAAGGCCGTTCCTGCCGACGCGCTCGCCGAATGCCCGCAGTGCGGGCGCATCATCGTCCGCTAGGCCGCCGCAATGTTCCTCTGGTTCCTCGGCACGGCCGTGCTGACCGTGCACTTCGTGTTCACCGACCCACGCTTCGACTACCGGCTGCTGCTCGTCGGCGCCGTCCTACCCGACCTCATCGACGTGCCGTTCGGTCAGGCCCGGTGGGCGCACAGCCTCACCATCGCCGTCGCGGCGCTCACGATAGTGATGCTGGTCACCGCCGGCCGCAAGCCGATCCGTCGGCTGCTGCTCGGCCTGCCGATCGGCATGCTGCTGCACCTGGTGTGGGACGGCGCGTTCGCGGCCACGAAGGTGTTCTGGTGGCCGTTCATCGGCAGCTGGGGCGACAACCAGGTGCCATCGCTCGAGCGCGGCTGGCTGAACCTGGTCATCGAGGTCGCGGGTGCCGCGATGCTGTGGTGGGTGTGGCGCACCTTCGGGCTGGCCTCAGCGGACCGCCGCCGGCAGTTCCTGCAGCAGGGCACGCTCACGCCCGTCTGAGGCCAAGTTGGCGGCTGGACATCGCTGGGCGATGTCGAGACGCCAACTTGTGGTCCGGCGTGATTCACTGTCCGCGTGCTCTACCTCGTCCGTCACGGCCGTACCGAAGCCAACGCCGGCGGTCGCCTGCAGGGTCGCGTCGACTTCCCGATCGACGAGGTCGGCCGGGCGCAGGCCGCCGCCATCACGTCGGTGATCGGCTCCGTCGACCGACTGGTGTGCTCGCCGTCGTTGCGGGCTCGCCAGACGGCCGAGGTGTTCGGCATCGAGCCGGAGATCGACGAACGCTGGCTGGAGATGGACTACGGCGACTTCGACGGCATGCCGCTGGCCGACGTGCCGCGCGCCGAGTGGCGGGAGTGGATCACCGACCCCGACTTCCGCCCGCCCAACGGGGAGAGCCTGCGCGAGATGGGCGTGCGCGTCTATGCCGCGTGCGACGACCTGATGGAGGCCGCCCGCACGCTCGACGTCGTGGTGGTCACGCACGCCACCCCGATCAAGGCGGCGATGGCGTGGGCGCTGGGTGTCGACGTCGGCATCACGTGGCGCAGCCACGTCGACCAGGCCTCGATCACGAAGGTGCTGGTCCGCGACCGCGGCCCCGCCCTCAACGCCTTCAACATCGTCCCGTTCCGCTGACGCCCGACCCTTCGCGTGCGTGTGGTGAGTCGGCCTGTAAGCGGGATCCTGTCGCTCGACCGGAGTCGAGCTGGTGACCATCCATCTACGCGGCCTACCCGAGAGTTGCCTGCCTCGCGGCGGGCGGGACGGGCCGTCCGTGCTCTCTGCTTGGCCTTGCTCCGAGTGGGGTTTACCGAGCCGTACGAGTCGCCCCGCACGCTGGTGCGCTCTTACCGCACCGTTGCACCCTTACCTGTGACCAGCGAACTGGTCCATCGGCGGTCTCTCTCTGTTGCACTTCCGTCAGGTCGCCCCGACCTGGCTCGCGCCAGCACTCTGCCCTGTGGAGTCCCGACTTTCCTCGACACGGTCGAGCCGTGCCGCGGCCACCCGGCCGACTCACCACGCGGGGGAGTGTAGCCAGGCGAACGCTCGACCAGCTCGGTCGTACTCCTGCCCGCGTGCTCCTGCCCGTGTGCTCCGTCACCTGTGTTCGATTTCGATGCCGAGCGTCATGGCATCGGGTCGACGGCGAACACGACGGCGAACGCGATGGCGAACACACGGCGAACACGACGGCGAACACACGGCGAACACGACGGCGAACACGACCTCGACATCGACAATCGAAATCGAACACAGGTGACGGAGCACACGTGGATGGGCGTTCCCGCCGTGGTGCCCCGCCTTCGGTGCTTCCCGCGGTGACCGCGCCCACCGCGCCCGCCGCGCCGCAGCGTGGTGTCAGCCCTCGGCGCAGGAGTAGAACGGATACGCCAGCGAGTTGAGGCTGGGCGTCTCGAAGTTCACCCGCAGGCGCACCCCGTTCTCGTCGCCGGCACCACCGATCCAGGTGGTGGGCGAGAGCAGTCCGAAGTGACCGGGAATGGCCACGGGCAGATCGATGGGCGTCAGCGGCGGTGCCACCGGTGCGTCGGCGGCCACCGTGGTGGTGGTGGCCTCGGCCGCGACGGTGTCCTGCGTGGCGGCTTCCTGCGCGGGGGTGAGCGCGTACCCGCCCGGGTTGATGCGCAGCGCGACGAGCGCCGCCTGCCGTGCGGAGCGGACGCCGATCTCCATCGCCGCGACGCGCTGCGCCGGCATCGAGACCGACGCGACCATCGCCTGGCACGACGACGCCGACATCGATTCGAGCGCGTGCACCAGGTTGATCATGTCGCGCGTGGGGTCGTCGCTGGGAGGGATTTCCTTCACCGCACCGGTGGCGGGCACACCGTCTTCGACACGGGTGAAGATGGGGCTGATGTACGCGCTGTCGAGGCGCGTGTTGCCGCACTCCCAGGCCTCTGCGCCCGCCTCGACGGCGAGCTCGTTGAACCGCTCGGCAGCCGCGAGGTGATGCTCGTGGAACAGCGTGACGAGGTCGGTCTGGTCGCCGAGGTCGGGCAGCGTGTCGCTGGACCCGGTCAGCGCGCCGACTTCGAGGATGTGCGCGTACGCGTTCGCGATGGAGGTGGAGACACCGGCCATGGTGCGCATGAGCACGCCGTCGTTGACCACCTCCGCCTCGAGCTCGGGCGTCGGCTGGCCGACGCCGACGCGGCCGATCTCGCCGGCCTCGGTCTGGCCGCAGGCGACCAGCGCGAGCGCAGTGGCTGAGAGGCCGCCGATGCGGAAGAGGCCACGGCGGTCGAACTGCTGCTCGAGCGGCTGCGGGGTGGAGTTGGAAGATTCGTTGGTCATTGCGGTCACCCTTGGGCCACGAGGGAATCGGCTTCTTCGTCGACGAGCAGCTCCGAGTTGTCGGTGCTGCCGTTCAGGTCGGCCAGCGCAGTGCAGAACCGAGCCTCGTTGATCAACATCGACGCGATCCGGGCGGCGCCGTTGGTGCCCTCGAGGGAGGCGAGCACCTCGGTGTGCGTGGCGACGAGGGCGGACTCGAGGTCGTACGCCGCGGCCAGCACCTGGTCGGCTGCGCCGGTGAAGTCGGCTCGCCATGCGTCGAACAGCTCGTCGTTGCGACGCCCTGGCGCATCGCGCCCGAGCAGACCGGAGAGCGACTGGCCATAGGCGCGATGCGCCTCGAGGATGAACGTGACGAGCGCAGCCTGTTCGTCGGACCAGCCGCCGACGTTGACCGCCTCGGTGTACAGCGCCTGTGCGGTGAGCTCGAGCGACTGCAGCTGGCCCAGCATCTCGGCGTCGGCCGTGGTGGGACGCAGCGGAGGAGCCGTGGTGGTGGTGGCCTCCTCCGGGGGAGTGGCGCCTGCGGAGCCACTCAGGAACGGCAGCAACGACAAGGCGGCGCCGCCGATGCCGGCGCCGAGCAGCGCTCGGCGGCCCATCGCGGCGCGGTTCGACGGGGAACCGCTCTCAGGTTGTGGCGCGCCATGACGGCCGGACTCGGTCACTTCGATCTCCACTCGGGGTATTCCTTTCGAAACGATCACCCCCAGCTTTCCCGGCCGGGGGTGAGCAGAGCAACTCTAGAAGTCCAGAGCCGACAGGTCGGGTATCCAACGCGTGGATCGCGAGACCGCTTCCGCCCATTGTGCCCGGTCGAGTCGACCGTTCGGCTGCACCACCGCACGCGGCTCCCAGGCGTCGGCGATGTCGTCGAACGTGCTCCAGACACCCACCGCGAGGCCGGCCAGGTAGGCGGCGCCGATGGTGGTGGCCTCGGTGTGGCGCGACACCTCCACCGGCTTGCCACTGGCATTGGCCAGCGCCTGCACGAACGTGGGGTTCTCGCTCATCCCGCCGTCGACGCGCAGCACGGGCACCGTGTGGCCCGTGCCGGCCTCCGCCGCCTCGACGAGATCGGCGCCGCGATGAGCGACGCCTTCCAGCACCGCGCGCGTGACATGTGGCCGACCGCTGCCACGGGTGAGGCCGAGCATGGTGCCGCGGGCGCCGTAGTCCCAGTGCGGCGTACCCAGGCCCATCAGCGCCGGCACGTAGACCACGCCGTCGCTGGTCTCGCACTGCGAGGCGACCTCGTGGCTCTCCGCCGGCGTGGCGAGGATGCCGAGGTCGTCGACCAGCCACTCCACGTTGGTGCCGGCAGAGAGCATGATGGCCTCCGCACCCCACGTGCAGTGTCCGTGGCGGCTCCAGGCCACGATCGGGAAGATGCCCTCACTGGTGCGATTCCCGGTGGTGGGCGCTGCCGCATCGGTGCACATGTCGAGCATGCCACCGGTGCCGAAGGTGATCTTCGCCTGCCCCGGACGCACGCAGCTCTGGCCGACCAGGCTGCCCTGCTGGTCGCCGACCAGCGCGGCAAGACGAGGCGAACCGGGCAGTGCAGATGCCTGGCCGAAGATGCTCGACGTGTCGACCAGCGACGGCAGCATCGTGGTGGGGATGCCGAGCGCCGCGCACGCGGACATGGACCAACCCGAGGCGTCGGGCTTGAGCAGCCCGGTGACGGCCGCGTTGGAGTGGTCGGTGACGTGCACCTCGCCACGGCTGAGCACCCACGCCACCCAGCTGTCGACCGTGCCGAAGCACAGGTCGCGCGACCGGTCCGCGTCGAACGTGTTGAGCAGCCAGGCCACCTTCGTGGCCGACTGGTTCGGTGCGAGGTGCAGGCCGTGCTCGGCCTTCACCGTGATGCAGTCGAACACAGTGCGCAGGTCCTGCCAGCCGATGCCGGGGCCCACCGGCTCGCCGGTGGCGCGGTCCCACACGATGGTGCTGGCGCGTTGCGCGGTGATGCCGACCGCCTCGACCGGCCCGCCCTCGGCCAGCGACGCGTGCGCCACTTCGAGCACCGCAGTGGCCATCGCTGCCGCGTCGAACTCCACCATCCCGGGGAACGGCGACGAGGGCGGGAACGCCCGGTAGTGCAGTGCCTGCACCTCGCCATCCGGCCGCACCACGGCGGCGCGCAGACCGGACGTGCCGACGTCTACCACCAACACGCTCATGACTGCCCCCTTCCCGTGGGAAGGATGCCACGTCGCCGCAGCACGCTGCCCAGTCCACCGCCGACGAGACCGGCCGAGAGCACGACCGAGAACGTGAAGAACACGCCGATCCAGCTCACCGTGCCACCGCGGAGCAGCTTGATGACGATGAACACCGCCTGTGCGGCCAGGTAGGTGCCGCCGGCACAGACCATGCCGTGCAGCAGCGGGAACCCGGTGCGTTGCACCCACGCGGCAATGCCCGCGCCGAGCGTGAAGCCGGCGAGCGCGGCCAGCCACAGCACGGCGGTCCACGGAGAATCGGAGTTGTTGTCGGCCACCCAGCGCGAGGCGATGGAGAACGGGACGGCGAAGACCAGCGCCACCGACCCGCCCTGCTTCAGCGCCACCATGTCGAGTGTGCTCACGGCCAGCTCACCTGTCCGAACGGGGTGGAGAGCCCGAGTTTGCCCGGGTTGAGGATGCCGCCAGGGTCGAGTGCCGCCTTCATCGCCTGCAACACTGGCATGGCGCTGCCCAGCGCCTCCGGCACGAAGCGTGCGCGGTTCAAGCCGACGCCGTGGTGGTGCGACAGGTTGCCGCCGCCGGCCAGCACGGCGCGTTGGCCGGCGTCCCACAGTGCCACGTAGGTGGACTCCACCTCGTCGGCCGGGGGAGTGGCCGCGAAGGTGAAGTAGAGGCAGGCGCCGTCGAGGTAGCTGTGCGACAGGTGGCAGGTGGCGGCACGTGCGTGCGGCACGGCCATCATCGCCGTGCGCACGTCGGTGAAGATCGATGGCAGCGCACTCCACGGTGCTGCGATCTCCAACGTGTCGACCACGAACCCCTTGCGGGTGAGTGCCTGCAGCGCACTCGTGTCGTTGCGGTGATGCATCCACTTCTCGACCAGGTCGACCGGCAGCGGTGTGGCCGCTGCGCACTCCTGCGCCACCACGGCCATGGTGGCAGCCACCAGACCTGCGTCGCCCTGGTCGAGCACGAGCAGCACGCAGTACTCGCCGTCGCCGCCCTGGCCGCGCTGGCTCTCGGCCACGTCGTACAGGCGCAGCACCGCGGGCGTGGCGCCACGGCGCATGATGCAGCGGCACGCTTCCAGACCTGCCTCGAACGTGGGGAACGCGTACGCCGCGCGCAGCTCGGTGGGCGGCGTCGGGTGCGCCTTCAGCCACACGCGGGTGACCACGCCGAGCGTGCCCTCGCTGCCCACGAACAGCTGCGTGAGATCGGGTCCTTGCGCGCCGGCGGGGAACCCGCCCGTGCGCACGATGCTGCCGTCGGCGAGCACCACTTCCAGGCCGACGACCATCTGCTCGATCTTGCCGTAGCGGGTGCTGTACTGGCCGGCACCGCGGCATGCCACCCAGCCGCCGACGGTGGCGATGTCGAAGCTCTGCGGGAAGTGCCCGATCGTGAGCCCGTGCGACCCGTGCAGCTCCGCTTCCAGGTCGGGCCCGAACGTGCCGGCGAGCACCTCGACGATGCCCGACACCTCGTCGACCGCTACCACGCCCTGCATGGCCGTGAGATCCAGCAGGACACCGCCGAACAGCGGGATCGACGCGCCGAGCACGCCGCTGCGCCCGCCGGCTGCGGTGACCGGCACGCCGGCCGCGTTGCACAGTGCGAGCACGGCAGCCACCTGCGCAGTGTCGGTGGGGCGAGCGACCACGGCGGCCCGCTGCAGCACCTGGCCGGCGAGCGCCCAGTGCATGGCCAGCGGCCACCAGTCGCGGCTGGCCTCGGCAGTGGCCTCGACACCGGTGAACGTGGCACACGCCGCAGCCAGGTGCTCCAGGAACTCGTCGGGCAGCGCCGCGGCCTGACCGAGCCGCGAGTCGGTGCCGGCGAGCTCGATCGGCGGCGTCGGCTGTGTCGTTGTCGGCGCGGTGGCCGGGGTGGTGGTCGGCGTGGTGGGCGGCGTCATGGTGCAGCTGCTTCCGTGCTGGTGGTGTAATCGGTGGCGGCGATCATCTCGGCGATGCACTGGCTGGTGAAGTGCGACACCTGCGCGGCCGTCTCCTCCGCGCTCCAACCGAGCTCGGCGGCGAGCAGCGCGGCGACCGAACCTGCGGCGGCGAGCGCTGCGGCGCGGTCGAGCAGCCGCGCGCGAGTGCGGCGGGTGAGCACGTCGTCGAGGGTGAGGGCCATCTCGTGACGAGACGCGTGCACGGCTTCGGCGCGCAGGTAGGGGAGACCGGGCACGAGCGGTTCTCCGAGCGACGCGTCGGCGTCGATCAGTGCCTGCACGTCGCCGGCCAACGCGCCGTAGCGCGTCGCGAGGTGAGCGGCTGCGGACCCCACCGGCTGCGCCCGGTAGCCCTTCGCCCCGAGGAGCGGAAGCCGACGTGTGCGGCAGCGTGCGCGTACCCCGAGCCGCTTCGCGACGGCGTCGATGGTGTCTTCGGCCATCTCGCGATAGGTGGTGAGCTTGCCGCCGGTGATGCTGATGACGCCGTGATCGCTGACGTGCAGGTGGTGGTGGCGCGACAGGTCGGCCGTCCGGCCCGAACCGGCGCCCTTCACCAGTGGCCGCAAGCCGGCCCACACGGCGGTGATGTCGTCGGCGGTGACCTCGGTGGTGACGCTCGCGTTGAGTGCACGCAGCACGTACTGGATGTCGTCGTGCGTGCACTGCGGGTCGATGAGCGGGCCGTCGTAGTCGGAGTCGGTGGTGCCGACGTAGGTGTGCGCGAACGTGCCGTCGGGCAGCGGACCCCACGGCACGAGGAACAGGCTGCGCTTGTCCTTCGGCACCGGGATCACGACCGCGATGTCGTTGCGCACCTTCGACCACGGCACCGTGATGTGCACACCCTTGGCGGGTCGGATGCTGTCGGGGTGGGTGCCCTCGTCGAGCGCGCGCACGTCGTCGGCCCACACGCCCGCGGCGTTGACGACCACCTTGGCGCGCACGGTGAACCGTCGGCCGTCGGCTTCCACGGTGGCGTGGGTGATGCCCGGCTCGTGCGCGAGCGAGACCAGCGAGCAACGGTTGGCGACCACCGCACCGTGCTGCACTGCGGTGCGGGCGACGGTGAGCACGAGCCGTGCGTCGTCGGCGCTGGCGTCGTAGTAGAGGTACGCGGACGCGAGCCGATCGGGCGACATGGTGGGCAGGTGCGCCAACGCCGCCGGGGCGCGCAGGCGCTGGTGGAACTTGCCGATGCGCCACCCGCCGGTGAGGTCGTACATCCACATCAGCGAACCCATCGCGCGGGCGATCTTGCGCGGCACGACGGCCGGGCCGTTGCTGCCGGCCTTGGTGAAGATCGGGATCATGAACGGCATCACGCTCACCAGGTGCGGCGCGTTCTTGCGCAGCCGTTGCCGCTCGCGCAGTGCCTCGTAGACCAGCCGCGGGTCGTCCTTCAGGTAGCGCAACCCGCCGTGCACGAGCTTCGAGCTCTTCGACGACGTGCCGGAGGCGAAGTCGTCGCGTTCGATGAGCGCGGTGCGCAGCCCGCGGCTGGCTGCGTCGAGGGCGGTGCCCACGCCGGTGATGCCGGCACCCACGATGAGCACGTCGAACGTCTCCGACTCCAGCCGCTGCAGCATGTCGGGACGGTGGAACGTCTGGTCGGGCATCGGCAGCATCCTAGGGAGAGGCGGCGGCGCCGGTGACACCGATCGCGGAAGGCGTTCACACGCTCGCAACCTGTGCGACATCGCGCAGCTTGGGAACGAACACATGTTGCAGATACGGTCATTCGGAGACGAACGATGTGGTCGCACGACCGCCGTTCACCATCTCCCCCCTGCAAGAAGGAGCACACCATGAGCCTCAACGGCACCAAGACACATGAGAACCTGAAGGAGGCGTTCGCCGGCGAGAGCCAGGCCAACCGCCGCTACCTGTGGTTCGCGCAGAAGGCCGACGTCGAGGGCTACCCCGACGCAGCGATGCTGTTCCGCAGCGTCGCCGAAGGCGAGACCGGCCACGCGCACGGTCACCTCGAGTACCTCGCACAGGTGGGCGATCCCGCCACCGGCGAGCCGATCGGCGACACCGAGGACAACTTCAAGTCGGCCGTCGCCGGCGAGACCTACGAGTACACGCAGATGTACCCCGGCTTCGCCAAGACCGCCCGCGACGAAGG
>CAZWCU010000053.1:5451-20063 GCA_964632715.1 uncultured Bifidobacterium sp. | reverse complement strand
GGCGTGCGAGTCGTGCAGGCGGTCGACTTCGTCTCGGACGACCCTGCCTTCCACGGCACGATGACCATGACGTGGGAGGTCGCCGCCGTCGCTGCCGGATCGCTCGTGACGATCACCGCGAGCGACGTGCCGGACGGGATCTCCGCCGAGGATCACGCCGAAGGGATCTCGTCGTCATTGGCCAACCTGGCGGCTCACGTGGAGTCGTGATCGAACCGATGCCAGTTCCCCTCTGACACGACGTCGACGGCGTCGCCGACCACTCGGATCGCGGTCTCGTCGTCGATCGCGTAGGCGGGGCAGTCGAGGCCGGCTGCCCACCGCTCGGCAGCGGCGAGCGTGTTCTCGGGAAGTGCCGGATGGTCGAGGTGCGGGAAGATCGCGAAGTCGACCAGCCCGAGTGCGCGGTCATCGCCGGTGGGTGGCTTCCACCCGACGAACTCGCGGCCGATGCGCGGTGCCATCACCATGCTCCCGGCACTCATGCCGAACCACACCGTCTCCTCCAGCGACGGCAGCAGATCGGTCAGCCCGCATTCGCGCATCCAGTGGCACAGGTAGAGGGCGTCGCCGCCCGACACGAGCAGCACGTCGGCGCCGCTTACCAGGGGAACCCAGCGCTCCTCGTCGATGCTGGGCAGTGCCGTCAGCTCGATCAGTCCCACCGACTTCCACCCCAGTTCGACCATCGGCTGCTCGGATCGACCGGCGACGAACTCCCACGCGTTCTCGCCGGGACCGGCGTGGGGGTGGCCGTACATCGCCGTGGGGATGCACAGCGCGGTGCACTCCTCGATGGGCCGTCCGAGCATGTCGAGCAGTGCCGTGTGGATGGTGGCATTGCTGACACCCGCCGAAGTGAGCAGTAGACGCATTCGCTCAGACTGCCCGATGCGAAGTTGTGGTGTCCAGCGATCGGACGGAGGTTCTGCGATCCGATCGTTCAGGAAGCCGTTCATCGCGGCATCCGCGATGAACGGCTTCCCCAACGCCGGCGAGCGCCCGACTCACCGGCTCGCGAGGGTCTCGATCAGCGCAGCCTCCACCCGCTCGGCGCGGTCGTGATCGCCGGCGTTGCTGGTCAGGAACGCCCAGGCAAGTCCGGCGGCCGGGCGCGCACAGGCCCACTGACCGCCGACCCCGCCCATGCCGACATCGAGACCGTCTGCGCGGCCGCCGGACATCGTCCAGGTGACTCGCGCCCGGACGAAGCGGTCGTAGCCGGTCGCGCCCGGATCGCCGACGCCGGCGGGCAGCCGACCGTCGAGGTACGCCTGCCAGAACGATGCCAGACCGCGGGCCGTCGCATGGCCGTTCACCGCGGGGATCTCGGCCTGCCGCCACCCCGCCTCGTTCACATCGACCCACGGCCCGAGCGAGCGATGGCGAGCCGATCCAGCGCGTCCGCGGAGCGTTGCCCACCACTTCCGGTCGAGGCCCACCGTGTCGGCCACGCGGCCGAGGTCGGCATCTCCGACGCCGATGGAGATGTCGAGCCCCAACGGCCCCGCCAGTTCCTCGGCGAAGAACCGTCCGAGTGAACGGCCGTCGATGCGGCGTACGAGCTCACCGACGAGGAACCCGAACGTCTGGGCGTGCTCGCAGACCACCTCGCCCGGCGGCCAATCGCTGTCCGCGGCGGCGAGCGCGGCCACCGTCGTCTGCCACGCGGTGAGGTCGACCGGCGGAAGGTTGATACGACCGGCGGTGTGTGTGAGCACGTGACGCACGAGCAGTCGATCGTCGCCGATTTCCGGCCAGAACGACGTGACCCGATCGTCGAGTCCGATCAGCCCGCGCTCCACCAACAACAGAAGGCAGGTACCCGTGACCGGCTTCACCGATGACCACGTGCAGATGAGCGAGTCCGCCGCCAGGTCGGTCGTCCACGCATCGACGACCGGGCGTCCCTCGACGAACGCCGCCACCGCGACACCGGGGCCGCACGACGCGATGGCGTCGCCCACGCGCTCGTAGCCCGGTGCGATGAGCCCTTCGAATTCCATCCCGCCATTCTGCGACACCACATCTAGCGTGACGCGCGATGGCAGACGACGACGTGATCACGTGGCACCACGGGCTCATCGCTCGCTGGTGGGCGAACTTCAACCTCGATGGCCCCGAGATCGACTTCTTCCGCACCTACGTCGAAGCTGGCCAACCTGCGGTCGACGTCGGTTGCGGGAGCGGGCGACTGCTGGTGCCGTGGGTGGTCGACGGACTCGATGTCGACGGTGTCGACGCGTCGGCCGACATGATCGCCCCCGCCCGTGCAGCCGCCGAGGCCGCCGGCGTCCTGCCGGGCCTGTACGTGCCGCCCCCGCACCTGCTCGACCTGCCCCGTCAGTACGGCGCGGCGGTGATGTGCGGCGTCTTCGGACTCGGTGTCACTCGAGCTCAGGACCTGGACGGGCTCCGCCGTGTGCGAGCGCATCTGCGCCCTGGAGGCGTGCTGGCGCTGGACTACGAGATCGGCGAGTTCGACGCGACCACGTGGCGGCCACGCCCGGTCGACGCCACTCAGCCCGCCGATCATCACCGCCGCCTCGCTCCCGACGGGTTCCACTACGCCCTCCGTCACCTCGTGACATCGTTCGATCCCGACATGGGCCGCGTGACTCGCCAGCTGCACGCGTGGCAGTGGCGCGATGGTGAACTCGTCGCGCACGAGACGCACGACCTGGTGGTGAATGTCTACACGTCCGACGAGATCGTGGTGGCGCTCAGCGAGGCGGGCTTCGTCGACATCCGCATCGTCGGTGGCTACCACGGCGGCGAACCGACAGCCGATGACCAGTTCCACGTGTTCCTCGCAACCGCGCCGTAGACGGGCGCTCACACGTGATCGCACCGCGACCAGGAGGTCGAGTCGTCGGTTGCGCCGCTACGTTGACCACATGATCGACCAACTCCGTGCACTGCAGGCATCTGTCGCGCGACTCAGCGCCATCGTCCAGGCGCTGCAACCGAGCCAGCTCACGGAGCTGGCCTACCCGAGCGAGTGGACCATCTCCGACACGCTGTCGCACCTCGGCTCTGGCGCGGTCATCATGCGCAGCACGCTCGTCGCCGTCGCTGGCGGGGGCACCGTCGCGGACGGTTTCAACCAGTCGGTGTGGGAGGAGTGGAACGCCAAATCGCCGAGCGACCAGGCGGCAGGTGTACTCGTCGCCGACCAGGAGTTCCTGGCCAGTGTCGAGGCGCTCACGCCGGAACAGCGGGCATCCGTGCAGTTCCCGTTCGGGCCGATGACGCTCGGCCTCGCCGATGCGTTGGGCATGCGACTCAACGAACATGCACTGCACACCTGGGACGTGGAGGTCGCGCTCGACCCCACAGCCGTGCTCAGCGAGCAGTCGGCAGCCGTCATCCTCGGCAGCCTCCCGATGATTGCCCGCTTCGCCGGCAAGGCCGACGGTCTCGAGCGCACACAGACCATCCGCACCAGCGCGCCGGTCCGTGACTTCACCCTCGCGACCGGCGCGTCGACCGTGTCGTTGACCGAAGGTGCCGGCGATGGCGCGAGCCTCGACCTGCCTGCCGAGTCGTTGGTGCGACTGGTCTACGGACGGCTCGACCCCGATCACACTCCGGCCACGGTCGACGCCGAGACGATCGCCGCGCTGCGCCCGCTGTTCCCGGGCTTCTGAACGTCAGCCCTGCGCGCGTTCGCCATTCGCGGCTTTGGCGACGATGGTGCCGATGCGCGTCGAGCGGGTGTCGTCCTTGGCGGCGCTGACCACCCACCACAGCATCTGCTTGCGCGCGCTCGGCGGGAACGTGTTCCACGCAGCCCGAGCGGCGGGAGTGGCATCGAGCGCGGCGGCGAGCTCCGCCGGCTCGATGAGGTCCTCCACCGGATCGGAGATGGTCCACCAGCCGTTCGCCTTTGCTGCCTCGATCACCCGGCGGCCCGCGTCGGTCATCTGCCCGGTGGCCTCCATCTCCGCGGCTCGTCGGCGGTTGAGGCGGGTCCACTGGCTGCGCGGCCGGCGCGGGGTGATCAACTGCAGCCCGCGTTCGTCGTCGAGGATGTTGACCGTCGAGTCGATCCAGCCGAAGCAGATCGCCTGCTCCACCACCTCCGGATACGGGCACGTGGGCCTGCCGGTGGACGAGCGCCACGAGCACAGCCACACGCCCGACGCGGTGTGGTTCGCCTCCAGCCACGCGCGCCATTGAGCGCGGGACTCAGCGTGGAAGATGGGGTACCCGAACTTCCACGTGTCGGGGTGATCCGACGCCGACGGTGGAGCGGACGTCACTCGGTCAGCCCATCGTCTTCGCGCCGTCGATGGACTCGCGGATGATGTCGGCGTGGCCGGCGTGCTGGGCGGTCTCGGCGATGATGTGCACGATCGTACGGCGCACGCTGCGCACGGCGCCGGGCGGGAACCACGGAGCGGGCGGCAGCGGGAACGACCGGTCGAGGTCGGGCAGTTCGAGCACCAGCCGATCGGTGGCTGCTGCGACGCGTTCGTACTCGGCCAGCACGCCGGCGAGCGACTCGTCGAGCAGCAGGTGGAAGCCTGCTTCGTACGCCTCGATGACCTCCGAGCTGGGGTTCGACCAGTCGATGTCGGACTCGGCGCCGGCGCCACCGCCGTCGATCATGAACTGCGCCCACCCTTCCTCGGTGGCAGCGACGTGCTTGATGAGGCCACCGATGCTGAGCGCGCTGACCGTCGGTCGGGCTCGGGCCTGCTCGTCGGTGAGTCCCGCCGCCGTCCGGCGGAACAGCTGGCGGTGCATGGTGAGTGCCTCGAGCAGGTCGAGGCGTTCCTGTGCGGGTGAGGTGGTGTTCGTCATGGAGCCAGCGTGACAGCCAACCTGGCCAGTTCCTGTCCACGTTTGATGGACAACCGGCGTGGAGTGTCAGCGGTCGACGGTGGCGTGCCGAGCGGCTGCGGACAGGTGGAAGAATCTCGACATGACAGTCGCCGAGGCGCAGCAGTCACTCGCCGACGCCGAGGAGGCGTTCGCGCGCATGGATCTTGAGCGGGTGATCGCCCACCTCTCGGCCGCGATTCGCGGGTTCACCGCAGCCGGGCAGCCGTGCTCCGCTGCGCTCGCATGTGCCCGACTCGGCCAGGTGATGGCGGACTGTTTCGGCAACCTCACTGCGGCGCGTGCGTGGTTCGGTCGCGCCGAGCGATTGGTCGAGAACCAGGCCCCGTGCCTCGAACAGGGTTGGGTGGCTGTCGCTGCGATGGGGTGCGACACCGAAGACCCCGGCGCGCTGCTGCGGCGTGCCGAGCTGGCGATGGACCGGGCCCGCCGGTTTGGTGACCTCAACCTGGAGACGAAGGCACTGGCTGACGCCGGCTTGGCCCACGTGCAAATGGGCGGGATCGAACTTGGCATGGCGATGCTCGATGAGGCGATGGCGCTCGCGTGTGGACCGGTGGACAACTCCGACGCGGCTGCCCGTTCGGTGTGTTCCTTCTTCACCGCCTGCTACTTCGCGATGGACTTCGAGCGTGCCAGTAGCTGGGCCGAACCTCTGCGGCAGCACGGTCTCCTCGGCCCCTCGCCGGGCGGACCGTTGTTCCTGTCGAGCCACTGTGACAGCGTCCAAGCAACGCTGCTGATGGAGCTGGGCCGCTGGAGCGAGGCGGAGGAGGTGCTGTTGCGGGCCATCGCCGACTTCCAAGCCGTGATGGGTCCGAGCTGGCATGCGGCCATCGCGCTCGCGGACCTCCGCACCCGCCAGGGTCGCCATGCGGAGGCAGAGGTCCTGCTGCTCGGCAAGGAACAGTCACCGCAGGCGATGCTGCCCGCCGCTCGTCTGCAGCTGGTGCGAGGCGACCACGAGTTGGCCGTCGCGACGGCGCGTCGTGGGCTGGCCCTCCTCCGCGACGATCGGCTGCGAGTGGTCGAGTTGCTCACCGTGATCATCGAGGGTTCCCTCGCGATCGGCGACCTGGCGGCAGCCCGAACTGCGTGTGACGATCTCGTCGCCCGCCTCGCCGGTGTCGACGTCGCGGCGCTGGTTGCGCGTCGCGAGTCCGCGAGGGCCGCGGTGATTGCTGCGGAGGGTGATCCCGAGGCGGCCGCCTCCGTGCTCCGTGCGGCGATCGATCGCGTCGACGCAGTGGTGCTCCCATGGCGGCGGGCCATCATGCTGGTCGAATTGGCGGGCATGCTCGGCGTCGCTGGTGACGCCCGTGCCGCGCGCGATGCCATGCAACTGGCTCGGGCCGCGCTGGCGAAGCTCGACGTGGTGGTCCCTGCAGCCGCCGCAACCCCGGTCGAACCGACCGCCTCGAGCGGCGTTCTCGTGATGGCGGACGGTTGGTGCACAGCGTCGCTCCGGGGCAACACGGCACGGCTGCGGATGACCAAGGGTCTCGCCTACGTCGCCGCGCTCGTGGCCACACCGGGCGTCGAGCATCACGTGTTCGACCTCGTCGATCGAGTGGAGGGTGTTGGTCTCCATGAGGAACCGGATCGACGATCGCTCGGCGACGCCGGAGCGTTGCTCGACGGCAGGGCACGCTCGGCGTACCGTCGTCGAATCGAAGCCCTGCGAGGCGACATCGACGAGGCGTTGGAGTCGCAGTCCTTCGAGCGAGCGGAGGCGCTCCAGTACGAGCTGGACGCTCTGGTGGCGCAATTGGCCGGCGCCTTCGGCATCGGTGGTACGGCGCGTGTGGCCGGTTCGGCCGCCGAGCGTGCTCGCCTCAACGTCACTCGCGCGATCCGATCGGCGCTGCGCGCACTCGACGTCGCGCTGCCAGGGGCGGGGATCTCGCTCGACCGTCGAATTCGCACCGGTCTGTACTGCATCCACGAACCCGATCCCTCCGACGCGATTCGCTGGATCGTTCAGTGCTGACTGAACGGAGTTGTCGTGGATGAACGCCTTCGTGACATGGAACCTTTCAGCACACACATCGATGAAATCGCCGACGACATCTTCCGGCTGTCCACCTGGATTCCCGAGGTGAGTCCGGACGGCTTCACCTTCAATCAGTTCCTCATCCGAAGCGACGAGCCGCTGCTCTTCCACACGGGTATGCGGAGCCTGTTCCCACTGGTCAGCGAAGCAGTGTCTGCGCTGATGCCCATTGACGCTCTGCGCTGGATCAGCTTCGGCCACGTCGAGTCGGACGAGTGCGGGTCGATGAACATGTGGCTGTCGGCTGCGCCGCGCAGCGAGGTGGTGTTCGGCGCACTCGGATGCGACGTGTCGCTCAACGACATGTGCGACCGCCCGCCGCGGGTGTTGGAGGGTGAGGCGCTCGACCTCGGCGGCAGGAGCGTGCGCCAGATCAGCACGCCGCACGTGCCACACGGCTGGGAGGCTCAGGTGCTCTTCGAGGAGACGACACGAACGTTGTTGTGTGGCGATCTGTTCAGCCAGGTGGGCGCACCTCGTGCGATCACGACCGACGATCTCGTCGATCCGGCGATCGCCGCGGAGGAGATGTTCCACGCCACCTGCCTCGCGCCGCACACGGCCGCCACCATCCGCAGCCTGGGAGATCTCGAACCGTCGACACTGGCGGTGATGCACGGTGCGTCGTATCGAGGCGACGGAAAGCGAGCGCTCTACGAACTGGCCACGGCGTACGAGCGGATGACCTCCGAGCTGCTCGCCGAGGCTTCCACGCAGTGAGGTCGCGCCGACCGTTGAATGTCAGCGATCGACGGTGGCGTGCGGGTGCGCCATCGAGCGCAGCAGCTGCTCGATGAACCGCTGCCACGCCTCGCCGTCTGGCGCGTGCTGGCCGGCGCCGCGCTGCACGAGCAGGCCCAGGTGCAGGGTCTGCATCAGGTACACCAGCGAGTCGAAGTCGGCATCGGGGCTGGCCGACCCGTCGACCGACGCTCGTTCGATGAGCGGCGCGGCGATGGTGGTGCGCCACCGCCGGCGCGCGTCGGCGATGGCGGCGGCGAGTGCGGGCTCGCGGCGCGCCGCGATGAACGCTTCCAGCTGCATCGCTTCCTGATCGTCGAGTGGCTCGTCGGCGCGGCTCGACTCGGCGAGCATCTCCGCGACGGGTCGCTCGTTGAACCGGCTGGCGATGGAGTTCTGTTCCACCGCGGCCACCACGGCTGCCAGCAGCAGTTCGTTCTTCGATGCGAACCGTCCGTAGACCGCGCCGCTGGACAAGCCGGCCTCACGGACGATGTCCATGATCTTGGTGCCGTCGTAGCCCTTCGACGCGAAGACCCGACCGGCTGCGTCCAGCAGCTGATCGCGCAGTGGATCGTCCGCGGGAGAGGGGTCGGTCATCGGGCGCTGCTGATCAATCGGCGACTTCGAGGATGCGCACGGGCAGCTCGCGCGGCCCGCGGATCTGGCCAACGCTCCAGCGCGTGTCGCCGGCGAGCTCGAAGCGCGGGAAGCGCTTGACGAACTCCTCGATGGCGACCTTCAGCTCGAGCCGAGCGAGGTTGGAGCCGAGGCAGCGGTGGATGCCGAGGCCGAACGCGGCGTGCCGGTTCTCCTGCCGATCGACGATGAAGGTGTCGGGATCCTCGAACTTGAGCGGATCCCGGTTCGCGGCGGGGAAGGGCAGCAGCACCCAGTCGTCCTTCTTCATCGGGCAGCCGTGGAAGTCGGTGTCCTTGGCGACCATGCGGGCCATCGTGACCGGCGCGTACGCACGCAGGAACTCCTCCAACGCGAACGTCATCACTTCCGGGTCGTCGAGCAACCGCTGGTGGTCTTCCGGGTGCTGGGCGAGGTGCCACAGCGAGGAACCGATGGCCGACCACGTGGTGTCGATGCCGGCGATGAGCAGCAGGATGATCATGCCGCCGGCGATCTCGTCGTTGACTGGTGTGCCCTCGATCTCGACGTTCATCAGGTAGCTGGTGAGGTCGTCGCGGGGGTTCTCGCGGTGGTCCTGGATCTGAGCGAGGATGTAGTTGCCGAGGTCGTCCATGCCGTCGCGCGTGCCCGGCTCTTCGGCGATGCGCTCGAGCACGTCGTGCACGAACTTGCGGAACAGCGCTTCGTCCTTCTCGGGGAAGCCGAGCATGCGACCGATGACGTTGACCGGGATGTCCTGCGCGTACTGCACGGCCGCGTCGATGATGGTCTCGCCCGGCGTGACCGGACCGATCTGGTCGAGCAGGCGATGGCACAGCGCGCGGATCTCGGGCTCCCACGGCTCGATCTGCTTGGGGGCGAAGGCCGGCAGCAGCAGCCGGCGTGCCATGTTGTGGAACGGCGGGTCGCTGGTGATGGGCGGTGCGCCGCCGATGGGAGCGGGCAGCGACAGGTCGCCGGGGCGGCCCACCGAGACGACGACGCTGCGGCTGGTGAACGTGTCGGTGTCGTACGCGACTTCGTTGACCGTGTCGTGCGTGATGGGCACCCACATGCCGCCGTAGCGGTCGGAGTGGGCGACGGGGCAACCGCCGGTGCGCAGCTCCTTCCACACCTCGGGGGCGTTGGGGTTGTAGTCGGGGTCGGCGTGGTCGAAGTCGGTGGCGAAGTCCGCGACGGGGCCGTAGTCGTCGGCGTTGTACGGCACGCGCTGCCAGACGTGCGTGCCCTCCGGCGAGTCGCCGAAGATCGGCGGCACGTAGTCGGGATTCACCGGCACCGTGGTGGCAGTGGTCTCGTTCTCGTCGATGGTGGTCATGTCAGCTGGTCTCCATGATCTTGATCGCGTACTCGGGGCAGTTCGAGGCCGCCAGGCGCGCCTTGTTGTGCAGCTCGTCGGGGATGTCGCCGTCGACCAGCAGCACCGCCTGGCCGAAGTCGTCGACGTCGAACAGCTCTGGCGCCAGCGCATAGCAGCGGTTGTGGCCCTGGCACTTCTCGGAATCGAGGTGAACTCGCATGGAGCGACTCTAAGTGCTGGTGGAGGCCGTGGGAAGGCCGAGAGGAACGTTTTTTCTCCGATCGATCGACGCCACTCGTGCAGTCCAGATCTTGTACTGGCTGAGTACTGATCCTGGACTGTCGCCGGACTCGGCGGATCCGTACCGTGCGACATGGCTTCGACCGTGTCGGTCGAACCGATCGCACTCGTTCACTCCGGGTTCATCCCTGGTGGACGGACGCGCGATGAACCCCCACACATCACACAGCACAAGGACACATCATGACCCTCGACCACACGACCATCGACGTCGAGCCCGCCGCGCTCGACGACTCCGGGCGACCCCGGACGGTGCTTCGGCTTCTGATTGGCGCGGCAACGATCCCACTCGCTCTGGCCGGTCTGGCACGACTCGGCGAGGCTGCCGGCGACGACGCGGCAGCGCCGCCGAGATCGCCGGTGGAGAGCACCCGCGATCTCGTCAACCGCGGTCTGGTACCGCGCCAGGCGCTCGACCCGGCAATGCGCTCGCACGACGTGCTGCGCCGCGAGCTCGTCATTCGCGGACTCATCCCACGCGAGACGCTCGATCCCGCCCCGACGGCGCCGCCCGCCGCGGAGGCCGATGCTGTCTGATTCGATCTCATTTGACAAGAAGTACTTTCAAATGAGAGGATGACGCCCGTGTTGGACGTGGACGTGATCGACGATCCGGTGGCCGCGGCGGCGGCGCTGGATCCGGTTCGCAGCAAGATCCTCGCGGTCCTCGCCGAACCCGGTTCGTCCACCACCGTCGCCGCCGTGCTCGGCCTGCCTCGCCAGCAGGTCAACTACCACCTCCGCATCCTCGAGGACCACGGACTGATCCAGATGGTCGAGGAACGGCGCAAGCGCGGCCTCACCGAACGAGTGATGCTCGCGACCGCGCGGGGTTACGTGGTGTCGCCGTCGACGCTGAGCGATGCGGCCGACCCCATCCATTCGGACCGTCTCTCCAGTCGCTACCTCATCGCGGTGGCGGCGCGGATGGTGCGCGAGGTCGCCCAGTTGGCGCGGTTCGCGGAAGGCGCCGGCCGGTCGCTGCCCACGCTTGCGATCGACAGCGAGATCCGCTTCGCCACGGCCGGCGATCGCGCCGCGTTCACCGACGAGCTCGCTGCCGCGGTCACCACGCTCGCCGCGAAGTACCACGACGAACGAGCCCCTCGTGGGCGCTGGCACCGCGTGGTGGTTGCCGCGCACGCACTTCCACCCACCGCTTCCAGGAGGACAGAACATGGCTGACGACGAACGATCCATCGAGCTCGAGATCGAGGTTCCCGGCACACCGGAGGAGGTGTGGCAGGCCATCGCCACCGGGCCAGGGATCTCGTCGTGGTACGTGCCGCACGTGGTCGAGGAACGCGAAGGTGGCGCGGCCATGGCGTCGTTCGGGCCCGGCCCGGAGATGCAGATTCCCGGTCGCGTCGCAGCCTGGGAGCCGCCCCACCGAGTCGTGTTCGACGGTGGCGAGGCTGCCGGCGGCATGGCATTCGAGTGGTTGGTGGAAGCTCGTGACGGCGGCAGCTGCATCGTGCGCCTCGTCAACTCCGGCTTCGGCACGGGGGAGGACTGGGACGGCCAGTACGACGGGATGCTGGAGGGCTGGGGACTGTTCCTGCTCAACTTGAAACTGCACCTGCAGCACTTCGGCGGCCAGACCGCCACCGCCTCGCTGCCGATGGCGATGTGGCCTGGGCCGCGAGCCGAGACGTGGGCGGCGCTCACCAGCGGCCTCGGCATCCCTGCTGCTCCGGCCATCGGCGACCACATCCGCACGACCGCCGGCGATGCGCCGCTGCTGGCGGGAACGGTGGCGGAGGTCGCCTCGTGGCGCATCGCCCTCGTGGTCGACGAGCCGGCGCCGGGCACCGCGTTCCTCGCGGTGGAGGGCACGGGCGATCAGGTCGGCGTCTCGATCTGGACGTACCTGTACGGCGCGGAAGGTGCTGCCGCGGCGGCCCGCGACGAGGCGAGATGGTCGACGTGGCTCGCTGATCGGGCAGCGCCGCCGCCGAGCTGAACTCGTCGAGAGGTGGTGGCGCCGATCAGGGAATGAGGACGGGCTTGATCACGCCGCCGGCCAACGACGACTGCTCGGCCTCGTTGATCCGGTCGAGCGGGAACTGCTCGATGAGGCGATCGAACGGGAACCGTCCTTCCTGCCACAGCGAGATCATGCGCGGGATGAACGTCTGCGGGTCGGCCGACCCTTCGAGGATGTTGATGATGGTCTTGCCGATGTAGTCGAACGAGGCCAGCTCGAGCGGGCCCTGCTGCACGCCGACGATCCCGATGGTGCCCGTCATGCGTGTGGCGCGGATGGCACCGAGCATCACGGATGGCACACCTGTCGTGTCGAACGCGTACTGCACGCCGCCACCGGTGATGGCCATGATCTGACCGCCCGCGTCGGTGGCCCCGTCGATCACGTGCGTCGCCCCCAGCTCCATGGCGAGATCCAGACGGTGCTGCTGCAGGTCGACCGCGATGATCGTGGTAGCACCGGCGACCTTGGCGGCCATCACTGCTGCCAGCCCCACCGCACCGGCACCGAACACCGCGATGCTGGAACCGGGTTGCACGTCCATCGCGCACAGCACGCTGCCGGCGCCGGTCTGGATGCCGCACCCGAGCGGGCCGAGCAGTTCCAGCGGCAGCGACGGGTCCACCTTCACCGCGTTGCGCTCGGTGGCGATGGCGTGCGAGGCGAACGACGACTGCCCGAACCAGCGAGCGGCCACTGGCTCGCCGCTGGCATCGGTGACGGTGGCGGTGCCGTCGAGCTCGCGCCCGAACAGGTTGCGCAGCATGAATTGGTCGCAGTAGGCAGGCTGCCCGGCGGCGCAGTTCGCGCACACGCCGCACGAGTCGAACGAGAGCACCACGTGGTCGCCGACCGCGAGCGAGGTCACGTCGGCGCCGATCTGTTCGATCACTCCAGAGCCCTCGTGCCCGGCGATGATCGGCGGTGTGGCCGGGAAGCCGGGGGACCGGGGCAGCACGTCGGTGTGGCACATGCCCGCACCGACGATGCGCACGAGCACCTCGTTGCTGCGCACCGCACGCAGTTCCACGTCCTCGATGGAGTAGGGCGCGTCGCCGCCCCGGAGAACGGCGGCTCGAACGGACGTGGTGGCGGTCGGATGGTCGGACATCGCGTCAGTATCGCAGCGGCCCACGCACCCGATCGGAGCGGAGGAGCGCGACCGAAATCTGCTGCACCGCAGGATCGGGAACGCGTAGATTTTTCGCAACGAGTGATGGAGGTGGGTCATGTCGCATCCGGATCTGGAAGCAGGGACTGCTGCGAGCGGACCCGCGGTCGCCGATGTCGTGCGACCGCTGGTGCGCACGATCGTCGCCGAGGACGCGCCCGTGCGATTCGAGTTCTGGGACGGCTCCGAGATCCCCGCGCACGACTCGGTCGCGACCATCAGGTTGAACTCGCCCGACGCCGTTCGTCGCGTGGTGTGGATGCCCAACGAGCTCGGTCTCGGCCGCGCGTACGTCGCCGGTGAGCTGGAGGTGGAGGGCGACGTGTTCCGCGCGGTGCAGGCCCTGCGCGACCACACGTCCATCGATCAGCGTCACGCCTGGAAGATCGTGCCGTCCGGGCTCGCGGCCGCTCGTGCGCTCGGTGCGCTCGGCCGCCCGCTGCCGCTGCCGGAGGAGGAGGCGCAGCTGGGCGGATGGCGTGCGGGGCTGCGGCACTCGCTCGGCCGCGACTCGAAGGCCGTCCGCCACCACTACGACGTCAGCAACGACTTCTACCGGTTGGTGCTCGGACCCACCATGACGTACTCGTGCGCTCGCTTCGTCGACCCCTCGTCGTCGCTGGACGACGCGCAGACCGCCAAGCACGATCTCGTCTGCCGCAAGCTCGGGCTCGACCAACGCCCCGGCATGCGGCTGCTCGACGTCGGATGCGGGTGGGGATCGATGGCCATCCACGCCGCCGCGCAGTTCGACGCACAGGTGGTCGGCGTCACGATCAGCCCCGAGCAGGCCCAGTTGGCCCGCCGGCGCGTGGCCGCAGCCGGAGTCGCCGACCGTGTGGAGATCCGGGTGCAGGACTACCGGGCGCTCGCCGGAGAGACCTTCGACGCCGTCTCGTCGATCGGCATGTCCGAACACGTCGGGCACCGCCGAATCGACCAGTACTTCGAGGTGCTGCGGTCCGTGCTCGTGCCAGAGGGCCGCCTGCTGAACCACGCCATCTCGTCGGTCGGTGGGTCGCGGATGGGTCGGAAGTCGTTCATCGGTCGGTACGTGTTCCCCGACGGTGAGCTGATCGACGTCGGCGAGGTGGTGCTGGCGATGGAGCGGGCCGGGCTCGAGGTGCGCGACGTCGAGTCGTTGCGCGAGCACTACGCCCTGACCCTTCGCCAGTGGGTGGCCAATCTGGAGGCCGAGTGGGATCGGGCGGTCGAGCTCGTCGGCCTCGCGAGAGCGAAGGTGTGGCAGCTGTACATGGCCGCGTCGGCGGTCGGGTTCGAGGATGGCGGGATCTCGCTGCACCAGGTGCTCGGCGTCGTGCCCGGCCCGCTCGGGTCGTCCGCGATGCCCGCCACTCGCCGCGCCTGGGGCTGAGCCCGTTCACCCGGCTCCGCATGCAGCCGTCCACAATCGATCCAGGTCATGCTCGGAGCGAGGAATGCTCGCTCCAGGCATGACACAAACCTTGAAAGGGGCCGGTGGACCGGGGTCGACGGACCTGTGCTCCCTCAGCTGTCCACACCCGTTCCAGGTCATGGCTGGAGCGAGGAATGCTCGCTCCAGGCATGA
>CAZWCU010000053.1:0-5351 GCA_964632715.1 uncultured Bifidobacterium sp. | reverse complement strand
GTCCACACCCGTTCCAGGTCATGGCTGGAGCGAGGAATGCTCGCTCCAGGCATGACACAAACCTTGAAAGGGGCCGATGCATCGAGGCCGACGGACCTGCGCTCCGGTTCGACGTAGGGTGCGAGCGTGATGACCTCCGGAGGCCGACAGCTGCGGGTGCTCTGCACGAGCACCGGCGGCGCTGGTCACATCAATGCGCTCGCGCCAGTGGCGGTGGCACTGCGCGGCCGTGGTCACGCCGTGGAGTGGGCGGTCGCGGCGGATGGTGGCGACAGGGTGGGGGCGATGGGGTTCGAGTGGTCGCTCGCCGGGATGACCACGTCGGATCGGCGCGACGCTGCGGCCGATCAGATGGGGCGCATCATGCAGCTCCCGATGGGGGACCGGCGCGGTCCGATGTTCGCGGCCTTCTTCGCTCGCGCCGCCGCACCGGTGATGCAGCGCGACCTGGAACCGATCCTCGATCGAGTACGTCCGGACCTGGTGGTGCGAGAGGTCGCCGAGCTGGGAGTGGCACCGATGGCGGCGGCGCGTGGCATCCCCGTCGTGACCGTTGCCTTCAGCGGCGTGCTGCCGGAGAACGCACGCGCGGAGGTGATGGCCGACCTCGGCCCGCTCTGGCGCGCGCAAGGACTCGACGATCCGTCGTGGGGCGACGTCTACGGCCAGATGTACGTGCACCCGTTCCCACCGTCCTTCGGCCAGCGGCCGGACTCGCCGACGGTTCGGCCCGCCCGCGCGACGGGCGCCCCTCCGGCCGGCGCTCCGCCCGCGTGGGTGGAAGGGCTGGGTGCGGTGAGGCCGTGCGTGTACGTGACCTCCGGGACCGAACGCACGGCGATGACGTTTCCGTGGCGGGATGTGTTCGCGGTCCTCGAAGGTCTCGACGTCGACGCAGTGGCGACCATCGGATCCCATGTGGAGATGACCGACATCGGACCCGTTCCGCCCAATGTCCGCATCGAGCGCTTCGTCCCGCAGGCCGATGTGCTGCAACGATCGGCGGTCGTCATCTCCCACGGTGGAGCCGGCACGGTGCTCGGCGCGGCGGCTGCCGGAGTCACCCAGCTCGTCGTGCCACTGTTCGCCGATCAGTGGCAGAACGCCGTCGCGGTCCGCGACGCGGGATGCGGTGTGCTCGCCGGCCCGGACGCTCGCGGCGCCGACGACATCGATGCGTCGCTGCGCGCGCTCCTCGGCGGTGCAGGCCATCGCGACGCGGCGGCCGTGGTCGCTGCCGAGATCGCCGCAATGCCGACGGCAGCGGATCTGGTCGACGAGATCGAGTCGCTCGTCGCGCGGTAGGCGCGGCGGTCAGAGGAGCAGTTCGCCGGCCGCGTAGCTCACCGCCAGGGTGAGGACACCCACCGCTGCGGTCCGCGCCAGCATCCGGCGCGGCATCAGATGTCCGGCGCGTGCGGACACCACCGACGACAGCACCATGGTGATCACCACGGCGGCCAGGATCGCCCACGGCTCCACGTCGACCGGCGCGAAGTAGGTGATCAGCAGCGGGACGAGCGCGCCGATCATGTACGCGAGCCCTGCGCCCAGCCCGAACCAGATCGGGAACGTCGCCGGCATCGGCTGATCGAAGCTGTGCTCCCACTCCAGTTGCGCGGCGAGTGCATCGCGTTCGGTCAGCTGGCGAGCGACCTCATCGGCCGTGTCGCGGGTGAGGCCGCGCTCCTCCCAGTAGCGCGCCAGCTCCTCGAGTTCGCCCTGCGGATCGTTCGCGAGATCGTTGCGTTCCCGCTCGGCGTGGAGCAGTTGCGCGTCTCGTTCCGCGGCCTCCTCGGCCCAGGAGGCGCCACCGACGCTCAGCCCGCCGGCGATGGTCGCGGCCGTCGCCGTGAACAGCAGCACACGGTTCGACGCTCCCGCGCCGGCGAACCCGAACAGCAGCCCGGCCGTGGCGATGATCCCGTCGTTCGCCTCGATCGTCCACGATCGGTACGCAGCCGCATCCCGGAACCGTTCGCGCAGATCCGCCCACGGCCCCGCCACCGAACTCCAGGACATCGCCACCTCCGACACGCGTTGCGCCTTCGTGCGCCATTCTTGCGCCTCGACGAATGCGGCTCAGTGCCACAGCACGTAGAGCGCCACCAACGGTGTCTCGCCGGCGATGACCGAGTGGTCGTCGTTCGGGTGGTTGTAGATGGTTGCGTCCGGGCCGACGGAGCGGTGGTCGTCGTGCCCGCCGTAGCGCCATTGCGCGGTGCCGGCGATGGTGAGGTACACCTCGTGCGGCGGATGGCTGTGCAGTGGGTAGAGCCGGCCGGGCCGGATGTACATCAGCCCGGCTCGCACACCGTCCATCGTGCGCACCTGGTCGATCTCGACGAATGCGAAGTCGGTGCCGCCGTCCTCGGCGCGCGTGGTCGGCTCCCACGGCAGGTGCGGGGCGAGCTCGACGAACAGCGTCCCCAGCGCGGTGCCGTCGACGGACGTGATCGTGTCGAGCGCTGGCAGCCAGGTCGGCTCGTACGTCAACGGCGACGATCGTGCGATCGCGGCGGCGAACTGGGTCGCACCGGTCACCGTCGGTCCTGTGGTGCACAGCGCACTCAGCCGGTCGGCGCACGCGCAAAGGAAGGAGTGGACGAGCGCGCCGCGGTTGTCGATGTCCGTCACTCTCGTCCCCAGGCCTGCTTCGTCGAGCCCCAACCACGTCGCATGCGGCCGAACATCATCGCGACGCTAGTGGATGCCGCGGATCGCTCGGGCTGGCGCCCCGCTCAGGGAGATGGGGGTCGCGTCACGAGTGCGCGTCGTGCACGAGAATCGCGACCTGCACCCGGTTCGTGACTGCGAGCTTGGTGAGCAGACGCGAGACGTGCGCTTTGACGGTGGCCTCGCTCATGAACAGGGATGCGGCAATCTCGGCGTTGGACGCGCCGGACCCCACCGCGGTCGCGACCTCCCGCTCCCGGTCGGTGAGCGACGCCAGGCGCTGTACAGCGAGGCGACGGCGATCCGTCGTGTCGTCGTTGCCGAGGTGAGAGAGCAGTGTTCGTGTGACCGACGGCGAGAGCATCGCTTCTCCTGCAGCCACGAGGCGCACCGCGTTGACGATCTCGGTCGGTGCTGTGTCTTTCAACAGGAACCCGTCGGCGCCGGCCCGCAGCGCGCTCATGACATGCTCGTCGGCCTGGAACGTGGTCAGGACGATCACGTGCGGCGGATCCGTCAGCCGGCGCAGGGCCGACGTGGCCGCGATGCCGTCCATCCCGGGCATCCGGATGTCCATCAGGACCACATCGGGTCGATGTTCATGAACGGCCGCAACGGCGTCGGCGCCGTCGGCAGCCTCGCCCACCACCTCCAGCTCCTCCGACGACGACAGGATCATCCGTAGACCGGCCCGCACCAACGCGTCGTCGTCGACCAGCAGCACCCGGACCCTCACCACGGCAGGTCGGCCTCGACGACGAAGTCACCGGACGCATCCACTCCATGGACCAGGACGCCGTTGGCCAGGGTCACCCGCTCTTGCAGACCGAGGAGGCCGGTGCCGGAACCCGGTAACTCCGGACGCGCGTGGGCGCCCACTACGCTCGGGTTCCGGACGCTGACGTGCAGGCCGCGGTTCGGCGCTCCCGCCACCCGGACCTGGGCGAGGGTGCCGCGGGCGTGCTTGCTGATGTTGGTCAGTGCTTCCTGCACGATGCGGTAGGCGTCGCGACCCAGATGGCCGGGTGCGGCAGCTGCACCGTCCACCTGCATCTCGAAGTCGACCTTCGCACCGGCACGGCGGGTCTCCTCCACCAAGCGTGGGATGTCGGCCAACGTCGGTTGCGGCACCGTCGACGGGCGCTCCTGCCCCGGCTCCTCGCGCAGCACGCCGATCACGTCGCGCAGCTCCTCCAGCGCCTGGTGGGCCGTCAACCGCAACAGTGCTGCGCTCTCCCGCACCTGGGCGGGAGGCAGATCGAGCGCAACCTCGAGCGCCCCGGCGTGCAGCGCCACCAGGGAGATGCGGTGGGCGAGCACGTCGTGCATCTCCCGTGCGATGCGGGTTCGCTCGGCCAGGCGCGCACGTTCCGCGCGGACGAGTTGATCGGCCTCGGCACGTTGGGCGCGGTCGCGCAGGGTGGAGAGGAGCTGACGCCGGGCGCGGATGAACATGCCCCATGCAATTGCCGCGGCCGCGAGCGCCAACGTCGGCAGCATCACCGACCAGGTGTTGGTCCGCCCGAGCCAGATCGAGCACACCACTGCCGACGGCACGAACAGCGCGGCGACCAGCAGGGCGGGCCGGACATGGCGGTGCACCGCCAGCGAGGACAGTGCGAACAGGCCGGCCACTGTGCCGGATGTCGAGAACGCGCCCAGCAGCACGCACACCAGCGCCACGCCGAACGGCCAGCGGCGCCGCCACCACAGCGAGAGACAGCAGAGGACTCCGAACGCGGCGTCGGTGGCCACCTGCCCCGACGTCATCCCATTGGCGATGTCGTCCACGGTGACGCTCAGGATGACGGCGCCGAGCGCGGCGGCGATGAAGCACGCACCGGCGTCGACCGACCAGCCGCGCGCTGTTCTCAGTCCCACGTTGTCGGGAGAGGCCGCATCGCTCGGTGCCAGGGTCGCCGTCGGTGCGGTCTGGGCCCACCATCTGCGAAGCCAGGACATGACCCGATCGTACGGTTCTGGGCGCCCCGTGCAACATCGACGAAAGTCGACATCGCCACCGACGAATGGCGAGAAGTCGGACGCGGCGGACCGCCCTTCGGACATCGGATCGTGGCCGTCCGCCCGATGCGCCGATGCACCCGCCGCGTTCACGCTGATCGCATGATCACGACAACTGCTCTGACCAAGAGCTACCAGAAGATCCCGGTCGTCCGCGACGTCTCCTTGCATTGCGAACCCGGCACCATCACCGGCTTCCTCGGGGCCAATGGCGCCGGCAAGTCCACCACGCTGAAGATGATCCTCGGGCTGGTGCGACCCGAGCGCGGCACGTCGACGATCGACGGCCGCCCGTTCGTCGAGCTGCCCAACCCGACGCGCGTAGTCGGGACGTTGCTCGACGCGTCGGCGATGCATCCCGGGCGAAGTGGCCGGGCCACGCTGACGATCGCCGCGAGGATGGCAGGCGTTCACTCGCGGCGGGTCGAGCACCTGCTGGACCTCGTCGGTCTCGCCGATGCCGCCGAGAAGCGAGTCGGCACCTACTCACTGGGCATGCGTCAGCGCCTCGGCGTCGCCCAGGCCCTCGTCGGTGAACCGGCGGCGCTGATCCTCGATGAACCGGCGAACGGGCTCGATCCCGAGGGCATCGCCTGGATGCGAACGCTGCTGCGCGACTTCGCCGACCATGGCGGCACGGTGCTGTTGTCGAG
>CAZWCU010000052.1:0-20269 GCA_964632715.1 uncultured Bifidobacterium sp. | reverse complement strand
ACGGTGGTGCCGCGGCGGATGCTGCCGGAAGTGCTGCGTCAGGTCTACGAGATCGTGAAACGCCACGACCTGCTGGTGCTCAACGTGTTCCACGCGGGCGACGGCAACCTGCATCCGCTGCTCGTGTTCGACAAGCGCGAGCCGGGTGTGATGGAGCGTGTCCACGCCGCGGGCGAGGAGATCGTGCGCGCCTCGGTGGCCGCCGGGGGAGTGCTCAGCGGCGAGCACGGCATCGGGTTGGAGAAGCGCGACTTCATGCCGTTGATGTTCGGCCCCGCCGACCTCGCCGCGCAGGCTGCGATGCGACGCGCGTTCGACCCCGCCGGCATCGCCAACCCGTTCAAGGTGCTGCCCACGGCGGCAGCCTGTGGCGACGTGCAGCACGTGCCGGAAGGCGCGTGGGTGTGATCGACCTCACTGCGTTCGCCGCCGAGGTGGGCGCCGACGGTCCGGTCACGATCTCCGGACTCGGCACCCGCGGCGGCCCGGTGCCCGAGCTGCGGTGCGTGCGCGCCCCGAGTGGCATCGACTGGGTGCAGCCCGACGAGATGACCGTCGCCTGCGGCGCTGCCACACCCGTCGACGAACTCGTCGCCGCGCTGGCCGAGCACGGTCAGACCGTTGCATTGCCGCCGGGCGGCACCGTCGGCGGCGCGCTCGCGGTGGGCCACAGCGACGTCCGCCGCCTCGGCTACGGCCCGGTGCGCGACGTGCTGCTGCAGGCGCGATACGTGTCAGCAGCGGGCGAGGTGGTCAAGGCCGGCGGCCCGACGGTGAAGAACGTCAGCGGCTTCGACCTGCCGCGCCTGCTCGTCGGTGCTGGCGGCACGCTCGGCTTCCTCGGCGACGTGATCGTGCGCACCCGGCCGCTCCCGCAGCACTCGCAGTGGTTCACGCGCGCCACCGACGATCCCACGACTGCGTTCGGTCTGCTGTACAAGCCGGTCAGCGTGCTGTGGGACGGCAGCACGCTCTGGGTGCTCCTGGAAGGACACCCCGCCGACGTGGCCGAGCAGGCAGCACTGGTCGGCATGCACTCGTGCGAGGGGCCGCCGTCGCTGCCCACCGGCAGCCGCCGCGTGATTCCTCCTGCTGAGGTGCTCGCCACCACCGGACGATTCGTCGCCGAGGTGGGCGTCGGAGTGGTGCACCACGCCGACCCGTGGCAGCCGCCGGCGCGCGATCCACGCGCCGCCGAGTTGGCGAGCGCGCTGCGCCACGAGCTCGACCCCACCGGTCGCCTCAACCCCGGCGTCGATGTCTGACTCGCTGCCGTTCGTCAGTCGGCCACCGGGCGACCCTGTGGCGGCAGCCCATGCAGCGCGAGCTGCAGCATCGGAGTGGGGGTTCGGCGAGCCAGCGCACCTGCGCACCGGCATGAACGCTCTGTTCACGTGCGGCGACGACGTGATGCTCCGCGTCAGCCACACCAACGCCCCACCGGCTCAGGCCGTGTGGCTGATGGAGCGCCTGCGCGAGCGTGGTGTACGCGTGCCGACGCTGCTCCGTCCGGAACCGGTCGACGTCGATGGGCTCGCCGTGTTCGCGATCGAGCGGCTGCACCCGACGGGCCAGATCGACTGGAGCGAGGTCGGTGCCATGGTGCGCATCGTCCACGAGTGGCCGGCCGCCGAGGTGATCGGTCGCTATCCGTTGCCGCATGCCGACACGTTCCCGTGGTGGGACACACACGCCGCGCTCACCGCGGTCGACGACCTGCTCGACGAACCGGCGCGAGCGGGGCTGGCAGCCGCGATCGAGGCGCACGGCGGATGGCCGGCGTTGGTGACCGATCGCGTGGTGTGCCATGGCGACGTGCACCCCGGCAACGTGCTGCAGGCCGCCACCGGCCCCGTGCTGCTCGACTGGGACCTGCTCTGTCTCGGGCCTCCGGCGTGGGACCACGGCCCCCTGATGTCGTGGGCCGAGCGATGGGGCGGCGACCCGGCGATGTACCCCGAGTTCGCCGGCGGCTACGGACGCTCGATGGTCGGCGACCCACTCGCCGAGTCGCTGGCGACGATGCGGAACGTCATCGCCACGCTGATGCGCGTGCGTGCCGGTCGCACCGACCGCGCCGCAGCGGAGGAGGCTGAGCAGCGCCTGCGGTTCTGGCGCGGCGACCCGGCGGCGCCGATGTGGCGAGCGCAGTGACGACGCACCGTCAGCGCGGTTGGCACACCGGGCAGTAGTAGCACGCTCGTCCACCGAGCTCGACGATCTGCACGGGCGTGCCGCAGCGCAGGCAGATGTCGCGGTGGTACACGTACGTGTTGTCGCCCCGACGGACGCGGCCTCGCGTGACCGGGAACTCTCGCCGGTCGATGGTGATGATGCGGTTGTCCTTCACGCCCTGCTTGAGCATCGCGACGATGGTGACCCAGAGCGCTCGCACCTCTTCGACGCTGAGGTCGACGCCGGCACGAGACGGGTGGATGCCGTTCACGAACAGGGCCTCGGCGCGGAACACGTTGCCGACGCCGGCGAGCACCTTCTGGTCCAGCAGCAGCGCGCCGATCGTCTGCTTGCTCTTGCGCATGCGCTCGATGGCCACGTCGGCGTTGGCATCGCGGCGCAGCGGGTCGGGGCCGAGGCGAGCCACGATGCGGTCCCAGTCGTCGGCGGTGCCGATGCTGCAGTCGGTGGGGCCCGCCAGGTCGATGGTGCCGACGTCGGTGGACATTCGCATGCGCACCTGGCCGACGACCTCGGGCACCTCGGGCCCCTTCGCCACACGGAACTTGCCGAACAGACCGAGGTGCACGTGCCCGACGAGGCCGTTGCTCCACCAGTAGAAGAGATGCTTGCCGACGGGCTCGATGCGTTGCAGCACCGAGCCGTCGACCAGCGCGGCGTCGCTGTCGAAGCGGCCCTGCGGCGAGGAGACGGCGACGGGTTGCCCGACGAGGATGGGGGAGTGGTCCTTGGCGATGCGGTGGATGGTGTGGCCTTCGGGCATGGTGCCGCTGACGCTACGGTGGGCGTGCCGTGAAGTTCCACCTCGACGACACAGAACTTGCGACATGCGTGAGCTGCGGCCTCTGCCTGCCGCACTGCCCCACGTTCCGGGTCACCGGCGAGGAAGCGCTATCGCCGCGCGGTCGTATCGCCGCCATTCGTGCAGTGCACCTCGACGACGCGCCGGTCACCGACGAGTTCGTGTCGTTCATGGAGACGTGCGTGCAGTGCCGCGGTTGCGAGCCGGCATGCCCGTCGGGCGTGCCCTACGGGCGCCTTCAGGAGGGTGTGCGAGAGACCCTCGCCGAACAGCACCGCATCACTCCTCGCTGGCAGCGCCTCGGCTTCGCCGTGCTGCCGCGCCACCGCCTCCTGCTCGCCGGGTCGTCGCTGCTCGCCGTCGCCCAACGACTGCGACTGGTGCCGAAGCGGATGGGTCTGCCGCAGTTGCCGGTGCGGAGATCGAAGCCGTTGCAGCCGACCGGCAGCGACGTGTGGTTGTTCACCGGATGCGTGATGGACGCGTGGTTGCGCGACACCCACCACAGCACCGCGAAGGTGCTGCACCACCTGGGCATCACGTACGCGCTCCCTGGCCGGGGTGGTGGCTGCAGCGGCGCGCTGCACACGCACGCCGGCCTCACCGACAGCTCGCGCCGACTGGCCGAGCAGGTGATGCAGTCGATGCCGGGCGACGCCCCGATCGTGGTCAACTCTGCCGGCTGCGGCGCCGCACTCAAGGAGTACGGCCACCTCGTGGGCACGCCGGCTGCCCAAGCCTTCAGCGAGCGAGTGCTCGACGTGCACGAGTTCCTGGCGCCCCACATCGAGCGCCTGCGCCCCACCCGGCACCTGGGAACGGTGGTCGTGCAGGACCCGTGTCACCTCCGGCACGTGCAGCGAGCGCAGCAGTCGGTGCGCACGGTGCTCGGCCCCGTCGCCGATCTGGTCGAGCTCGACGACGACGGTCTCTGCTGCGGGGCCGGCGGTGCCTATTCCGCACTGCAGCCCGAGCTCGCCGCCGACATCCGCACCAGGAAGCTGGCTGCGCTCGATCGCGCCGGAGCCACCAGCACCTCGGGTCTCGTCGCCAGCGCCAACCCCGGCTGTGCAATGCATCTCGCAGCGGCGGGCATCACCGTCCGCCACCCCATCGATCTACTCGCGGAGGCCCTATGAGCGGTACCTACGATCACCTGGCCGACCGGCTCGACACCATGGCCGAGGAACTCGACGAGGTGATGTTCGACCAGCTCCGTGAAGCGTCGGCCGCGCGAGGCGGCCGCCCCGTCGACGACAAGCGGCTGACGCAGGCGCGTCGGGCGATCGAGAAGGCCAGCCGCCTGCTGCGCGGCAGCACCGACGACTGACGCGGTCAGGCGTCGACGAGTCGGTCGCCGGCGCTGATGGTGCCCGGCTGCACCACGGTGGCGTAGACCCCGACGTCCTGCCCGAGATCGCGCACGATGTGCCGCAGCACCGCGCGGTCTGCGGGAAGGTGCTCGTCGATCTCGCGAGTGACCATCACGCACCGCGGACACGCGACGGCGATCTCGATGACGGCGCTGCCGATGGCGAACCGGCGACCCACCCAGTCGAACTCGGGATGACCGACGGCGGAACCGGTGTCGACCAGCAGGTTGGGCCGGAAGCGACGGATGTCGATGGCCGAGTCGGGCAGCGCCGCGCCGAGCGCGGCCAACGCCGACGTGCTCATCACCAGCAAGGGGAACGCATCGAGGTACGTGCCAGGCGGTGACTCGAACTCCATGATGACCTCGGGGAACTTGCTGAGGTCGGGGAGCGGTTCGTCGGCGTCGCGACCGAAGATGTCGCGCAGCTCCACCATGATGTCGGGACTGTCGGCAGCGCCGCGCCGGTAGTGCGCCAGGTCGCTCGCCGGCTGCAGCGGCCACAGCGTGACCCGATGGTCGAGCGCCTCGCTGAGCACCGCGTGCACCTGCGGGTCGTCGCTGCTCACCTCGCGGCCGCCGGGCAACGTGATGACCACCGTGCCGTCGTCGACGTGGCGAGCGGCCAGCTGCATCAGCGCGCCGATCTTCTTCGCGCCACGGATGCCGCCGCGCTCCTCGTCGCGCACGGCCCACGCCCGATCGCCCTGCATGCCGTCGGTGGTGAGAGTGGCCGAGGCGACGGGGCCGCCGATGAGCGACTTGACCGGGTACTGCCAGATCTCCCGCAGGTGAAGGTCAGGTGTCGACGAAGGAGTTGCAGAGGTCGATGAGTCCACGCAGCTCACCGTAGCCGTGCTTGCCGAACACGAAGGAGATGCGCGCGAGGTGCAGCCGGTCGTTCTCGCGCCGCTCGGGTTCGAACGGCTCGGCGAGGTGGATGGAGCCCTCCTTGCACAGGTGCGAGAAGCGTTCGTTGAGCAACGCCAACTGCTCGGGCGTCGGTGCGACCCGCAGGCGGATGACGAGGTGATCGCCCACGTGCCGCAGCGAGTCGTAGTTGCGGTAGAAGCCGATCACTTCCTGCACGGCCTGCTCGCACGAGTCGGTGATCAGGTACAGGTTGGTGTCGGCCGCAGCCACCAACCCACGTGCGACCAGTTGCTCGCGGATGAACTCGTCGACGGTCTCCCAGTACGGGTCGCCGGGCGTGTCGAGGAACACGATCGGCACGGGCACGCCCTTGCCGGTCTGCGTGAGCGTGATCAGCTCGAAGGTCTCGTCGAGCGTGCCGAACCCACCTGGGAGGCAGATGAAGCCCATGCTCTCCTTCACCAGCATCAGCTTGCGGGTGAAGAAGTAGCGCATGCTCACGTACTTCGCGTCGCCGGCGATGATGTGGTTGGCGCCCTGCTCGAACGGGAGGCGGATGGAGACCCCGATGGAGCGCTCGCGCCCCGCGCCCTCCATGCCGGCCTGCATGATGCCCGGACCGGCGCCGGTGATGACCATCCACCCCTGTTCGGCGAGATGCTGCGCGACGTCGCGGGCTGCCGCATAGAGCGGGTCGTTGGAGGTGGTGCGAGCCGAGCCGAAGATGGTGACCTTCGGGATGCCGACCGAACCGGCGAACATCGCGAACGCGTCGCCCATCTCTTCCAGTGCCGCGGCGGCGATCTTCAGGTCGAGCGTGGCCGGGCGTTGCGACACGAGGTCGACGGCGGCTCGCAGCAGCTGTTGCGAGTGCCGGCGATCGACGCCGGCGGGCACGCCGGCAAGCAGTTCGGCGAACATCTCGTCGGCCGGATGTGGGGTCGTCACGGCCGTCACTCTACGGCCGAAAAGATTTCTCGATTTCTGCGTCATGGATCCGAATGGCCCACGTCTTCCATGCAGACAACACAGCACGCGCGGGAAACTCCGAGCCCACCCCCGTGGGTTCGGTGCGTAGCGAAGGCCGCCTGAGCGGCCTGACGCTGAAAGAAGGTGGTGGAGGGCGGCGGAATCCCTTCACCACCTTCTTTCGCGTCTGGGCGCGAGTGGTGCGGCTCAGCCGGTGAGCTTGTCGGCGTTGGCCGACAGGGCTTCCAGCAGCTCTTCGAAGCTCTTCTGGAAGCTGGCCACACCGTCGCGTTCGAGCTTCTCGGCCACGTCGTCCATGTCGACACCCACGTCGGCGAGCCGGCTCCAGACCTGTTCGGCGTCGGCGACGCCCTCGTCGATGGTGCGTGCGGCGGTGCCGTGGTCGATGAACGCCTCGATGGTGGCATCGGGCAGCGTGTTCACCGTGTCGGGGCCGATCAGCTGGTCGACGTACAGCGTGTCGGGGTAGGCCGGGTTCTTGGTGGACGTGCTGGCCCACAGCGGCCGCTGCACCACCGCGCCGTCAGCGGCCAGCGCCTCCCAGCGCGGACCGCTGAAGGTGTGCCGGAACGCCTGGTAGGCAAGCTTGCCCTGCGCGACGGCCGCCTTGCCGCGCAGCGCCAGCGCCTCGGGCGTACCGATGGCCTCGAGCCGGGCATCGACCTCGTTGTCGACACGACTGATGAAGAAGCTGGCGACGCTGGCCACGCGGGCCAGGTCCGCGTCGAGCGTGTCGGCGTAGGCCTCGAGGCCTTCGATGTAGGCGTCCATCACCTTCTGATAGCGAGCGAGGCTGAAGATGAGGGTGACGTTGATGTTGCGGCCCTCGGCGATCATCTGGCGGATGGCGGGAATGCCCTCCAACGTGCCAGGGATCTTCACCATCAGGTTGGGTCGCGCGATCTGCTCGTGCAGCGACCGGGCCGCCGCTTCGGTGCCTGCGCTGTCGTGTGCGAGACCGGGGTCCACCTCCACGCTGACGAAGCCGTCGCCGCCGAAGCTCTCGTGGTACATCGTGGCGAACTCGTCGAGGGCGCCGTTGATGTCGGCGAGCACCAGGGCCCAGTACTGCTCGATCACCGAGGCACCGGATTCGACCAGGCCGCGCTGCTGCTCGTCGTAGTCGGCCGAGCCCTGGATGGCCTTCTGGAAGATGGTGGGGTTGCTGGTGAGGCCGCGGATGCCTCGTTCGATGAGGGCGTGCAACGTGCCGTCGGTGAGGTAGCTGCGCTTCAGGTTGTCGAGCCAGGGGCTCTGCCCTTGATCGAAGTAGAGGTGGTTGAGACGGTCCATGGTGGTCAGCCCTTCTTGACGGCGAGTGCGGTGGCTCGAGCCACCACGTTGGCGACGTTGATGCCCAGGTTCGTGAGGACGGTGGCACCCGGTGCGCTGGCACCGAAGCGATCGATGCCGATGCTGTCGTCGGCCCAACGTGCCCACCCGAACGTGGTGGCGGCCTCGACCGACAGCACCGGAACTCCGGCGGGCAGCACCATCTGGCGGAACGACGCCGGCTGTGCTTCGAAACGATCCCACGACGGCAGGCTCACCACGCGAGCGGCGATGCCATCGGCTTCCAGCGCCGCGGCGGCCTCGACGCAGAGGCTCACCTCGGAACCGGTGGCGAGCAGCACGACCTGCGGATCGGCGGCGTCGCGCACGATGCCGCCACCGGTGGCGACCGCCGACCCGTCGGTGACGACCGTGAGGTTCTGGCGAGACAGCACCAGCGCCGTAGGACCGGCGTGCTCGACCGCGGCGACGAACGCGGCCACGGTCTCGTTGGCGTCGGCCGGCCGGATGACCTGCAGGTTCGGGACGGCCCGCAACGTGGCGACGTGCTCGACCGGCTGGTGCGTGGGCCCGTCTTCTCCCACGCCGACCGAGTCGTGCGTGAACACGAAGATGACCTTCGCGCCGCTGAGCGCAGCCAGGCGCACCGGCGGGCGCATGTAGTCGAGGAACACGAAGAACGTGCCACCTGCCGGCAGCACACCGCCGTGCAGCGCCATGCCGACCATGGCCGAACCCATCGCGTGCTCGCGGATGCCGTAGTAGACCTGCCTGCCGGAGGGATCGTTCGCGGTGGCGGCCACCTGACCGGCGAGCTTGGTGCCGGTGTTGCCGGTGAGGTCGGCGGCGCCGGCGACGAGGCCCGGAACCGTGTCGAGCGCTGCGTTGAACGCCTTCTCGATGGCGACTCGAGTGGCGATGGACTCGCCCTGGTCGAACACCGGCAGCGACGACTTCCAGCCGTCGAGACCGTCGCTCGCCCACAGGGCGTGCCAGAGCGCAGTGTCGACGCCGGCCGCATCGAAGCGCTGCTGCCACTGCTCGCGCTCGTGGGTGCCGCGCGCCGCGCTGTGGGCCCGGTACGCCTCGACGAGCTCGGCGGGCGCCCAGAACGGCTCGTCGGGGATGCCCATGACGGCCTTGGTGCGAGTGACCTGCTCGGCGTTGAACGGGTTGCCGTGCGCGGTGTGGTGGTCGGTGAGATCCGGGCTGGGCGCCCCGATGTGACTGCGCAGGATGAGCAGGCTGGGCCGATCGGTGACGGCCATTGCGCGCCGGATGGCGGCTTCGAGTGCGTCGCAGTGATCGGCGATCTCGCCGAGGTGCTCGACGTGCCACCCGTAGGCCTCGAAGCGGCCGGCCACGTCGTCGCTGTATGCGAGCGCCGTGTCGCCGTCGATGGTGATGTGGTTGTCGTCGTAGATGCACACGAGGTTGCCGAGCCGCTGGTGGCCGGCGAGTGAGGCCGCCTCGTGGCTGACGCCTTCCATGAAGCAGCCGTCGCCGGCGAGCACGAAGGTGTGGTGATCGATGACCTGCTCGCCGAACCGGCCACGCAGGTTGCGCTCGGCCATCGCCATGCCGACGGCGTTCGCGAAGCCCTGGCCGAGCGGGCCGGTGGTGACCTCGACGCCCGCCGTGTGGCCCACCTCAGGATGACCGGGTGTGGCGGAACCCCACTGGCGGAACGCCTGGATGTCGGCCATCTCCAGGCCGTAGCCGCTGAGGTAGAGCATCGCGTACTGGAGGATGGAGGCGTGCCCGTTGGACAGCACGAACCGATCGCGGTCGGCCCAGTCGGGGTGTGCCGGATCGTGGCGCATGATGCGGCTGTAGAGCACGTGCGCCAGCGGGGCGAGCGCCATCGCCGTGCCCTGGTGGCCGCTCTTCGCGCGCAGTGGTGCGTCCATCGCGAAGCCGCGGATGAGCGAGATGGCCTGTTGTTCGAGGTCGGGGGAGAGGCTGTCGGGCACGACCTCGACTGTACCCGCCAGCTCTGGCCCTCAGACCGGTGGCAGCAGCGTGAACGGCACCAGGTGCCACGGGCCGTGGCCCACGCGGCAGTGGGCGATGATCTGCCCGTACTCGGCGAACTCGAGGTCGCCCTTCACCAAGCGGTAGGTGTACTTGCCCGGCTCCACCGTGAACGGACTCACGTTGCGTGCCAGCTGTTCGTCGTCCTCGCCGATGCCCTTGCGGAACACCACTTCGAACACGCCGCTGCCCGACTCTCCGGGCGGGCAGAAGATGAGCGCGACGAGATGCGGCGCGATGGTGACCGGCACCGGCGACGGCGCGGCCATCGAGAACATCGCTCCCGTGATGTCGATGCGGGTGGACGGACCGGGGGCCTGACGGAGCTCGAAGTTCTCGACGAACAGGGCGGAAACGATCTGCATGGCGGGCAGGGTACCGTTCACCCATGGGCTACAGAACTGCACCCGACGGCTGGTGGCAGGAGTTCGTGCGGGCAGTGCCGGCACGCACCGGCAAGCTCGCGGTCACCCGCCGCGACGGCAGCCCGCACGTCGCCCCGGTGTGGGTCGACCTCGACGGCGACGACATCGTGTTCATGACGTCGGCCGACACCATCAAGGGCAAGTCGATCGTGCGCGACGGGCGCGTGGCCCTGTGCTTCGACGACGAGCGGCCGCCGTTCGCGTTCCTCACCGTCACGGGCGTCGCGTCCGTGTCCACCGACCCCGACGAGCTCCTGCACTGGGGCACCCGCATCGGTGGCCGCTACATGGGCGCCGACCGCGCCGAGGAGTACGGCCGGCGCAACGCAGTGCCGCCCGAGATGGTCGTGCGAGTACACGTCACCAGCGTGGTCGCGAAGGTCGACGTCGCCGGCTACTGACCGGGTCGGCCGCGGTCGGGCAGCGCCGGTTCGCCGGCCACCCACACCTGCTCCACCGCGAGCTGCGGCGTGAGCGCCACCAGATCGGCGCGCAACCCAGGAGCGATGCGGCCTCGATCGGTGAGGCCCAGCAGTCGCGCCGGCGTGATCGACGCCGCCTGCAGCACCGCCGCAAGGTCGACACCGGCGGCCACGCAGGTGCGCACGGCTTCGTCCATCCGCACCGCACTGCCGGCCAGCGTCCCGTCGGGCAGTCGCGGTGCCCCGTCGCGCAGCTCGAGGCCGATGGCGCCGACACGGCCGCTGCGCCATGCGACCGCGTCGGTCACCAGCACGGCGCGACCCGGCCCCAGTGCGGAGAACGCGAGACGCAGCACTCGCGGATGCACGTGCACGCCGTCGGCGATGATCGACGCGCAGACGTCGGGGTTGGTGAGGGCGAAGGTGGCGACGCCCGGCTGCCGGTGGTGCACACCGGTCATCGCGTTGAACAGGTGGGTGGTGAGGCGGGCGCCGGCAGCGACGACCGCGTCGAACTCGGCTTCGTCGGCGTGCGTGTGACCGATCGACACGAGGCGACCCGACTCGGCGAGCAGGCTGGCCGCGGCAACAGCCTGTGGCTGCTCCGCCCCGAGCGTGACGAGGGCGACGTGCGCGGGCAGATCGGCCAGCCACGTGAGGTCGACGGGCACGATCTGATCCACGGGATGCGCGCCGGCGGCACGACCGAGGAACGGGCCCTCGAGGTGGGCACCGACGATCGTGGGTCGCACCGCCGCCTGCCGCTGCATCGCCGCGGCAATGCGCGCGAGTGGCCGCTGGAAGCGGTCGAGTGGCATCGTCACCAGCGTGGGGCACCAACTGGTGACGCCCTGCGCGAGCAGCAGCTCGTCGAGCCGTGCCCAGTCGTCGCCGTCGGCCACCGAGACGTCGACATCGTCGATCCCGTTGACCTGCAGGTCGACGAACCCCGGGGCGAGCCAGCGCTCGGCGGCCACGCCGACGACAGAGTCGAGCGGCTCGATCGACTCGATGAGCCCGTCGGTGAGCCGAACGCGAGAGGGGCCGAGCCAGCCGTCGGAGGTGAGCACTCGGGCCGCGTCGAGGCGTGTCATCGATCGGCATCGTATGTGAGCTGCGCCTCATAAGCTGCAGCCATGGCCGATCACGGGAGCGAGCATCTCTCCACCAGAGAGCTCATCCTCAGTGAGGCACGCAGGTGCTTCGCCGAGAACGGCTACGACGGCACGTCGCTGAACGACATCGCTGCCGGCGTCGGCATCCGCCGGCCCAGCCTGCTGCACCACTTCCCGTCGAAGGAAGCGCTCTACGGCGAAGTGTTCGAGCAGCTGCTCAGCGACTGGTTCGAACTGCTCGCGTCGGCCATCAACCGCCCGGAGACCGGCCAGCACAAGATGGAGCTCGTCATCCAGGCCGGGTTCGACCTGTTCGCCGACAACCCCGACTACGTGCGACTGATGCGTCGCGAGGCACTCGACAGCGGCGCGCACCTGGGCATCGACCTGGCCGCCGTGCTGCGTCCGATGTTCGACCGCGCGGTGGCGTTCTTCGAGCGCGAGATGGACGCGGGCGTGTTCCGTCGCCAGGATCCGCAGCACCTGCTCATCACCGGCTACGGCGCACTGCTCAGCTACTTCAGCGATGCACCGTTCCTGGGTGGGCTGCTCGACGGCGACGCTCTGTCGAAGGAGGAGATGGTGCGCCGCCGCGTGCACATCACCGAGTTCTTCGTCGCCGCGCTCAAGCCGTAGTCGCCGCGGTCGCGCGGCTACGTTCGGCCGCATGGCCACGCTCGACGTCGACGGACAACTCATCGGTTACGCAACGGAAGGCACCGGTGAGCCGCTGCTGCTGCTGCACGGCACCACCATGAACCGCACCGGTTTCGACACCGTGCGCAGCGCGATGCCTGCCGGCGCCGAGTACTCGTACGTGATGGTCGAGTTCCCCGGCTCGGGCGAGTCGGCGATGCCCTCCGCACCGATCACCGTCGCCGCGCTCGCCGCACAGGCGCACGCGGTGATGCAGCATCTCGGCCATCAGCGCTACCACGTGGCGGGCTACTCGCTCGGCGCCGTCGCCGCCGCCGGTCTCGCCGGTCTGCAGCCGGCAGCGGTGCGCAGCGTGACGCTCATCGCCGGCTGGATCACCACCGACGCCCGCATGCGCGCCACCTTCGAGCTGTGGAAGCGGCTCATCGCCACCGACAAGGAACTGTTCATGCGGTACGCCATGGTCGACGGGCTCACCGCCGCCGCGCACGAGGCCATGGAGCCGATCCTGGAGATGGCCATCGGAATGGGCGCGGCCACCGTCGCCGAAGGTTCGGCCGCGCACCTCGACCTCGACGTGGTGGTCGACATCGCGGCCGAAGTCGCAGCCATCACCGCACCGACGCTCGTCATCGGCGGCGCCGAGGATCGCTGGGTCGACGTGTCGCACTCGCACGCGCTGGCCGCTGCCATCGCCGGATCGCGACTCGAGATCATGCCCGCCGGGCACCTGATGATCACCGAGTCGGCGCCGCAGATCGCCGCGTTGCTGCACGAGCACGCGTCGGCGGCATGAGCCGCGCCGAACAGTTCGCGCCGCTCGACGACGAGCGCCACGCGCGCTGGATGAAGTTCGCGAGCTGGGACCGCACCTACTTCCCGATGCTCGTCGGGCTCGCGGTGGAGGATGTGCGCACGGACTACTGCCGCATGCGGCTGCCCTTCCGCCCCGAGCTCGAGCAGCCCGCGGGCGTGGTGCACGGCGGCGCCATCGCCACCATCCTCGACAGCGTGGTGGTGCCCGCGGTCGGCTCCGCCTACACCGCCGAGCACCGGTACAGCACCGTCGACATGCACGTGCAGTACCTCTCGGCGCTGGTGCAGGAAGACGGCATCGCCGAGGGCTGGATCGTCCGGCGCGGTCGAACCACAGTGTTCTGCGAGGCCGAGCTGATCGGCGCCACGAGTGGCAAGCTCATCGCCCGCAGCCTGCTCACCTACAACGTCGGCGCCCCTCGCACCTGAACGGTGCTGCAGCGGCACGGTTGGCTACCGTGGCAGCGATGACGACGCCCGGCACGCCCCCCACGACCACCTCCGACACGACGCACGGGCACACGCTCTCCGAGGCAGCGTCGAAGGCGCTGCTGCGCGAGTACGGGGTGCCGATGGCCGACGAACGCGAAGTGATGGATGCCGCCAGTGCCGCCGACGCCGCGGCAGTGGTCGGGTTCCCCGTGGTCGTCAAGCTGTGCGGCGAGGCCATTGCGCACAAGACCGAACGCGGGCTGGTCAAGCTGCGGCTGGGCGACGCGGTCGCCGTCGAGGCGGCCGCCGCCGAGCTGCTCGGCAAGGCCACCGAGGCCGACGGGCCGGTCACGCTGCTGGTGGCCCCGATGATCAGCGGCAACCGCGAGCTCATCGCCGGCGTGGTGCGCGATCCCCAGTTCGGCGCGAACGTGATGCTCGGCGTCGGGGGAGTGCTGGCCGAGGCGGTGGCCGACGTGGTCTTCCGGCCGGTGCCGCTCAGCTCCATCGACGCGGCGGAGATGATCGACGAGTTGAAGACCCAGAAGCTGCTCGGAGAGTTCCGGGGCGAGGCCGCGGTCGACGCCGTCGCGCTGCAGCAGGTGCTGCTCGGTCTGTCGGCCCTCGCCGCCGCACGGCCCGACGTGGCCAGCGTCGATGTCAACCCGCTCATCATCGGTGCCGACGGCCAACCGGTCGCCGTCGACGCGCTCGTCGAGATCGGTGAACACGCGGCCCAAGAGGCCGTGCACCGTCCGCGTCCCACCGACGCCCAGTTCCGTGCGCTCTTCGAGCCGAAGGGTGTGCTCGTCACGGGCGCGTCCACCCACCCCGGCAAGTTCGGGTTCGTCAGCCTGCACAACATCCTCGCCAGCGGCTACGCGGGCGGCGTGTACGGCACCAACCTCCAGGGCGAAGAAGTGCTCGGCATCCGCACCGTCGCCGACATCGCCGAGCTGCCCGAGGGCGCCATCGACCTCGTGTTCGTCTGCACTCCCGCCAGCGCCAACCCGGCCATGCTGCGCGCGTGTGCGGCGAAGGGCGTGAAGGCCGCGTTCCTCACCAGCGCCGGGTACGGCGAGGTGGGCGACGAAGGCCGCCGGGCGGAGGCGGAGCTGGTGGCGCTCGCCGACGAGCTCGGCATCCTGTTGGCCGGCCCCAACGGACAGGGCGTGGTCAGCACGCCCGTCAACCTGTGCGCGCAGATCGTGGCGCCGTTCCCGCCCGCGGGCCGCATCGGTGTCGCCAGCCAGAGCGGCAACTTCGTCAGCAGCTTCCTCAACTACTCGCGCCAGACCGGCGTCGGCATCAGCCGCGCGGTGTCGGCCGGCAACGCCGCTGCGGTCACGCCTGCCGACTACCTCGACTGGTACGCCGACGACACGGCCACGGCGGTCTCGCTGGCCTACGTCGAAGGCATCGTCGACGGCCGCGGCCTGCTCGAGCGCTTCGCCTCCGTCGCCGCACGCAAGCCGCTCGTGGTGGTGAAGGGCGGGGCCACCGCCAACGGTGCACGCGCCGCCGCCAGCCACACCGGCGCGCTCGCGGCCGACGACAAGGTGTTCGACGGCGCCTGCCGCCAGGCCGGCGTCACCCGCGCGGCCACGGTGGAGGAAGCGTTCGAGGCGGCCGCGACGTTCGCGACGCAGCCGTTGCCGAAGGGGCCGAACACGATCGTGCTCACCACCGCCGGCGGCTGGGGCGTGGTCACCAGCGACGCCATCGCGGCCGACGGACGACTGCAGCTGATGGACCTGCCCGCCGACCTGCAGGCGCAGATCGACACCAAGTTGCCGCCGCGCTGGAGCCGCAACAACCCAGTCGACTGCGCGGGCGGCGAAGTGCGCGACACCATCCCGGAAGTGATGGAGATGATCGCCGCGCACCCCGACGTCGACGCGGTCGTGTACCTCGGTCTCGGCATCCAGAGCAACCAGGGTCGCCTGATGAAGGAAGGCCACTTCTACCCCGACCACGGCCTCGAGCGCATCGTCGCGTACCACGAGCGCCAGGACGAGCGGTTCGCGCAGGCTGCCCACGAGCTGTCGGTGAAGTACGACAAGCCGATCCTCACCGCCACCGAGCTCGCCGTCGCTGACCCCGACAACGCCGGGCCGCGGGCGGTGCGCGCCACCGGCCGTCTCTGCTACGCCAGCGGCAACCGTGCGGTCACTGCGCTGGGCCACCTGTGGCAGTACGCCGAGTTCCGTCAGCGACGAGGGCTCGACTGAGTGGCTCCTCGCCGTCGGAACCCGTACCCCGGGCTCGTCGCCGTCGCGCTCGTGCCCACCCTGCTGCTGGGCGGGTGCTGGAGATTCGCCGACGGCCGCGCGCCGGTGGGCGCGGCATCACCGTCGACCAGCTCCGTCGCATCGGGTGAACCAGCCGCTCCCTCCGCGCTCACCACGCCGGTCATGTCGGTGCGACGCGCCCCAGCGGTGCTCGCACGCGACGTGAACGTCTCGTCGTTCGTCGACGACCTGCAACCGCTGATCGATGTCATCGGCCCCACGTCGTGCCTCACCGTCGCCATCGACGGCGCGCCGGTCACCGCGGTCAACGACCAGGTGCCGCTGCGACCGGCCAGCAACGTGAAGGTCATCACTGCCGCCGTCGCGCTGGAGGTGCTCGGCCCGGAGTTCGTGTACACGACCGAGGTGACGGGAGCGATGGGCGACGGGGGAGTCGTGGCCGGCGACCTGTTCTTCGTCGGCGGTGGCGACCCGCTGCTGAGCAGTTCGTGGTGGACCGGCCCCAACCAGAAGTTCCCGCCGTTCAACGTCACCTCCATCGAGGCGCTGGCCGACTCGGTGAAGGCCGCGGGTGTCACCGCGGTGAACGGGTCGGTCGTCGGCGACGCGTCGCACTACGACGACGAGTGGTACCTGCCCACGTGGGGCGACGGCGTCCGCTTCAGCGAGGGCGGGCCGCTGTCGGGACTGCTCGTGAACGACTCGCGAGAAGCCGTCGACCGGTCGTCGAACGATCCGGTGGTCGGCGCGGCCACGGTGCTCACCCAACTGCTTCAGGAGCGCGGCATCACGGTCTCGGGAGCGCCGAGGAGCGGCAACGCCGACGACTCGCCCGTCATCGCATCGATCGACTCGCAACCACTGCCGGCGGTGCTCGAGCAGATGCTCACCACCAGCGACAACAACACCGCCGAGCTGATGCTGAAGGAGATCGGCCTGCAGGCCGGAGGTGCCCCCACCTCCGTGGCCGGCCTGGCAGCCGTGACGCAGACGCTCGAGGAGTGGGGCATCCCGCTCGACGGCGTCACGCTCGTCGACGGGTCGGGCCTCTCCGACGAGAACCGTCTGACGTGCGCTGCGCTGCTGGAAGTGCTGCAGCACGGCAGCGTCGACGACGCGGTCGGCGAGGGCCTCCCCGTCGGCGGTGAGGAGGGCGGCACGCTCAACGACGCCTTCCAGGAGGGCCAACCGCTGTCGGGCATCATCCGTGCGAAGACCGGCACGCTGCACAACACCGACGGCGTGGCCGACAAGCCCGGCACCAAGGCCCTCGGCGGCTACATCCCACAGCCCGGCGGGGGAGCGATCGAGTTCGTGATGTTCCTCAACGGCGAGACCATCACCAATCAGAGCGAGTACCGCCCGATCTGGGAGCTGTTCGCGAGCATCATGGCGCAATACCCTTCCGGCCCCGCGGCCGACACGCTCGGACCACGCTGATGCGCGTGCTGCCGATGTTCCCCCTGGGCAACGTGCTGCTGCCCGGCGGTGTGCTGTCGCTGCACGTGTTCGAGGAGCGCTACCAGTCACTCGTGCGCGACTGCATCGCCGCCGACGACCACGAGTTCGGCGTCGTGCTCATCGACCGCGGTCACGAGGTGGGCGGTGGCGACGTGCGGCGGCCGGTCGGCACGGTGGCCAGGATGGTGCAGGTCGCGGAGCTGCCCGACGGACGGTTCGCGGTCATCGCGGTGGGCGTGCAGCGCCTTCGAGTCGAGCGCTGGCTCGCCGACGATCCGTACCCGATCGCCGAGATCGAGGAGTGGGACGACCTCGACGAGATCGTCGACGCCGGACGGCTGTCCGAGATCACACAGCGCGCTCGCCGCGCTGCGGCGTTGGCGCTCGAGCTGGGCGACGCGGCGACCGACCCGTCGGTCGACGTATCCGACGAGCCACGCGCCGCCAGCTACCAACTCGCGGAGCTCGCGCCGGTGGGTGCTGCCGATGCGTACGACCTGCTGTGCGCCGCGGGGCCCGGCATGCGGCTCGACCTGCTCGACGCGCTGCTCGGCGATCTGGAAGCCGTGCAGGCGTTCCGGCTGCAGAGCCCCTGAGCCGCGGGAATTCGCCACGTCGGTAGGGGAACGGTGTGATCGCGTGCTACACATGTGGGCGTGCCCGAGAAGCCCCGCGCCCCCAAGAACGCTGCACCGCAGGGCCAGATCGGCCAGACGGTGCAGCTCATCAAGGACTACGCCCGCCAGGAGACCCTCGGCCCGTTGAAGGGTGCCGGTCGCTGGATCGGCCTCGGCCTGGCCGGCGCCGTGCTCATCGGCACCGCCACCGCCTTCCTGGTGCTGGGCCTGCTGCGACTCGTCCAGACCGAGTGGCCCGGCACGTTCGACGGTCGTGGCATGCGCCTGTTGCCGTACCTGTTCGGTCTCATCTTCTGCGTGCTGGTGGCCGTGCTCGCCTTCTTGCGCATCAACAAGAGTCCTCTCACGAAGGAGAAGCGCTGACATGGCGCAGCAACGCATCACTCGCGACGACCTGGAGAGCAAGTTCCGTGAGGCGCAGGGTGGCTGGCAGGGCAAGCTCAACGACCAGAAGCAGACCCTCGCCACCATCGCCACCGTCGGTGGTGTCGTGCTGTTGATCCTGGTGTTCCTCATCGGCAAGCGCTCCGGCAAGAAGAAGACCACGTTCGTCGAGATCCGACGGGTCTAGCCATCGTGGCCCGGCGCACGCGCCTGCTCTCACCCACCGCACTGCTCCGTCGCAGTGCGCTCTACAAGGGTCTGCTCGGCGGCAGCCGTGGCTGGATGGCCGTCGGCGTCATCCTCTGGGGTCCGCGGCTGCTCAAGCGCGTCGCCGGCAAGCAGGAGCAGATCGTGGCCGTCGAGAAGCTGAAGCCCGGGCAGTTCGTCCGCATCGAGGCCATCGGTCCGCTCACGCGCGCCGAACGCAAGGCCATCAAGCGCGCACGCTGACACCGCTCGCCAGGCACACTGGTGCGATGAAGGTGCTGCTGCGCAACCCCCGACGCGAACTCGAGCTCACCGGCAAGCGCAGTGTCAACGCGCTGCTGGCATCGCTGGAACTGGCCAGAGAGTCGCACCTCGTCATCCGCAACGGCACGCTGGTGCCCGGTGATGCCGAGCTGGCGGCCGACGACGTGGTCGAGATCCGGCCCGTCATCTCGGGTGGCTGCTGATGGTGGCAGTGGGTTCCAAGTGCCGGGTGTGCAAGGCGCCGGCCATCATCGATCTGCCGCGCCACAACGCGCACTTCTGCGCCGATCACTTCCTCGAGCTCTGCCGGCGCCAGGTGGTGAAGGCGATCGAGAAGTTCGACATGCTCTCCAAGGACGACCGCGTGCTCGTGGCCGTGTCCGGCGGCAAGGACAGCCTCGCGGTGTGGGACATCCTCCTCGAGCTCGGGTACCAGGCCGATGGTCTGTACGTCGGCCTCGGCATCGGCGAGTACAGCGAGACCTCCGGCGACTACGCCCGCGACTTCGCGCGTGAACGCAACCTCACCCTCATCGAGATCTCGTTGCGCGACGAGTACGGGTACGACGTGCCCACGGCGGCCAAGGCCACCAAGCGCGTGCCCTGCAGCGCCTGCGGCATCAGCAAGCGCCACCTGTTCGACAAGGCAGCGCTCGACGGCGGCTACACGGTGCTGGTCACCGGCCACAACCTCGACGACGAGGCCGCGGTGCTGTTCGGCAACACCCTGCGCTGGGACGTCGAGTACCTCTCCCGCCAGCTGCCCGTGCTGCCCGCACGCGACGGCTTCCCGAAGAAGGTGAAGCCGCTCATCCGCCTCACCGAGCGGGAGATGGCGGCATGGTGCATCGTGCGCGGCATCGACTACCTGGTCGACGAGTGCCCGATGGCGCTGGGCAACAAGCACCTCGCGTACAAGGCCGCGCTCAACGCGATCGAGCAAGAGTCGCCGGGCAGCAAGGCCGCGTTCTACCTGAACTTCCTCGACAACATGGCGCCGCTGCTGGCCGGGCGGTCGGCTGCGGCCACCGACGGTTTGCAGTCGTGCGGCTCGTGCGGGGCGCCCACCACGGGCGACCTGTGCGCGTTCTGCCGCGTGGCCGAGAAGGCCAGCGCACACGACCCGGTGCCGGTGGAACTGGTGCTCGGAAAAGGAAGAGGACGACGATGAACCGACCGCTCGCATACGGCGACAAGGTGCTGCTGCTCGACAACAAGCAGCGCCGCTACCTGATCACGCTCGCCGAGGGAGCCGAGTTCCACACGCATGCCGGGCTCGTGCCGCACGCCGACTTCGTCGACAAGCCGGAGGGTGTGGTGCTGAAGAGCACCAAGGGCGCCAGCTACACCGCGCTGCGGCCCACGCTGGAGGACTTCGTGCTCGAGATGCCTCGTGTCGCGCAGGTCATCTACCCCAAGGACCTCGGCCCGATCTGCATGCTGGCCGACATCGGCCCCGGCGTGCGCGTGCTCGAGAGCGGCGTCGGTTCCGGCGCGCTCAGCATGACCATGCTGCGCTACGGCGCCGAGATCGTCGGCTACGAGATCCGCGAAGACTTCCTCAACCGGGCGCGCACCAACGTGCGCAGCTTCCTCGGCGAGGAGGCGCTCGACCGCTACCACCTGCACCTCCGCG
>CAZWCU010000051.1:15383-21010 GCA_964632715.1 uncultured Bifidobacterium sp. | reverse complement strand
GCCGGAAGGTCGTTCCATCGTCGAGCTGGGTGTGCGGGAGTACGGCCTGGACGTGATCGACGATCCGAACGCGGTGATGGTGCCGTTCACGGCACAGACCCGCATGTCGGGCATGGACCTCACCGACGGTCGCACGGTTCGCAAGGGCGCCGCCGACTCGGTGCGCAAGTTCGTCCAGGCGGAGGGCGGCTCGGTGCCGCTGGAGCTGATGCCCATCGTGGAGCAGGTGTCGAACGACGGCGCCACACCGCTCGTGGTCATCGACCGCCGGCCCGGCGAGGAGTGGCGAGTGCTCGGTGTCATCCGGCTGAAGGACACCGTCAAGCCCGGCATGCGCGAACGCTTCGACGAACTTCGCACGATGGGCATCCGCACCGTGATGATCACCGGCGACAACCCGCTCACGGCGGCCGCGATCGCACGCGAAGCAGGGGTCGACGACTTCCTCGCCGAAGCCACGCCCGAGGACAAGATGGCGCTGATCAAGCGGGAACAGGCCGGCGGCAACCTGGTGGCGATGACCGGCGACGGCACCAACGACGCGCCGGCGCTGGCACAGGCCGACGTAGGTGTCGCGATGAACACCGGCACTCAGGCCGCGAAGGAGGCCGGCAACATGGTCGACCTCGACAGCAACCCGACGAAGCTGATCGAGATCGTGGAGGTGGGCAAGCAGCTGCTGATGACCCGCGGTTCGCTCACCACCTTCTCCATCGCCAACGACGTGGCGAAGTACTTCGCCATCATCCCGGCGATGTTCTCGGGCGTGCTGCCGGCGCTCGATCAGCTGAACGTGATGGACCTGGGTTCGCCGCGGTCGGCCATCCTCTCGGCCGTCATCTTCAACGCGCTGGTCATCATCGCGCTCGTGCCGTTGGCGCTGAAGGGCGTCAAGTTCCGGGCGGAGGCGGCCGCTGCCGTGCTGCGCCGCAACCTGCTGGTCTTCGGACTCGGCGGGGTGATCGTGCCGTTCGTCGGCATCAAGCTCATCGACATCATCGTGACTGCTCTGGGAGTGAAGTGACATGCGTACGTTCATCCGCCAACTGAGGCCGGCCCTCGTCTCGCTCGCGGTGTTCACCGTGCTGCTCGGGGTCGTCTATCCGATGCTCACCACCCTGATCGGCCAGGTCGCGTTCGGCGACAAGGCCGACGGGTCGCTCATCGAGCGCGACGGCCAGGTGGTCGGCAGCGAGTTGATCGGCCAGTCGTTCACCTCGCCGCAGTACTTCCACTCCCGGCCCTCGGCGGCGGGAGCCGGGTACGACGGCGCCGCCAGTTCGGGTTCGAACCTGGGCCCGCTCAACCCCGACTTCCTCGCGTCGGTCGACGAGCGGGTGGCGGCGTATCGCGAGTTGAACGGGCTCAGCGACGACGTGCTGGTGCCGGTCGATGCGGTCACCGCGTCGGGCTCCGGCCTCGACCCGCACATCTCGGTGGCCAACGCACGGCTGCAGGCCGCACGCGTGGCGCGCGAGCGCGGGCTGGAGATCGACGTGGTGCTGTCGCTGGTCGACGAGCACACCGACGGCCGGACGTTCGGGCTGCTCGGTGAGCCGGGCGTGAACGTGCTGATGTTGAACCTGGCGCTCGACGATCTGTCGTCGGCGGGCTGAGCGGCGTCAGCCGCCGGCTTCCACCTCGGCGATGCACCACTCGGCCAGGTCCGCGGTCGTCCGCATCTGATCGGCCGTGACAGCGCCCCGTTGCCCGGTCGACCGCAGGTCGAGGGCCGCGCGCAGCGTGTCGTGGAAGTCGGCCGGCGCGACGTCGAGGCCGTACTCGCCGGCGCCACGCTTCGACGTGACGTCGCCGGTGAAGGCGGTGTAGTGCAGTCGCAGCGGCCCGAGCGCACACCACACCAGCGACCCCGCGTCGAACATCGGCGGATCGTCGCGTTCGCACGCGGCCACCACGCCGCTGGCGATCTCGCGCCAGTAGCCGCGCAGGTTGTCGACCACGAACCGCACCCGGGCCTCGGTGTCGGTGGGGATGCCGAGCGATTGCGCCGCCGGGCCGCGCACCGTGACCCCGTAGGTCGCCAGCGTGTACCAGGTGACCGGGTTGATCTCGAAGCAGTCGCCGTCGTGGTGCAGTTCGTCGTCGAGCATCCACGGCCGGTGCAGTCCGGTGGCGGGTTCGACCACCAGGTCGCCCCACGCCACGTACGGGCCGTCGATGTGGGGGAGTGGCTGCTGTTCGTGCAGCAGCGCATGGAGCGTGCGCAGGCTGCCGAAGTCGTCGTCGGTGGCCGGCTCGGCGGTCACCGCCACGATGTCGATGTCGCTGGCTCCCTCCACCCAGTCGTCGAGCGCGTACGACCCGACGACGTAGAGCCCCTCGACGAGACCCGGGTCGACCGAGTCCGCGAGGTCGAGGTAGGTGCCCAGCGCGGTCGCGACGTCCATCCTTCGGACGGTAGCGCAGCGCTCCGGCGAGGGGGACGGTGTAGCTTCGCCGGCGTGTCCGCGATCGATCTGGCTGCCGTGTCCTCGAGTGCCGACGCGCTGTTCGCGCCCGACTCGCCGCACGGCGTGAGCCTCGCGCTCGTGGTGATGCAGGCGGGCGACGTGGTGTTCGAGCGGTACGGCGAGCAACCGGCCACCCCGTTCGGGCCGGCCAGCCCGGTCACCGCCGACACCACCCTGGTGTCGTGGAGCATGGCGAAGAGCATCACTCATGCAGCGGTGGGCGTCCTCGTCGGCGACGGCCTGTTGCAGCTCGACGCACCCGCCCCGGTGCCGGAGTGGAAGGGCACGCCGAAGGAGGCCATCACGCTGCAGCACCTGCTGAACATGCGACCCGGCCTCGAGTTCGTGGAGGACTACGTCGACGAGGCGGTCAGCCACTGCATCGAGATGCTCTACAGCACCGGCAGCGCCGACATGGCGGCCTACGCCGCCGCACAGCCGCTGGTGCACGAACCCGGCTCGGTGTGGAACTACTCCAGCGGCACCACCAACATCATCAGCCGCATCGTCGGCGACGCGGTGGGCGACGTGCGTGGCGCCGGCCACCATCACATGGAGGCGCTGCTGCGCGACCGGCTGTTCGGCCCAGCCGGCATGCATTCGGCCATCCCCAAGTTCGACGACGCCGGCACCTTCGTCGGCTCGAGCTTCGTCTACGCCACGGCACGCGACTTCGCGCGCTTCGGCGAGCTGTACCGCAACGACGGCGTCGCCGCCGACGGCACCCGGGTGCTGCCCGCCGGATGGGCCGCGCACGCCGCCGACGTCACCGCCCACGACGACGAGTCGGGCTTCGACTACGGCGCCCAGTGGTGGCTGTGGCCCGACTTCCCCGGCAGCGTCGCGTGCCATGGCTACGAGGGTCAGTACACCGTCGTGCTGCCCGACCGCGAACTGGTGGTGGTGCACCTGGGCAAGTGCCCGAGCGACGACCGCCCCGTGGTCAACGACCACCTGCGGGCCATCTTCCACGCCGCCGCCTGACCTGGGGCGACGGCCGAGAGCCTCGGTTCCTCCGGCCGAATCGGCTAGCAATGTGGGGTGGCGATGGACTCCGTGGGCCCCCTCACCGGCGAGCTGCCCCGTGTCTCACTCGACGACACGGGTGGTCCGCCGCGCCCTCGGCGCTTCCGTCCGCTGCGCCTGAGTCTGAAGGTCGTGGCGTTCGCGCTCGTCATCAACTACATCCTGCTGCCGCTCATCCCCGACTTCCGCAAGGCGGTCGACGAGCTCAGTTCGGTGAGTCCGCTGCTGCTCGCGCTCGGCCTGTTCATGCAGATGATGGCGCTGCTCTGCTACTCGCTCCTCACGAAGGCGGCGTTGGGTGAGGCGGGTCATCAGATCTCGCGCATGCGACTGTTCCGCATCCAGATGAGCACGAAGGCACTGGCCAACATCGTTCCCGGCGGCAGCGCGGCCGGCCCGGCACTCGGGTACCGCCTGATGACGCTGTCGGGCGTCGACGGCCCGAGTGCGGGGTTCGCGCTGGCCACCGCCGGCCTCGTGTCGGCCGTGGTGCTCAACCTGTTGCTGTGGTTCGGCCTCATCATCTCGATCCCCATCCGCGGCGTCAACAAGGGGTACGGCCTCGCCGCGATCGCCGGCATCATCGTCATGCTCATCGCGGCGCTGCTCGTGCTCGGTCTCATGGACGGACAGGGGCGCGCCGAGCGAGCGCTGCGCTGGATCGCCAGGAAGCTGCGGCTCAACGAGGACCGCGCCGGCGCTGCGTTGCGACAGGTGGCCAGCCGGCTCGACGACCTGGCGACCGATCGTCAGCTGCTCATGCGGGTGGCCGCCTGGGCGCTGGCCAACTGGTTGTTCGACGCGGCCTCGTTGTGGGTGTTCCTGCGCGCGTTCGGTGTGTCGCTCGACCCCGATGCGCTCATCATCTCGTTCGGTCTCGTCAACGTGCTGCAGGTCATCCCCATCACGCCGGGCGGTCTCGGCATCGTCGAAGGTGCGTACGCCATCCAGCTGGCGGCGTTCGGTGTGCCGAAGACCGTGGCCACGCTCGGCGTGGCCAGCTATCGCATCGGGCAGTACTGGCTGCCCACTCTGGTGGGCGGCATCCTCTACGCGTCGTTGCGCGTCGGCCCGTTCCGCATCGAGCGCCGCGACAAGCTGGTGCGGCTGCGTGAACTGGCCAAGGACACCGACACGAACCGGGAGAGCGCGCTCGACTTCGCGGCCCGGTTCGGCCGTCGCCGCAGCGTGGTCAACGAGAAGTCGTCGCAGTACCCGGTCGAAGGTGACGGCAACGACGACCACTGAGTAGCGTCGCGCGCATGACCACGCATGAGCGCCCGTTCGGGCGGTACTTGGAAGATTTCGTCGTCGGCGACGTGTACCGGCACTGGCCGGGCAAGACCATCACCGAGTACGACGACCACCTGTTCTGCATGATCACGATGAACCACCACCCGTTGCACACCAACGTGTGGTTCGCCGAGAACGAGACGGTGCACAAGCGCAACGTCGTCGTCGGCAACCTGGTGTACTCCTTGGTGCTCGGCATGAGCGTGCCCGACGTGAGTGGTGCCGCGATCGCCAACCTCGAGGTCGAGACGCTGCAGCACAAGTTCCCCACGTTCCACGGCGACACCATCCACGCGGAGACGCGGGTGTTGGAAGTGACCGAGTCGAAGAGCAAGAACGACCGCGGCACCGTGCTGGTGGAGAGCAAGGGCTTCAACCAGGACGGCAAGGAAGTGTGCTACTTCCGTCGGCGCGTGATGGTGTGGAAGCGCGAGTTCGCCCCCGGCCGCCCGCGCCCCTACGACGCCACCGCCGCCTGGGACTGACATCCCCATTCCGCGCCTTTACGGAAAGGCTGTCGAGCCGTGAGCTGGGGCGATGAGTCGGAGTTGTTGACACAGCGCCGAGTGAGCGACGTGGCGCTGCTGGCGTGGGGACTGCCGCGGCTGCGCGACCTGCCGTGGCGGCGCACTCGCGACCCCTGGGCCGTGCTGGTCAGCGAGGTGATGCTGCAGCAGACGCCGGTGATCCGGGTGCTGCCGGTGTTCTCCGAATGGATGCAGCGCTGGCCCGAGCCCGCCGACCTCGCCGCCGACTCCCCCGCCTCCGCCATCCGGCTGTGGGGACGACTGGGTTACCCGCGGCGGGCGCTGCGCCTGCACGCCGCCGCCACCGCAA
>CAZWCU010000051.1:3262-15373 GCA_964632715.1 uncultured Bifidobacterium sp. | reverse complement strand
GGGGTGATGCTGCAGCAGACACAGGTGAGACGGGTCATCCCGAAGTACCTGGCGTTCTGGGAGGCGGTCCCCACGCCCGCCGGGTGTGCCGCCGCGCCGCTGGGCGACGTGCTGCGCTCCTGGCAGGGCCTCGGCTATCCGCGTCGGGCGCGCAACCTCCACGCCGCCGCGACGGAGGTGGCGGCGCGTGGTTCGTTCCCCGAGTCGCTGCCCGATCTGCTCGCGTTGCCGGGCGTCGGGCAGTACACGGCGCGGGCGGTGCTGGCCTTCGCGTTCGAAGCCGATGCCGCGGTGGTCGACACCAACATCGCGCGCGTGTACGCGCGAGTTGCCGGTCGTTCGCTCACCGCGAAGGAGGTGCAGGCCGCAGCCGACCTGTCGCTGCCGCCCGGCGACGGATGGGCCTGGAACCAGTGCCTGATGGAGTTGGGCGCCACCCTCTGTCGTCCCGGTGTGCCCGCGTGCGACGAGTGCCCGTTGCAGCGTGAGTGCGCCTGGCGCGGCGTGGGGCCGGACCCTGCGATCGGTTCGGCCGGGGTGAGTCGACCGCAGGCGCGCTTCGAGGGCAGTGAGCGACAGGCGCGCGGCCGGTTGATGAAGGCGCTCTCGGACGGTGGTGTGCGAATCGTCGACGCGCCCGTGGTGATGGCGCATGCGGCGGCGCAGCAGTTGATCGAAGCGCTGTGCCGCGAAGGACTGGTGCGACGCGACGGCGAGTGGCTGCTGCTGCCCTGACGCCACGCGTCAGGTGGGCGCGAGGAACGTGCCGAGCCGGTCGACGATGATGTCGGTGTTCATCGACGCGCTGGCACACACGGCCCAGTTCTCGCCGGGTGCGATGGCCGTGGCGTTGGCCGTGGTCTCGTTCCACGAGTTGTTGATCAGCGAGCTGGTGTCGTTGACACCGCACGGCTTCAACGACACGAAGCCGTTGGCCGATGCACCCACCGACGCCACGCTGAGCACCGAGACGTTGGAGATGCCGATCTGGTGCACGGTGCCGGCAGCGGGTGCAGCGCCCGGCCGGGTGTCGAACAGACGTGTGAGTGGCCCGGCCTGGTAGTCGAGACCTGCCGGTGACGGCGAGAAGTAGCCGGCAACGTCGACCACCAGGTACGCGCTGGCGCCACCGACTCGAACGCAGACCGAGCCGCTGGTGCCGATGCCCACCAGCACCGCGGATGCCGCGTTGCGGTTGCGCAGGATGTTGACGTTGGAGGTGAGCGAGGGCGTGCCGCACGGACCGGGGTACACGGTGAAGTAGGTGTTGCCGGTGGCGTTCGTTCCGGTGACGTTGAGCCACACGGCCGTCGCGTCGGCAGGAATGGCACCGACGCCGGCCAACGGCACTTCGGTGTCGGAGCCGGGGTTGCGGATGCCGAACTCGACGTTGACCGTGGCGGCGTTGCCGCGGGTGTCGATCCACCTGGTCGGTGGCAGCGGCGTGAACCCGGCACCGGACGGCGAGAACACTCCGGTGACGTCGACGATGAGGTCGGTGGGCGCGGAGGTGTAGACGCACACCGTTCGTCCGGCGCCGAGCGGCGAGATGGCCAGCCCGGCGGTGTTGCGCGCGGCGACGAAGTTGAGGTTGCTCGTGCTCGGCCGCACGTCGCAGTCGTACACCGTGAGGAAGCCCGACTTGCAAGGGTCGACGGCGGTGATGCTGAGCGCGACTGCCTCCGCGTCACTGGGGATGACGGCGCTGAGATCGAGGAGCACACGCCGCCCGCCGCCGACGCGACCGTTGGCGCCGCCGGTGCCGGGCGACCGGGTGTCGAGCACGCGAACCGGGGTGAGGCCGAGGAAGCCGGCGGGGTCGGTCTCGGCGGTGGAGACGCCGTCGGTGACGCTGGGGGTGCCGGTCTGGGCGTTGACCGCGGTGCAGCGTTGGAGCTTGTAGTTGTCGAGGTTGCCCTTCAGCCAGTTGGCGAGCGCCGCCGCGCCGGCGGCCTTCATGTGGATCTGGTCGCTCTCGAACCACGCGCTCTGGGTGGCCGAGGTCTGCGAGCGGGTGTAGCCGTTCCAGTCGAGCACCACCAGGTTCGGGTGGCGCACCTTCGCCGCCTCGAGCTGCACGTTGTGCGCCGCGTAGTAGGCGCCGTAGCTGTAGGAGTTGCTGGTGCGGTAGTTGAGCCAGAACACGCGGGCGACGCCCTGCGCCTTCGCCTCGGCCATGATCGGATCGATGGCGTTGCTGATGGTGTAGTCGTCGTAGCCGGCCATGATGACCAGTGCCTCGCCGAGGAACCCGCGCAGCGTGGTCTGCATCAGCGGAAGGGTGCTGACGGGTCGCCACTTCAGCCCTGTGCCGGGGTCGGTGCGGCCGACGCAGCTCGCCGCGACCAGACGGCGGCAGCTCTCGATGGACCACAGCAGGTCGTACGAGCCGCCCATCACGTCGTACCGGAGCGTGTTGTTGTTGGCCTCGTCGTACCAGCGCATCGCTGCGGAGGTGGAGTCGCCGATGACGGTGGCTCGCGCGACGGTGGCGGGCGGCAGCGCGCCGCGCAGGCCGAGCTGGCGGCCGGTGACCGAGGTGACGATGCCGTCGGGGTACAGGCCGCGTTGCGTCTGGAAGTGCTTCACCGCGTGCGCGCTGTTGGTTCCGTAGGTGCTGTCGGGAGTGCCGATTCCTTCGTAGCCGAGCTCGATGAGGCGTTGCTCGAGGCAGTTGACGCCGCTGTTGACGTTGTTGGGCCGCAGCACGGTGGTGACCGTGCACGTCACGGCGCTGACGGTGGCTGCAGGTGCCGCGAGCGTGAGGACTGCAGGCGCCAGCATGGCGACGGTCAGCCCGATCGAGAGGCGAAGCCTGTGGTTCATCGGTTGGGAACTCCCAGTCGTTCTCAGCGCCCGCGATTGTTGACAGGTATCGGCACACGAGGTGCCGGTCTTGACGTCTTCTCGCAACAGGTATGTCGTGCAGATTCAGCCGACGATGGCGGCGATCACTGCCTCGACGGTCTGCTCAGCGTAGGCCCTCATCTCGTCGTCGGTGCGATCCTGCACCGGATGAGGTGTGAACACCCTGGCCACGCTGGGGAATCCGAGCGACCCGGCCTGGGCTTCCGCGGCCTGGATGAACTCGGAGGACGCGACGAACACACCGGGCAGGCCGCGGCGCTCGAGATCGACGATGTCGTGCACACTGCACGACGTGCAACTGCCTCAATCGGCGAGCGCCTCGATGACCAGTGTGCACTGCGTGGCGATCTCGTGGCGCAGATCGACCGGTGCCGGCTTGGTGAACGTCGGCTTCTTGTAGCGCCGCACCTGTGCGCCGGCCTCGACGAGCAGTTCCTCGAGCCGATCGAGGTAGATGTCGCCGCGAGGCTTGCTGATGTCGAGCAGGCCGACCACCTGGCCGCGCAACTGGGCGGGACGCGCGAGGCGTTCGCGGTGCAGTACGGATCGCTCACTGCTGGGGTCGAGCAACGTGCGGGTCATGGCACTACCTCCTTGGTCACGGGCTGCGAACCCATCTCACCGTTCGCCCATCCGCCGATCATCGCGGAGAACAGGCCGGCGCCGCCACCGGCGTGCACGACGAGGATGCCGTCGGGGCGGAACTTCGGCAACGTGGCGTCGTGCAGATGCGTGGGCACGCCGTCGGCGATGCCACCCGCGCCCCAGACGAGCTCGCTGCCGGGCAGTTGCAGCCGGGCGTGCAGCTCGGTGAGCAGTCGCTCGCGGTTCCATCCGTCGTCGGCGAGCACGCGTGCGTGTTCCGGGCCGATGACGAGGATGGCGTCGAACGCGAGCACCAGCTTCGGGTTGTGCAGCGTGCGCAGGCACGCGGCGAACACGGTGGCCAGCTCGGGCGCGGTGCGCACCTTCTGATCGACGATGCAGCGCGGGCCCTCGCCGGCGAACACGGTGACGGTGTTGGCGGCGGGGGAGAAGCCGCGGCTGACGGAGAGCGAGGTGATGGGCGAGTCGTGCTCCCGCTCGGGGAAGCAGAAGCTGATCTTGCCCGGGTTGCCGTGCGTGGCGCGGTCCACCTCTCCGGGCCGGCCGCCGCCGATGTTGCGCACCACCAGCTGCACCGCGCGGCCAATGGTGAGGTTGGCGCGATTGCCCTGCCCGAGCGCGTTGCCTTCGCTGTTCATCCCGATGGCGCGAGTGCCCGGGCCGTTGCAGACGATGACGGGCCCGACGGGCATGGTGGTGGCGAGCACGCCGTGGATGTTGAACGCGTCGGAGCACACCGCTTCGAGCGCGGCGATGACCCAGGGCAGGTACTCGGGTTTGCACCCTGCCATGACCGCGTTGATGGCGATCTTCTCGACCGTCACCTCCACCAGGTCGGGTGGCACGACGGCCACGATCTCGTCGGCGGCGCGGGTGGTGCCCTGCAACATGCGCAGCACGCGTTCCTCGGTGGGTGGCACCACCGGCAGCCCGTCGGTGAAGCCGCGTTCGAACATCAGCTCCATCTCGTCGTCGAGCTCGGCCAGTTCGATCCGGCGCGCCTTCAGGGTGTGGCCCGCGAACGCGGCGCGGAGCGCGTCGACGCGGTCCGGATCCACGCTGAGCGACCCGCAGCCCGGGCGGAACGGTGGCAGGTCGTCGCCGAGCGTGGCGATGCCGGTGAACTGCTGCCACTGCTCGCGTGACCAGCCGATGATGCGATCGACCTCGACGCCGTCGACCACGCGGATGACCGTGGGGACGGTCTCGATGTCGTGGTGCCAGCTGACCGACAGATCGTGGTCGTGGACCACGGGCATCCCCTCGGGGAACGCGGGATCGTCCTGCGAGTAGACGGCAGTGGCGAACTCCGACAGCAGCGGAGCGACCATCCGGCAGGTTTCGCACTCGCGCTTGGCGATCACCACCAGCCCGTCGGGGAGGCGAGGCGCGTCCGGCTGGCTCAACCGAGGAACTCCACGATGCGGGCGTTGACCTCGGCCGGTTGTTCCAGGTGCAGGAAGTGTCCGGCGTGCTCGACGTACTCGACGCGCACGTTGGCGGGCGCCATGGCGGCAGAGGAGTCGGCGACCTCGGCGCCGATGCAGCCGTCGTCGACGCCGTGCAGGTACAGGTGCGGCTGCGTGGCCCACCCCTGCGTGGAGGCTTGCACGGCGTCGAGTGCTGGGTCCTTGTAGCCGTCGCCGAGCGTGGCTCGGTAGTAGCCCAGTGCGGCCGTCAGGTTCGCCGGGTCGCGCAGGCTCGCCTTCACGAACGCGAGGTCGTCGTGTGCGTCGTACCCCGGCGACCACTGCGACCACAGCAGGTCGATGAACGCCAGGTCGTTGGCCGGCACCACCAGGTCGGCGAGGCCGTGCTGGAAGAAGAACATGTACCAACTGCGCTGCACCTGCGCGAGGTTGGTGACGAACGCCATGGCCATCGCCGGCCCGGGCGGCACGGCCATCGTGACCACCTTCGCCCAGCGCTCGGGCGCGTGCACGGCCGCTCCGTGCGTGCCGCTCGCGCCCCAGTCGTGACCGATGATCACCGCGCGGCCGTCGGCGCCGAGCGCGTCGTGCAGCGCGATGGCATCGGTGGCGAGCGCGCCGGTCTGGTAGCAGCCGTCGGGGGGCACCGACGTGGGCGCATAGCCGCGCTGGAAGGGCGCCACCGCGCGATACCCGGCGTCGGCCAGGGCGGGCAGCAGGTGGCGCCAGCCGTGCGCGGAGTCGGGGAAGCCGTGCAGGCACAGTGCCAGTGGCGCGTCGGCGTCGCCGGCGGTGAGATAGGCGAACTGCACACCGTTCGCGGAGACCGAACCTTCGGTGATGGCTGCCATGTCGGCAAGTTAGCCCTGCTGCGACATGCGTCACGTACCCGGCTGGTTTACCCTGTGCGCCTGCGGGCGTAACGTGTTCCACTTCAGGGGGGTTCGTCGAACATGCAGGTCACGTTCTTCGGGGTGCGCGGCTCCACGCCATGCAACGGCGACGACATTTCGCGATACGGGGGCAACACCTCCTGCGTCGCGGTGCGCATCCCCGGTGAGCCCCCGCTGTTCTTCGACCTCGGCACCGGCGCTCGCTACTTCGGAGCCACGCAGCCGCACGACGGCACCTTCCGCGGCACCTGCCTGCTGAGTCACCTCCACTGGGACCACACGCAGGGCCTCCCGTTCTTCTCTCCGCTGCTCTACGAAGGTGCCGAGCTCGACGTGTACGCACCCGCGCAGGAGGACGGCCGCTCGGTGGCGGAGGTCATCGGCACGGTGATCCGTCCTCCGCTGTTCCCGGTCACCGTCGACCAGTTGCCCGGCCGGGTCCGCTTCCACGACACGAGCGACAGCGAGTTCCGCGTGGGCAGTGTGAAGGTGATGGCACGTCTCGTGCCGCACGTCGGCCCCACGCTCGGGTACCGCATCGAGTGGGGCGGTCGCAGCATCGCGTACATGAGCGACCATCAGCAGCCGTACGACGGGTCGTTCTCGGCCAGTGACGGCGCGCTCGAGCTCGCCGAAGGCGTCGATCTGCTGATCCACGATTCGCAGTACACGCCGCACGAGTTCGAGCGGAAGTCCACGTGGGGCCACTGCACGGTCGACTACGCAGTGTGGATCGCGCAGCGCTGCAACGTCGGCCGGCTGGCCCTTTTCCACCACGATCCGGGCCGTACCGACGTGGCGCTCGACGAGGTTGCCAAGTGCGCCATCTCCGCCGGCGACCGTCGCGGGCTCGATGTCTTCGCTGCCTACGAAGGCCTCACCGTTCAGGTGAGCTGACCCTCACGTGAGCTCGGGTTCGTGAACCGCTCCACGGTCGACGTGGGGGCGGCCATCGGTGTGTTGGCGGCCATTGCCGTGGCGGTGGTGCTGCTGGTGGCGGGAACGATGAAGCTGGGGCGCCCTGGCGAGTGGCGGTCGCAGGCGGCCGGCCTCGGTGTGCCGCCGGTCGTCGCAGCCGTGGTGCCGTTCGTCGAACTGGCCCTGGGTGCGCTGCTGTTGGTGCAAGTGCAACGACATGTCGTGGCCTGGTTCGCGGTCGCGTTGTTCGGGTTGTTCACCGCACTGGTCGGCGTCCGCATTGCGCAGGGCCGTCGCCCACCGTGCGCCTGCTTCGGCTCGTTGAGCTCCACGCCCATCGGGCCGGGGCATCTGTTGCGCAACGTCGCGTTCATCGCGCTGGCCGTTGCGGCCGCCGTGCTCTGACGGCAGGCGCAACAGCGCGGCGAGCGGTTCAGGCGAGTTCGGTGAGCAGGAAGGTGAGCACTCGAGCCTCGTCGCGCCATGCCTCGTAGCGGCCGCTCGGGCCTGCGTGCCCGGCGCCCATCTCGCAGCGCATCAGCAACGTCGCGTCGTTGGTGCGCAGTGCTCGCAGCTTGGCGATCCACTTCGCCGGCTCGTGATAGCTCACCCGTGGGTCGTTGAGGCCGGCGGTGATGTAGATGGCCGGGTAGTCGGCGGCCGCGGTGTGGTCGTACGGCGAGTAGCTCAGCATGTAGCCGGCCATCGGCTCCTCGCGCGGGTCGCCCCACTCCTCCCACTCGGTGACGGTGAGCGGCAGCGACGGGTCGGCCATGGTGGTGACCACGTCGACGAACGGCACCTCGGCGACGGCCGCTCGGTAGAGAGCCGGCCGCATCGTGACGCATGCACCTACCAGCAGCCCGCCGGCGCTGCCGCCGCGCAGCGCCACCTTGCCGGGGTGGCCCCACCCTTCGGCGATCAGGTGGTCGACGCACGAGTTGGTGTCGGTGAACGTGTTGCGCTTGTGCTCGAGCTTTCCCTTCAAGTACCACTCGCGGCCCAGCTCGCCGCCGCCACGTGGGTGCACCAGCGCCCACACCGCGCCACGGTCGAGCAGCGAGAGTCGAGCCACGCTGAACCACGGTGGCATCGACGATTCGTAGCTGCCGTAGCCGTACACCGCGAGCGGCGCGGCGCCGTTCGGCTCGGTGCCCGTGCGGTACACGATGTCGACCGGCACACGGGTGCCGTCGTCGGCCGTCGCCCACAACCGCCGGCTCTCGTACCGCGAGAGGTCGACGCCCGGGACGGGTGTGTGCTTCAGCGCCGCTCGGTCGCCGGTGCGCACGTCTTCCTCGAAGACCGTGATCGGCTGGGTGAGCGACTGCACCACGTAGCGCACCGTGGTGGCCCGCCACTCGGGGTTCGACTCGAGCTCGAGGTCGTGCGGTTCGTCGGTGCCGTGCACGGTGCGTTCGCTGCCGTCGCGGAACAGGATGCGGAGGCGTGGCTGCGCGTCGGCCCACTCGTGCAGCACGAGGTGATCCGCGAACGCCTCCACCGACGTGATGCGCCGGCCGGGCACGTGCGCCACCAGCTCGGTCCACTCGCCCGGTCGATCGCTGGGAGCGGTCATCACCCGGAAGTCGGTGGCGTCGAGGTTGGTGAGCACGATCCATTGGTCGCCCCAGTGTTCGAGCCCGTACTCCAGGTCGTCGGCGCGCGGGCGCACCACCGCTGGGGCGGTGTCGGGCGCGTGTGCAGGGATCAGGTGTACCTCGCTGCTCAGCTTGCTGCCGACGTCGATGATGATCCACTCGCCGCTCCGGCTGAGGTCGATGTACACGTAGAAGCGCTCGTCGAGCTCCTCCAGGACCATCACGTCGTCGGCCTGGGTGGTGCCGAGGCGGTGGCGCCACACCTGGAACGGCCGCATCTGCTCGTCGGCGGTCACGTAGAAGAGCGTGGTGCCGTCGGCCGACCATGCGGTGCCGCCCCACGTGGTGCCGCTGAGCGTCTCGGCGCGGTCGACGCCGGTGTCGAGATCGCGCAGGTGCACGGTGTACTGCTCGCTGCCGTCGGTGTCGCTGCTCCACGCGAGCACCGTGTGCTGCGGGTTGACGTCGAAGGCGTTGATGCTGAAGTAGTCGTGTCCCGCGGCTTCCACGTTCTCGTCGAGCAGCACCTGCTCGGTGGCGGTGGTCGCGCTGCGGCCACGACAGTGGATCGGATAGCTGGAACCCTCCACCGTGCGGGTGACGTACCACCAGTCGTCCTTGCGCACCGGTGCCGAGAGGTCGGTCTCCTGCACCCGCGACTTGATCTCGCCGAAGATCGTCTCGGTGAGCTCTGCGTGCTGTGCGAACCACGAATCGGCGAACTCGTTCTCCGCCTTCAGGTAGGCGATGGTGTCGGGGTCGTCGCGGTCACGGAGCCAGGCCCACGGGTCGGAGGCCTCTCCGGTGGGGCGTTGCCAGACGTGAGGAACCTGCTTTGCGATCGGGGCATGCACGCGCCACAGGGTAACGGCGCGGTGGCACGGCGAGAGTGCACGATCGATCTCTCATCGGGCCGTTCACGCCGGTAGCTTCGTCGGCATGCGGGTGTGGATCGACCAAGACCTGTGCACCGGTGACGGGCTGTGCATCGACCACTGCCCCGACGTGTTCGTGCAGTTGGAGGACGGCATCGCCTACGTGGCGCAGGACGGCTCACCCCTGAACGATCCGGGTGGGTCGAGCAGCCTCGCCGTCGTCGACCCGAGGTACGAGCAGGCGGTCATCGACTCGGCCATCGCCTGCCCCGGTGAGTGCATCTTCATCGAGGTCGAGCGCGCTCGCGTCGCCTGACGCGCGCATCCCTCACAGTTCGATCACACCTCGTCGCCATCATCGGCGACATGGAAGAACGAGACGCAGTCGCCTGGTTGCACCGGCGTGTCGGCTTCGGGCTGGCCCCGGCCGCGTTGCGCGAGGCGGTCGATCGCGGCGCCGCAGCGGAGCTCGACCGGCTGCTCGATCCGCAGGGAGCCGGCGGCCCACCCGCCGACCTGTGGAACGACGCGCTGCTGCCGTTCGACCCTCGCGATCGCGCGTCGAAGTCGCACGCGATCGGCCAGTGGGTGGACGGAATGGTCGCGTCGGATCAGCCTGCGGTCGAGCGGGTCGCGTGGATGTGGCACGGCCACTTCGTGAGTGCACTCGACAAGGTGCGCGTGGCGCGGCTGATGGTGGAGCAGGCGCGGTTGTTCCGCACTGCAGGACTCGGGTCGTTCCGCGACCTGCTCCGCGCGGTCACCCTCGATCCGGCGATGCTGATCTACCTCGACCTGCGGACGTCGACCGGCGCGGAACCGAACGAGAACTATGCACGTGAGCTGCTCGAACTGTTCACGCTCGGCGAAGGCACGTACTCCGAGGCGGATGTGCAGGCAGGCGCTCGCGCGCTCACCGGGTGGACCTTCTACGACCTCGACGGAGGCGTGAAGTTCGCCCCTCGCCGCCACGACGACACGCCGCGGGAGTTTCTCGGTGTCGGTGGCGTGCACGACCTCGACACCGTGCTCGACGCGGTGTTGGCGAACGACGCGCTGGCTCCCTTCATCGCTCGCACCGTGGCGGCCGAACTGCTCGGCAGCACCGACGGCGCGCTCGTGACCGCTCTCGCAGAGGGCTTCGCCGCTGGCGGCTTCGATGTGCGGTCACTCGTCCGCTCGGCGCTGGAGGCCGGGCTCGCCGGCGGGTCGGCGCCAGTGGTGCTCGGGCCGGTGCCGTGGTTCGTGTGCGCTCGCCGCGTCACCGGTGCGCAACCTCCGACGAAGGACGTGCTGCCGCTGCTGCGATCGACCGGCCAGCTGCCGATGCTGCCGCCCAACGTGGCGGGTTGGCCCGGTGGGCCGGCATGGTTCGCCGCCAGCAGCCTCGTCGCCCGAGCAAACCTCGCCGCTGTGGTCGCAGCGACCACGCCGGACGGTGAGGTGCTCGCCGCAGCGCAGGGCGAGGACGGCGACCTGCTCGCCGACGTGTTGGGGCTGCCGTCCGTCGGCTTCGGCGACGACTCGCTGGCCGCGCTCGATGCCACCCCTCCCGGGCGGGATCGACTGGCCGTGGCACTCATCACTCCCGAATTCCTGATCGCCTGAAGTGGAGCCGCTCATGTCCGGGTCGTTGGATCGTCGTCAGTTCTTCGAGTGCGGGGCCGGGGCCGCCGGGGTGGTCGGCCTCGGCGCCTGCCCTCGCGAGGCCTCCTCGGGCGTCACCGCGGGCTCCGCAGCACCCGGCTCGACCGTCGCCGACGGTGTCGCGCCATCGACCACGCCTCCCACGACGAGTGCGCCCGCGTCGGGGTCGGTGCTCGGTGGTCGACGGCTGGTGGTCGTGCAGTTGAACGGCGGCAACGACCTGCTCAACACGTTGCCGCCCAGCGACGGCCGCTACCACGACCTGCGGCCGACGCTGGCACTGCCGGAGAGCGACGTGCTGGCCCTGTCGGGTGTGGCCGACGTGGGGCTGCACCCCAGCCTGGCGCCGATGACGCGCTTCTGGGATGCCGGCGAACTGGCGGTGATCCGCGGCATCGGGTTCGAGGTGCCGAACCGCTCGCACTTCGTGTCCATGGATCGTTGGTGGCGCGCCGACGAGCTCGCGCAGCCGGGCTGGCTGGGGCGGGTGCTCGACTCGCTGCCCTCCGAGCCACCGCCGCTGTTCGCCAGCGCACTGGGTGGTGGTGCGCCGCTGCTCGATGGCAGCAAGGTGCGCCCCACCGTGATCACCTCGGCCAGCGCATTCCGCTGGGTCGACATCGAACCCGCCTGGCTGGCGCAGATGGGTGCGGGCGGCGATGACCTCGCCGGGCTCGCCCGGCATGCGTTCCAGCGGACGGTGCAGGCGGTGGCCGACTTCGCCGAGCTCACCGGTGGCGACGCGGTGGCCGACGACCTTCCGACGCGCGAAGGCGGGGCGTCCATCACCGAGGGACTCGACGTGGCGGCGCAGATGTTGGCGGCCGACGTCGGCACACAGCTGGTCGTGGTGAGCGCGGGAGGTTTCGACACACATGCAGGACAGCTGCCGATCCACGCCGAGATGCTGGCCGACCTCGCCGGCGGGATCGATGCGTTCTTCGCCGCGGTCGACGCGGCCGGCATGGCCGACGACGTGCTGCTCGTGGTCACCAGCGAGTTCGGTCGCCGCGCGGCGGAGAACGGCAGTGGTGGGTGCGACCACGGCGCCGGGGGTGCGTCGTTCGCGGTTGGCAAGCCGGTGCGCGGCGGCGTGTTCGGCGAGGTCGACCTCGGCAACCTGCTCGACGGCGACGTGCGCCCGAGCGTCGCGCCGCACGCGCTGTTCACCCGCTGCCTCGACTGGCTGGGCGTCGACGCGGAGGAGATCCTCGGCCGCCGCGACGACTCACTCGACCTGTTGCGTCGCTGACCCCTCGTCCGGTCCTACCGG
>CAZWCU010000051.1:0-3162 GCA_964632715.1 uncultured Bifidobacterium sp. | reverse complement strand
CGAGCTCCTCGTCCGGTCCTACCGGTTCCACAGTGGATGTGGATTCCGTAGGACCAGACTCGGTTTCTGGGGTCGCGTCGGCTGCCGCTGCGGCGGCGGCGCGGCGACGACGACTGCGGCGGCGGAGCAGGAGCACCAGCGTGGTGACGAGCAGCAGGAACAGCAGCACGCCGCCGGCCACCCACAGCGAGCGGCCCTTGCCGACGTCGGGTGCGTCGTCGATGGTGTCGACCACCTCCTGTGCCTTCGCGCGGGCCAAGTCGTGGTCGCCCACCTCGAACGCGGCGCGAGCCTCGTCGAGCAGCGTGGGGAGATCGGTGCCGATGAGACCGACCTTGCCGAACAGGCCGTCGTCGACTGCGTCGGCGGCCACTGCCGCGAGCACGGCATCGGCGGTGTCGATCAGCTCCTCGAGCCCGTCGCGCACGTCGACCAGGTTGGTGCGGGTGTCCTGGTACATGGTCTCGAGGTCGTCGGGATAGGTGCGGCCGAGCTCGGCCGACTTGTCGTCGAGCTCGTCGCGCATCGCCAGAACGGCCGTGGCTTCGTCGATCATCTCCTGCGCCGGCTCGAACGCCCAGCTCGCCATCCGCCGGCGCAGCACCATCGGTGGTGCCCACTCGTCACCGGCTTCGATCAGCTCCGCGTACGCCTCGCGGGCCGCGGCGCGCTCGGTCAGCGAGTCGGCGGCAGCGCTGGTGACCACGTACTGCTCGATCAACTCTGCCGCTTCGGTCGATCCGCCACGTTCCTCGACGAGGTCGAGGAAGCGCCGCCAATCGGTGACCAGCCCCACCGACTCCGGCTCGCTCTCGCCCACGTAGGCGATGGTGCGGTCCGCGACCGCGGCGAGCACCTCGCGCATCGCCTCGTCGCCGATCTCGTCGACGATCTGCTGCACGATCCAGTACGACGCGTTGTAGCCGAACGTCTCCACGTCGTCGGCGCCGTCGGTGAAGTTGGGGTCGCCCCATTCCGTGAGGGTGAAGAAGCCGGGGTCGCTCGCGGAGATGGCGTCCGGGTCGATGCGCGTGCCGCCGGACTGTTCGACGACCTCGTTGGAGTACACCTGCGCGAACCCTTCGCTCAGCCACCGATCTGTGAACCACTCGTCGTTGAACCAGGCGTGCGACAGCTCGTGCAGCACGGTCTCCTGGTCGAGGGCCTCGCCGATCTCGATCTCGTTGCGCGCCGCACTGAACCAGCCCGCGTAGCCGTACAGGTAGGGCGTGTACGCCTGGCGCACTTCGAGCGTCTCGTCGATGGGCCACGGCCGGCCGATCAGCTCGGCGAGCGCCGGCACGCCATCCTCGATCTGGGTGGTGACGAACTCCTGCCACTCGGTGTCGCCGGGCCACGTGCGGAGCAGGAACTCGTCGCCCTGCTCGGTCTCGATGTCGGTCTCGACCAGTCCGGCGTCGTTGCGAGCCGACACGAAGATGTCGAACTCCTGCGGGTTGGGGATGTCGGTGGCGGTGTAGACGGTGTTGCCGAACTCCTCCGTGATGACGGTGTCGCTGCCGAAGGTCTCCACCTCGAAGCCGGGTGGCACCACGATGCGAACGGTGACCTGCCCGTCGTCGCCGATGCCGAACGCGGTGAACGAGGCGTAGGCGTTGTTGACCCGCGACTGGTTCTCCGAGCGCGGCGGGAGCCCGGTGATGTCGTACGCGACGCGCACGTTCGCGGTCTGGTTGTAGAACAGGTTGCTCGCCAGGTCGATGTCGAACACGTAGAAGCGCGTGTTGCCGTCGATGAGCCGTGGCTCGAGGCCGAGGGGCCGACCGTTGGCGGTGGTGGCGACGGCGTTGGTGACACCGACCGGCACGGGCAACGAGAAGCCGGTGAAGTAGCGCCGGTTGATGATGTTGCCGTCGCGCTTGTCGGGGATGGTGTTCCGGAGCGACACGTCGACGAGGACGTGCACCAGACCCGCCTGTGCGTCGAGCGTGTAGGTGGTGGTGCTGCGGTAGTTGAGTCCGTCGGCCGCAGCAACGGGGCTGCTGGTTGCCACCACCACCGATGGCACGAGCACGAAGAGCGCGATGAGGACGAGAGTGAGCCGCCGGGTCATCGCCGGAGCCTAGGCAGGATCGGGGTCCGCGAGAAATGCCGGATCGAACCGCTGTGCCACGAGTGCGTCGAGCACCGTTCGTGCTTGCTCCTCCGGGGTGCCCATCGACGGCACGAGGTGCACGTCGGGGTGGTGCGGCGCCTCGTACGGCGCATCGACTCCGGTGAGGCCGGTGAGCTCGCCGGACTGGGACCGCGCGTACAGCCCCTTCGAGTCGCGTTCGCGGCACACCTGCACCGATGTGTCCATGAACACCTCGAGGAACGGCAGACCTGCCGCGGCGTGCGCGGCACGCACTTGCTCGCGATGTGCTCGGTAGGGGCTGATCGCCGCCACGATGGCCACCAGGCCCGCGTCGGCGATGAGCCGTGCGACCTCGCCGAGGCGACGGACGTTCTCCGTGCGGTCCTCCTCGCTGAACCCCAGATCCGCGTTGAGGCCGTCGCGCACGGCGTCTCCGTCGAGCATCGAGTACGCCACCTGCCGCTCGAACAACAGCTCGGCCAGCGCCTGGGCCGTGGTCGACTTCCCGGCGCCGGAGAGCCCGGTGAACCACACGGTCGCCCCGCCGAGCCCGAAGCGGCGCCACCGCTCGTGACGCTGATGCTCGACCGTGGCGGGGGCGGTGGCGGGCGAGGTTTCGGGGAGGGCGTGGGGTGAGGAGGTATTCATCGTGTCGTTCAGGCGGTGGGCTCGGGCGGCAGCAGCATGCCACCTGCGACGGTCTGGTTCGTCGATTCGTCGATGAGGATGAAGCTGCCGGTGGTGCGGTTGCGTCGGTACTCGTCGTAGAAGAGCGGTGTCGTGGTGCGCAGCGCGACGCGACCGATCTCGTTGACCCGCAGCGAGGTCGCCTGCGGGTCGCGGTGCAGGGTGTCGATGTCGAGCCGGTAGCGGAGCTCCGTCACTCTTGCTCGGGCGGAGTGAGTCGTGTGCTTGATCGCGTAGGTGGTGCCGGTGGTGAGCGCCGCGTCGTGGTCCATCCACGCGACCATCGCCTCCAGTTCGTTGCCCACGTGTGGCCGGTTGTGCGGTCGGCAGGTCATGTCGCCGCGGCTGATGTCGAGCGGGTGTTCGAGCACCAACGA
>CAZWCU010000050.1:0-21066 GCA_964632715.1 uncultured Bifidobacterium sp. | reverse complement strand
CCGCCAGTGGCGAGTCGGCGCGCGGTGCGGGACCGACCCCGTCGCACTTCTTGCCGACCACCGTGGCCACGCGCGAGAGCAGGTTGCCCAGGTTGTTGGCCAGGTCGCTGTTGTAGCGAGCGATGAGGCCTTCGTAGGTGAAGTCGCCGTCCTGCCCGTAGGAGGTCTCGGCGAGCACGTAGTAGCGGAACCCGTCGAGCCCGATGTCGTCGATGAGGTCGAGCGGGTTCACCACGTTGCCGCTGGTCTTGCTCATCTTCTCGCCACCGACGAGCAGCCAGCCGCCCACGGCCCAGCCGGCGGGCGGTTCGATGCCGGCGCTCAACAGCATCGCCGGCCAGTAGACGCAGTGGTGGCGGATGATGTCCTTGCCGATGAGGTGCGTGCCCGGCCACCACCCGTCGAACTCGTCCTGGTCGCTGCCGAAGCCGATGGCGGTGATGTAGTTGGCCAGCGCGTCGAACCAGACGTAGGCGACGTGCTGCGAGTCCCACGGCAGCGGGATGCCCCACTTCAGGCTGGTGCGGCTGACGCTGAAGTCGCGCAGCCCGCCACGGATGAGGCCCAGCGCCTCGTTGCCGCGGAACTCGGGCTGGATGGCGCCGGGGTGCGCGTCGTACCAGTCGAGCAGGCGCTGCTGGAAGCGACTGAGGCGGAAGAAGTAGTTCTCCTCCTCGTAGTACTCGACGGGTCGCTTGTGGATCTTGCACAGGTCGCCGGGGTCGAGCTCGTCGTCGGTGTAGTACTCCTCGCACGCGACGCAGTACTTGCCCTTGTAGACGTCGAGCTCGATGTCGCCGGCGTCGTAGCAGCGCTGCAGCAGCTCGGCCACGCCGATCTTGTGGCGCTGCTCCGTGGTGCGGATGAAGTCGGTGTTGGTGATGCCCAGGCGTTGCCACGCCTGCTCGTAGAGCGGGGCGATCTCGTCGACGAACTCCTGCGGGGTCTTGCCCGCGGCCTCGGCGGCGTCCTGCACCTTCTGGCCGTGCTCGTCGGTGCCGGTGAGGAAGTACACGTCGTCGCCGAGCAGGCGGTGCCAGCGGGCGATCGCGTCGCCGATGATGGTGGTGTAGGCGTGGCCGAGGTGCGGCTTTGCCGTGACGTAGTAGATGGGGGTGGTGAGGAAGAAGCGGCTCATGGGTGGTCCTTTCGGGGAATGGCGGAACGTCGGCTGATCAGGAGCCGGTGCACATTCGACGCGTGGAGGACTGAGTCGTCATGGCGCAAGCCTATGCCCGCCGCTCGGGCCCCGGTCAACCGCGTTGTCGCTGCGATGGGTACGGTCGCGGGATGGTCGCCTCGCAACGTTCGTTGAGCCCGTTCGTCACCGTGCTGTTCGGCCACGAGCAGGGGAAGTACCCCGACGGCAACAGCGTGCTGGTGCGCGGCACGCACTCGTCGGTCATCATCGACCCGGCGCTGTCGATGCACGCGGCCGACCCGCCGGTGGAGGTCGACCGCGTGCTGCTCACCCATGCACACGAGGACCACATGGCGGGCGTGGCTGCGGTGGTCGCCGGTGAGGTGAGCGTGCATCATCGCGACCTGCCGGCGTTGCAGTCGATCGACGGGCTGATGGCGCTGTACGGCGTGCCCGCGTCGGCGGTTGCCGAGATGACCGCGCTCGTCACCGAGCGGTTCCACTACCGGGGTTGGCCCGACGCCACCGGCTTCGACGACGGCGACGTGTTCGATCTGGGTGGCGTGTCCGTGCGGGCGGTGCACGCGCCGGGCCACACCGGCGGGCACACGGTGTACGTCGTGGAGTCCGCCGACGGCTCGCATCGCACGGTGGTCACCGGCGACATCGACCTGTCGAGCTTCGGGCCCTACTACGGCGACGCGCAGAGCAGCCTCGACGAGTTCGAGGCCACGTTGCAGATGCTGCCGTCACTGGTGGCCGACCACTACGTGACGTTCCACCACAAGGGTGTGATCGACGGGCACGAGTCGTTCGTGGAGGCGGTCGAGGCGTTCGCGGCCGCGATCCCGCGACGCGAGGCTGCCCTGTTGCACCTGCTGCGCGAGCCGCGCACGTTCGACGAGCTCTGCGACATCGGCATCGTCTACCGCCCCGGCACACGCCCGCCGCTGTTCGGCGACGGGGTGGAGGCGCATTCGATCGAGCGTCACCTGCATCGGCTGATGGAGGCCGGACGGGTCGTGTCGGATGGCACGCGCTACGAACTCGCTGGAACGGAGGCCGGTCGTCCACAATGGCCGGATGAGTGAGTTCGATGACGCAACGCACCTCGACGCCGACGGGGCCGGCGAGATCCACGCCGGGTGGGACATCAACGGCAACGCGAACGGCGGCTACCTGTTGTCGCTCGCGACTCGCCACCTGAGGGCGGTCAGTGGCCGGCCCGACCCGATCTCGGTGACCGCGCACTACCTCGCGCCAGGGCAGCCGGGGCCGGTGCAGGTCGACGCCGCAGTGGTGAAGGAAGGACGACGCTTCGTCACGGTCAGCGGGCAGATGCACCGTGCGGGCAAGCCGATGCTGCAGCTGGTCGGCGCGTTCGGCGATCTCTCCCAACCCGGTTCGTCCTACGAGCACCTCGCATCGGGGCCGCCCGAGCTGCCCCCCTACGAGGAGTGCGTCCCTCGCTCGCGCCGCCAGGGCACGGTGGAGGTGGCGATGATGGACCGGCTCGCCGTGCGCATCCATCCGGAGCACGCCGGGTGGGTGCACGACGATCGCAACGGGGTGGCCGAGATGGCCGGCTGGTTCGGGTTCGCCGACGGTGCGCCGATCGACACGCTCGCGCTGCTCACCGTGTGCGACGCGTTCCCGCCGGCGGTGTTCCACCTCGACATGCCGCCAGGTTGGGTGCCGACGCTGGAGCTCACCGTGCACGTGCGTGGCGTGCCCGCGCCCGGTCCGGTGAAGTGCGTGTTCCGCAGCCAGTTCGTGCAGGGTGGGTTCTTCAACGAGGACGGCGAAGTGTGGGACTCGGCCGGGCGCCTCGTCGCACAGAGCCGCCAGCTCGGCCTCACCCCCCTCGTGTCCTAGTCCGAGGCTTTGCTCCAGCTCCGGCGCTTCCGAGGGTGTGCGCGTTGATGTCCGGGACGTGAGCCTCGGGTTGGAGGAAAGCCTCGGACCGGCGGCGCGTCGGGGGCGGTCAGCGGGGGCGGGTGGCCCACCGGGCGCCGCCGGCGAAGCCACCGGCTGCGAGACCGACCGCGCCGACGGCCTGGGTGGTGCGTCGGATGACGGCCTTGGTGCGCTTGCTGAACACCACCACCGGCCAGCCGCGCTGACCGGCCACGCGCTCGAGACGGGCATCGGGGTTCACGGCCACCGGGTGGCCGACGGCTTCGAGCATGGGCAGATCGCTGGCACTGTCGCTGTAGGCCCAGCACTGGTCGAGGTCGAGGCCCTCCCAGCGGGCCAGCTCCTGCATCGCCTCCACCTTGCCGGGGCCGTAGCAGAACGGCCCGGCCAGTTCGCCGGAGTAGGCGCCGTCGACGATGGCGCTGCGCGTGCCGATGCCGGCGGTCATGCCGAGCGCCTTCGCCAGCGGCTCGACCACCTCGATCGGTGATGCCGAGATGATGTACGTGGCGCGGCCGGCGTGGCGGTGCTGCTCCAGCAGGCGCTTGGCCTCCGGGCGCACCTTCTCCATCAGCTTCGGCACGATGTCGGCGTTGAGCGCGACGAGGTCGTCGAGGCGTACGCCCTTCACCGCGCCGAGGATGCGGTCGCGCACGCCTTCCGACGTCTGGTCGCTGGCACCGGCGAACTTGAACGCAACAGCGCCCGCAGCGTCGCGCAGGAACTGGTGCGTGGGGACCAACTTGCCGCGCCAGGCGGCGATGCCGAGCACGAACGCGCTGGAGCCGCTGATGAGCGTGCGGTCGAGGTCGAAGAAGGCGGCGCTCGGGCCGGCGGAGTAGCCGACGGTGTACGGGGAGGACTCGGTCACGGTCATGGAAGGGACCTCCAGTCAGCGGGGGATGGAGAGTGCGAGGTCGTAGACCCGGCGCTTGGCGGCGCCGGTGGACGACATCACCGTAGCGATCGCCGCGCGACGATCGGCGCCGCCCGCGAGTGCCATGTGTAACGCCTGCAGGATGGCATCGTCGTCGGCTTCCGAGGCCGCAGGGGCGCCTTCGAGCACCACCACGTACTCGCCGCGCGGTGCTCGCTCGGCCACGTGCGTCGCCGCCTCGGCGAGGGTGCCTCGCCACACCTCTTCGTGCAGCTTGGTGAGCTCGCGGGTGAGCGCGATGCGTCGGTCGCCGCCGCAGGCCGCGGCGAGATCGGCCACGGTGCGCTGCACCCGGTGCGGTGCTTCGTAGAGCACGCTGGTGCGGCGCTCGGCTGCCACCTCGGCGATGCGCTCGGTGCGTTCGCGGCCGCTGCGCGGCAGGAAGCCCTCGAACACGAAGCGGGTGCTGTCGAAGCCGCTGATGACCAGCCCCATCACGAGCGCGGCCGGGCCGGGCACCGCGGTGACCACGTGGCCGGCATCGGCGGCGGCGCGCACCAGTCGCGCGCCCGGGTCGCTGATGCCCGGCGTGCCCGCATCGGTGACCACCGCGACGTCGCTGCCGGCGGCGAGCAGGCCGAGCACCTCGTCGGTGCGGGCCAGTTCGGTGTGCTCGTTGGCGACGGCGAGGCGCACGCCCTTGATGCCGGCGTGCGACAGCAGTTTGCCGCTGTGGCGCGTGTCCTCGCAGCAGATGAGCGCGCACGCCTGCAACGCCTCGATGGCTCGCGGGGAGAGATCGCCGAGGTTGCCGATGGGAGTGCTCACCAGCACCAGCCGACCGGTCACTCGCGCAGCTCCACCTGGTCGCCCACGTGGAGCCCCCAGCGTTCGAACTTGCCGGCCTCGGCCTCCACCACGGTGCGCGCCTTCCACACCGGCGCGGCGATCCGGTGGCGACGCATGTGCGCCACCTTCAGCACGGTGCCCTCGGCGTCGAGGTAGGCGACGTCGACGTCGAACTTCATGCCGATGGTGTGCACGCTGCGGCACTTGGTGATGACGAGCGCGCCTTCGATGCCCTCGCGTCCGAGCAGTCCGCGCAGGCGCGCACGATGGTCGTCGGCGACCTCGGCGCTGGCGAGCACGTGCCCGGCGCTGACCAGCCAGCACGCTCTGCTCACTGCGACACCTCGGCCATCTGCACAGATTGGCACGTCCGGCGCCGCGATGGGGCGGCAGCCGTGTCGTACGGCGTGCCCGTCAGAGCAGTGGCACGTCGGGGGCGGTGACCAACTCCGGCGGACGCCCCCCACGGGTGTCGTAGACGGCCTTGCCGATGACCGCGGCGAAGATGACGGCGCCGCCGAGCATCGCCAGTGCGGCCGGCTGCTCGTCGAGGATGATGAACCCCCAGATGGGCACGAACACCATCTCCGCCTGGGCGAACACGGTCATCGGCACGGCGGGCACCTGCTTGGACGCGAAGTTGAACATGAGGGTGCCGATGACGATGAACACCGCGCCGTGCAGCAACGCGCGGGCGATGTCGTCGCCGGCCGGTACGAGCGGCTTGTCGCGGGCGATGGTGACGAGGCTGCAGACGACGATCATCAGCAGGCCGTAGCCGGGCAGCACCGGCGACCAGTCGCGGCTCGGGTCGGAGCGCACGCTGATGGTGTAGATCGCGAAGCCCACGGAGGCAAGGAGCGCGGAGGCGTTGCCGAGCATGTTGCCCGCGTCGAGGTCGCCGAACACGGTGAGCAGCAGGCCCACCAGGCCGACGGCAATGGCGATGAGCGTGCTCCTCGACAGCTTCTCGCCGAGGAAGCGGGTGAGCACCACGGCCACCAGAGGAGTGAGCGATCCGAGGAACGCCGCGTTCGCGGCGGTGGTGGTGTCGACCGCGTAGACGAACGCGATGGATGCGAGGAACAGGCCGAGGTTGGCCATGATCATCCAGCGTCCGCTGCGCCAGGCGCGGATGGAGGGGAACGGCTTGCGCTGGATCGCCGACATGATCTCGATGACCACGAGGATGCCGACGGACCTCCAGATGAGGTACTGGAACGCGTCGACGTCTTCCGACAGGCGCTTCAACACCGCGCCGAAGCTCCACACGATGCCCGACCCGATCGCCATCAGCGAGGCCACGACGGGTAGGCGTTGGTGCTCCATGTGCGAGCGACATTAGCGGTACGGATGTACTGCCATCGGGCTGGATTCGGTCGGTGACGGATGTTTTGGTTCGTGTAGGTCGCGCCGCTGGGCCGCCGCGCGGCGATAGCTATGACAGGCGTGGAGACCCCGTACCCGCCGGCGCGCAGCTTCCGCCCCCGCCGGCGAGCGCTGTCGCCGGCGAGAGCCGAGATGTACGACCGCCTGTTCGCGCGCTGGGCGGTGCCGGTGGTCGGCGAGCCGCTCGACATCGGCGAGCTGTTCGGCGGTCGAGACGTGGTGCTCGACATCGGGTACGGCGGTGGCGAGGGCCTGATCGAGCTGGCCGAGACGCGACCGCACGAGTCGATCATCGGCGTGGAGGTGCACACGCCGGGCGTGGCCAAAGTGCTGGAGGCGATCGAGCGCAACGGGTGGCAGCACGTGCGTGTGGTCGACGGCGACGTGCTGGAACTGCTGCCGCGGATCCCGGCGGCGTCACTGGCCGGCGTGCGGCTCTACTTCCCCGACCCGTGGCTGAAGAACAAGCAGCGGCACCGCCGGTTGGCGCGTCCCGACGTGGTGTCGTCGCTCGTCGACCGGCTGCGCATCGGTGGCACGCTGCACGTGGCGACCGACATCCCCGAGTACGCGGCGCAGACGCTCGACGTGTGCGCAGCGGAGCCACGGTTGGTGGGCGGTGTGGTGCCCCGGCCCGCGTGGCGTCCGGTCACGCGTTTCGAGCTGCGCGGACTCGCGGCCGGCCGCGAACCCACCGACATGATCTACGAGCGAGTGACGTGACCATGGAACCCGCGATCATCCGCAACGTCTCGTCAACGCTCCGGCTCGGGCTCTGTTCCGTGGTCGGTCTCGTCGCCGGAGCGGTGACCGCACTGTTCGCACCGTGGCAGCTGGCCGTCCTCGTCGGCTGGTCGTGCCTGTCGGGTGTGCTGCTGCTGTGGGTGTGGGCGGAGATCCGTCCGCTCGACGCGGCGCAGACCCACGCTCGATCCACCGCCGAGGACAGCGGCCCGGGCACCGCCGTGCTCGTCGTGGTCACGGCCAGCGTGGTGAGCCTGGTCGGCGTGGCACTGGCGCTGGTGGAGGCACGGCGTGCCGACCCAGCGCTGGAGGTGGCGCTCACCACGATGTCGGTGCTCTCGGTCGCGTTGGCATGGTGCCTGGTGCACACCATGTTCACGCTGCACTACGCGCACCAGTACTACATCGAGCCGGTCGGTGGCATCGACTTCCCCGGCGGCGAGTCGCCCGACTACCGCGACTTCGCCTACTTCTCGTTCGCCATCGGCATGTCGTTCGCCACCAGCGACATCAACATCAGCGGACGCGCCGTGCGCCACATCGCACTGCGACACGCGCTCGTGAGCTACTTCTTCGGTGCCGTCATCGTCGGTCTCGTGATCAACGTGATGGCCGGCTTCGTGCAGTGATCGTCAGCCGGTTGCGGTCATCGCCACGGCAGGGTCGGGCCGGCGGCCGATGCCGCCGCTGCGCAGCAGCATGCCGGTGAGCTGACGGTCGAGGTGGAGCTGACGCCACACCAGCATGCGTTGCGCCAACGGCAGCACGACGGCCGGGTCGGTCTCGAGCGTGAGCCAGGTGGGGTCCGTGGCCAGGTCGTAGCACAGCCAGTCGCCGTTGCCGAACTGCACGTACGCGTGCGTGTCGGTGCGCACGGCTGCCAGGTTGTGGCGCTCGAGGCCGCGGTCCCACGCGGGCTGATCGCCGATGGTGGGGATGAAGATGTCGCGCCAGTCCCACTCGTAGTGCGCCTCGGTGCGCCAGCGTCGCGGCCGTTCGCCGCGCAGGAACGTGGTGAGCGGCACGCCGTCGCACTGCACCGGCACCGGCACACCGATGGCTTCGCAGAGGGTGGGCATGATGTCGACGTTCTCGGTGAAGTCGGTGACCACCGTGCCGTGGCCGGCGGGCTGCGACGGGTCGCGCACGATGCCGAGGATGTGGTAACTGCTCTCGAACCAGCCGCACTTCTGCTGCAGGCCCTGGTCGCCGAGCTGCTCGCCGTGGTCGGCCGTGATGATGATGAGCGTGTTGTCCCACTCGCCGCGTGCCTTGAGCGCGTCGCAGATGCGCCCGAGGTGGGTGTCGACCTCGCTGATCATCCCGAAGTACTGCGCCTGCAGGTGCGCGAGCTCGTCGGGGTCCGTGGGTGCGCTCACCCAGCCGATGGCAAGCAGCGCGTCGTGCAGCTGGTGCCGCTGCGGGGGGATGGGCAGCGCGGCCGGGCAGTCGGCGGGGCGGTACATGGTGGCGTACTCGCCGGCCGCGACGTAGGGCGGGTGGGGGCGGATGAACGAGGTGTGCGCGAACCACGGCTCGTGCTGCTCGTCGAGCCACTGCAGGAAGCGATCGGTGAGGAACTGCGTGACCGAGTGCTCGGCCGGGCGTTCGTTCTCGGTGTCGAGCGCGTGGTCGGGGTCGGTGACCACTCGGCCCTCGTAGCCGAGCGATGCCAGCCACTGCAGCCAGGGCTCGTGACGTTCGTCGAGGCACAGCACCTCGTCGAACCCGGGCAGCACGCCCTCCCACTGCGACAGGCGAGGATCGTTCGGGTCGGTGACCTCGCGTGGGTCGGCGCCCTGGTCGGTGTAGCCGAACATCACCGGGTGGTAGCCGGCGCGGATGCCGGCGCGGGCGACGTTGTCGAAACCGAAGTCGAGCGGCGTGCCGTTGGCCACCACGCGGTTGTTCATCTGGTACGTACCGGTGTAGAGCGCGGCGCGGCCGGGAGCACACGGCGCTGCTTGCGCGTAGTGACGGCTGAGGCGCACACCCTGGGCTGCGATGGCGTCGAGGTTCGGTGTGCGCACCAGCGGGTGACCGGCGCACGACAGCGAATCTCCCCTGAACTGATCGAGGGTGACGAAGAGTACGTTCGGTCGCATGATGTTGCGTGATCTCCCGTTGGAAGGCGGCCCGGTCGAGGTTCGTGGCGCGCTCGAGTTGGATCGTACGCCCGACGGGCTGTTGCCCCGACGTCTGCCGGCGTGGACACGAGCGCAGCTTCCCGATGTGTTCATGAACACGATCGTGCAGATGACGTCGGGCGTGCGGGTCGCGTTCACCACCGACTCGTCGGTGATCGAGCTCGTCGTGCACCCGCGCACCATCCACACCGTCGGCTCACCGTTCCTGCCGCCGGTGTTCCAGATGGTCGTCGATGGTGCGGTGCAGCCAGACGCAGTGGCGCTCGGTGGCTCGGCGGTGCACGTCGACCGCGTCGCGGGCCCCGAGGGCATCACGTTCGAGCACGGGGCTGCCGCGACGCTGCGGTGGCAGGATCTCGGCGCACAGCAGAAGGCCGTCGAGATCTGGTTCCCCACCAACGCGTCGGTCGAGATCCAGGCGCTGCGTGTCGCCAGCGAGGCCACGGTCACCGCAACGCCGGTGCGGTCGCGTCGCTGGACGCACTACGGGTCGTCGATCAGCCACTGCGTGGATGTCGAGCGGCCGTTCGATGCGTGGCCGATGCAGGTGGCGGCGGCGGCCGGCCTCGAGCTCACCAGCTTCGGGTTGGGCGGTCAGTGCCAGCTCGACCCGTTCATGGGTCGTGTCATCCGCGACCACCCCGCCGACGTCATCAGCCTCAAGCTGGGCATCAACCTCGTCAACGCCGGCTCCATGAGCCAGCGTACGTTCACGCCCGCGGTGCACGGTCTGCTCGACACCATCCGCGACGGTCATCCGCACGCGCCGCTGCTCGTGGTCTCGCCCATCTTCTGCCCCAGTTGCGAGACGTACCCCGGGCCCACGGTGGCCGGACCGGACGGCATGTTCGACGTGGTGCGCGCTCCGAAGGAACTGCGGCCGTTCGGGCTGACGCTCGAGTGGATCCGCGCGGCCCTGGAGTTCATCGTCGCTGCCCGGCGCGCCGCGGGCGACGAACACCTCCACTACCTCGACGGACTGTCGCTGTTCGGCGGCGCCGACGAATCCCTGCTGTACGACGCGCTGCACCCGTCGCCGGCTGGTTATCGGCTGCTCGGCGAGCGATTCGCCGCTGCCGCGTTCGGGCCCGGCGCTCCGCTCGCCGGTTAGAAGGCGAGTTCGCTGCGCAGCTGATCGAGGCCGATCGCGCCCAGCTTCAAGGCCTTGGTGTGCCACGCGCGCAGGTCGAACGCCTCGCCGGCGGCGGCCATTGCGTCGGCTCGCGCGGACTCCCACTCGCGCTGGCCGATCTTGTAGCTGATGGCCTGCGCCGGCCAGCCGAGGTAGCGGTCGATCTCGCTGCGCATGAACGTCTCGGTGTTGCCGGTCTCCTTCACGCTGAACTCGAACGCGAGGTCGGGGGTCCACTGCTCGCCACCGTGGAACGGGGTGCCGTCGTGCAGCGTGGTGCCGTCGGGGATGCGGTATCCGAGGTGCATGCCGATGTCGATGATGACGCGCACCGTGCGCAGCATCTGACCGGCGAGGAAGCCGAGCCGATGGTCGGGGTTCTCGAACCAGCCGAACTCGTCGCACAGCTGCTCGGCGTACAGCGCCCAGCCCTCGCCGTGGCCCGGGATGAAGTTGCCGCGCTGGATGCGGCTGAGCGACTGGGCCTGCACCTGCGCGTACCCGATCTGCAGGTGGTGACCCGGCACCGACTCGTGGTAGCAGGTGGTGACATCGCCCCACATCGGGAACAGCTCGCGGCCGAGCGTCGGGTACCAGGTGCGGCCGGGACGGGTGAAGTCCTCCGACGGGCCGGTGTAGTAGGCGGCCGCCGCGCTGCCCGCGGGCGGGATGAGCGCCTCGCAGCGATCGATCTCGCCGGGGATCTCGAAGTGCTCCTTGCTGCGCTCGAGCGCGTCGTCGGTGAGCTCCTGCAGCCAGGTCTGATAGGCCGCCGCGCCCTGCTGCGCACGCCCCGGGTCGTTGTCGAGCAGATCGATCACCTCGGTGAACGACGCGCCGGGCAAGATGCGTTCGCAGGTGATGGCGATCTCGGCGCGCAGACGGTGGAAGTCGGTCCACGCCCAGTCGTACATCTCCGCCGGGTCGAGGTCGGCGCCGAGCATCGCGCGCACACCGAGCCGGTACCGCTCCGGCCCGCACCCGTCGACGGGGTTCGCGTCGGGGGCGTACACGTCGCGCAGGTAGGCAGCGAACTCGCCGTACGCGGCATTGGCGAGCGCCGCGCCTTCCTGCAGGCGTGTTGCCAGCGCGGCCGACACGTGCTCGCTCGTCGCAGCAGCGTCGCTGAGCGAGTCGAACCAGCGGTCGTCGGCCCACGTGGCCGCCTGGTCGGCGGCGGCGAGCGCCTGACGGCGCGCGGCCACCGTTCCCGTGGTGCGACCGCGCTCGTACGTGGCGCGCAGACCGGCGAGCGCGGCAGGCACCGCGTGCATGCGGTGAGCGATGTTCTCCCACGCCTCGGTGCTGTCGCGTGGCATCAGGTCGAACGTGCCGCGCACGTTGCTGGAGGGAGAGGCGATGGCGCGAATCGAGCGCATCCACTCGCCGGCGTCGTGCGACGCGAGGCTGGTGCTGAACCGTTCCGTGATGAGGTCCTTCGCGAGCCGGTCGTCGTCGTTCGTGACTGGCAGCGTGGCGAGCGTGGCCAGTGCGTCGCGCAGCAGTCGTGCGCGAGCCTCCACACCGTCGGGGGACAGGTCGGTGAGCAGGTGGTCGTAGCCGGGGATGCCCTTGCCGGTGGCGAGGTTCGGGTCCAGTGCAGCCTGCTCGTCGACGAAACGGTCGGCGAACTCGAAGATCGGGGAGAGGGCCATGGCGGGAAAGGTTACGCAGCCGTGGGTGCGAGCGGTTCGAGGTCGCGCGGGCCCGCCTCGAGGAGGGCCAGCAGCGTCGCCTCCTCGACCGGACGGCAGTCCCAGGCGTCGCTGCCGACGTTGATCATGCGCTGGTGCTGGCGCCACTGCTCGTGCACGTGGCCGTGCAGCAGCCATGCACCCTGGTCGACCGGCCGGGCCTCGGGGTAACGATCGATGGCCTGCGTGTCGCCCTGGTAGGGGAAGTGGCAGGCGAGCACGTCGTGCCCGCCGAGGGTGAGGCCGATGGCGCCCTGGTGGATCTCGTCGAAGCCGGCGTCGAGGTAGCGCTCGAGCCACTCCTGCCCACGCGGACCGTGACCCGACCAGCAGCGGTCGTGGTTGCCGGCGAGCAGCAACTTGCGTCCGGTGAGGCGCTCCACGAGCGGCAACGTGTCGGCGATCGTGCCCATCGCCACGTCGCCCAGCACCCACACCGTGTCGTCGGGTTGCACCAGGGCGTTCCACCGTTCGATCAGTGCCTCGTTCATCGTGTGCACGTCGGTGAACGGTCGGCCGGAGTACTCGATGATGTTGGCATGACCGAAGTGGAGGTCGGAGGTGAACCACGTCGTCATGGCACCATTCTGGCCGGTCGGTCGATCGTCACCCCCGCGGGATGGACTCCCGACCCTGGCACGGCGGGCACCGGCCGTTCACCATGTTCGTGGGAGCCCGGTCCGATCCGGGCCTCGGGGAGGACGGTCGTGAAGCGCATCGTGATCATGGGGGCCGGAGGGCGAGACTTCCACGACTTCAACGTCGTGTACCGAGACGACGCCGACACGGAGGTGGTGGCGTTCACCGCCGCGCAGATCCCCGGCATCGACGACCGCACGTACCCGGTTGCGCTGGCCGGCGCGCGCTATCCCGGCGGCATTCCCATCCGACCCGAGGCCGAGCTCACGGAACTGATCCGCGACCACGCCGTCGATGAAGTGGTCTTCGCCTACTCCGACCTGTCGTACGACGAGGTGATGCGCCGAGCAGCGATCGTGCTGGCCACGGGTGCCTCGTTCACGTTGCTCGGACCCGACGCGACGATGCTCGTCTCCACGCGGCCGGTCGTCGCAGTGGTGGCGGCCCGCACCGGATGCGGCAAGAGCCAGACCAGCCGACGCGTCGCGCAGTTGCTGCGCGAGGCAGGCCTGCGCGTCGCGCTGGTGCGCCATCCGATGCCGTACGGCGACCTCGTCGCGATGCGGGTGCAGCGGTTCGCCACGCAGGCCGACATCGACGCAGCGAATCCGACCATCGAGGAACGCGAGGAGTATGAGGAGCCGGTGCGAATGGGAATGGTGATGTATGCCGGTGTCGACTACGAGGCCATCCTGCGTCAGGCGGAAGCCGAGGCCGACGTGATCGTGTGGGACGGCGGCAACAACGACTTCTCGTTCTTCCGGCCCGACCTGACCATCACCGTCGTCGACCCGCTGCGCCCAGGGCACGAGTTGGGCTATCACCCCGGCGAGGTGAACCTGCGCATGGCCGACGTGGTGGTGGTGAACAAGATCGACTCCGCGCGCAACGCGGCCGTCGCGCAGGTGGTGGCCAACGTGCACTCGGTGAACCCGACTGCTGTCGTCGTGCATGCGGCGTCTCCGGTCTCCCTGCACGGGCCGGTGCAGAGCTCGTTGGTCGGCAAGCGTGTGCTCGTGGTCGAGGACGGCCCGACCATCACGCACGGCGGCATGCCGTTCGGTGCCGGCACGGTCGCCGCGCAGCACGCCGGAGTTGCCGACTTCGTGGATCCGCGACCGGTGGCAGTGGGCAGCATCGCCGACACGTATCGCAGGTACCCGCACATCGGGCCGGTGCTGCCCGCGATGGGCTACGGCGACGAGCAGTTGGCCGACCTGACTGCGACGATCGTCGCGTCCGGCTGCGAGGTGGTGGTGAACGGCAGTCCGTTCGCGCTCTCGCGAGTGCTCCACCTGCCGGTGCCCGTCCGTGACGTGAGCTACTCGCTCAGCGAGGTGGGACATCCCGATCTCGCCGATGTGTTGGCGCCGTGGATCGCTCGGTGGCGTTCGTGAACATCTTCCGGCGCATCCGAACCAAGCCGCTGCTGGTGGTGGCCATCGGAGGCAACGCGTTGTTGCATCGCCGCGAGCGACCGAACATCGCCAACCAACGCGCGAACGTCGCCGGCGCGGCGCGTGTGCTCGCGGGGCTGGCGGAGCACAACGGTCTGGTGGTCACACACGGCAACGGCCCGCAGGTGGGACTGCTGGCCCGGCAGAACGAGGCGATGGCCGGCTCCGACCCGGTGCCGTTCGACGTGCTCGTCGCCGAGAGCGAGGGGCTGATCGGCTACCTGCTGGCCGAGGAGATCGGCCGCCAGATCGGACCGGAGCGCGTGGTCGTGCTGCTGACGCTGGTGGTGGTCGATCGTCGCGACCCCGCGTTCGGGCGGCCCTCGAAACCGATCGGAGCGATGCTCACCGAGCAGGAGGCTCGCGCGCTCGCGGCCGAGCGCGGCTGTTCCGTGGCACCCGATGGCGACGGATGGCGGCGCGTGGTGCCGTCGCCGGAGCCGCTGGAGGTGGTGGAGGTCACCGCCATCCGCTCGCTGGCCGATGCCGGCTACGTGGTGGTGTGCGCCGGCGGCGGAGGAATCCCCGTGGCCCGCGACGGCGGTGTGCTGCGTGGCGTAGAAGCGGTGATCGACAAGGACCTCACGAGCGCGTTGCTCGCCGCCGAGCTCGACGCCGACGAGCTGATGATCCTCACCGACGTGGACGCGGTGGTCGCGGGGTGGGGCGGCGGCGACCCGCACCCGATCCGCCGAGCCACGCCCAGCGAGCTGCGCGCGGGTCAGTGGGCCACCGGGTCGATGGGTCCGAAGGTGGAGGCCGCCTGCCGGTTCGCAGAGCGCACCGGGAGAGTTGCTCGCATCGGTTCGCTCGACCACGCCTCGGAGACCCTGGCCGGCCTCACCGGCACGCGCGTCAGCCGCGATTGATCAGCAGGCGCCCTCGGCGATCAGGCGATCCACCTCGGCCAGCAACCGGACCTGTTCCGTCGTGAGGTGTGCCCGCGTCTCGTCGGGAGTGGCGTGGTGGCGTACGAGCGTGGGCCGCACCGGCGGCACGATGTCGCCCGTCGTCCTCGGCTCGGCGCGCCGCGGCGCCAACCACTCGTCGAGACTCGCCGCAGTGCGCTCGGGATGGGCGATGAGCTGCGCATGGTCGATGACGAGGCGGTCGAGTCCCTCGGAGTTGACGAGGGCCTGGCGCACGTAGGCCTCCCACATCGCGATGCCTGCTGAGATGGGCAGCCCGTCGCGACTGTGCAACGACCGCGCCACCTCCAGCGGGTTCCGGTGCACGACGATGCAGGCGGGTTCGACGACGGCACGCCACAGCGGCAACGTCAGGCAGAGCCGAGGGTCCTTGGCAACCCAATCGGGATGCGCGTCGAGGGTGTCCACGGCGAAGTGGATCGCGCCGAGCACATCGGCGCGACGCGCCTCGGAAAGGCGGCTCCAGTCGACGTCGGTCGGGCGGTCCCATGCGCGGTCGATCCAGGCGAGCGCCGATTCGTTCAGTCCCCACACGAGACGATGCTCGCGGTGACCTTCCGGATCGTGCGCGGTGGGCGGGTTGAAGTCGTCGTCGTCGCCGGCCCACAGGCCGAGTGCTTCGAGTGTGCGGACCAGGAGCGATGTACCCGACCGATGCATGCCGAGGACGAGGAGCCGCATCGTTCCAGCCTGGCACAGGGGCTTTGGCAGGACCGGCGTGGGCGCCTCAGGTGGAGACGGTGCGATGCACGAACTGGGCGATGAGGTCGGCCACCTGGCGGCCGAACGCGGGTGCCGCGTCGAACGCGTGCGGCTCGCCGTGGAAGACGTGGAGATCGCAGGGCGCGCCGGCGCTGACGAGCGCGTGGTACATCGCGAAGCTCGCTTCCACCGGCACCACCTCGTCGGCATTGCCGTGCACGAGCATCGTGGGCGGGTAGCCGGGATGCACGTACGCGAGCGGGCTGGCGGCGTCTTCCACCTCGCGGTCCACCGTGCCGCCGAGCAGCAGACCGATCGGGTCGCGAGGGTGGGTGACGCGCAGTTCTGTCGGCGGATAGATGGCGACCACGGCGGCGACGTCGGTGGCGACCCCGGCGTTCCCACCGTCGCCTTCCATCTCACCGTCGGCGAGTCCGGCGAGCATGAGCGCGAGGTGTGCGCCGGCGCTGTTGCCCGACACCGCGATGCGTGTCGGGTCGATGCCGTAGCGGTCGGCGTTGGCTCGCATCCAGCGCAGGGCGGCCTTCACGTCGTGGATCTGCGCCGGCCACACCGCTTCGCCCGACAGGCGGTACTCGCTGGCCGCGCAGACGAAGCCGTAGCGCGCCAGCTGGATGCCGTAGCCGCGGAGCTGGCTGCGGTCGCCCTGCAACCATCCGCCGCCGTGCACCAGCAGGATGGCCGAGCGGGCCGAACCCGGCTGCGGCGGCAGGAACACGTCGCAGCGCAACTCGCGACCACCGCCGGATCCGAAGACGACGTCGTCCTCGACGGTCACGCGTCCCTCTTGGCGGATCAGCATCGGTGGCTCCCTCGGTGTGGTGGTGCGCCGCAGCGTACGCTGCCGCATGCAGTGGACCGAGATCGAAGGTTGGTTCCAGTGGCGGTCCGGCCAGGAGGAAGCGGTCGCCCACTTCCCGACGGGCAGCCGGTTCGTGGAGGTGGGCACCTACTTGGGTCGCAGCCTGTGCTCGCTGGCCGAAGTGGTCGCGGCGAGCGACAAGGACATCGCGCTCGTCGGTGTCGACACCTGTCTGGGCAGCGGGCTGGAGGGCGATCGGCAGAAGGACTACCACGGTGCGGCGGTGGAGGCGGGTGGCGGCACGTTCGCCGGCACCCTGCACCGCAACGTCATCGCCTGTGGCTTCGCCGATCAGGTGTCGCTGATGGTGGCCACCTCGGTGTGCGCGGCCGAGTGGTTCGCCGATGGATCGGTCGACTGGGTGCACCTCGATGCTCGACACGACTACGACAGCGTGCGCGCCGACATCGCCGCGTGGTTGCCGAAGGTGAAGCCGGGTGGGTGGTTGACCGGCGACGACTACGACCCGGTGAAGTGGCCGCAGGTCATCGATGCGGTGTCGGCATCGCTGCCCGGCGCGCAACCGTGGTGCAGTCAGCAGTGGCGCTGGCACGTGCCAGTCGGCGCCGGCACCCCGGTCACGCCTGTGCCGCGGCAGCCTTTGGTCCGCCGCCTTCGTGGTGCACTGCGTCGCCGAGGCTGACCACCGCGTCGAAGTCCACCGTCCACCCGGCCAGTGCCGCGGCGACACCGATCACCCCGCCCTCGCCGGAGAACACCTCCCGCTGCTGCATGAACTCGGCCGCACGGCCCCACACGTCGAAGAACGTCGACTCGCGACCGTCCTTGGTGACCGCGATGCAGGCTTCGTGGCACCAGACGGCGCGGCGAAGGATCTCGGTGTCGCCGGTGAGATGTGCCGCCAGCGCCTCGAACGCGGGGAGCCGCCACGACCCTGCGGTCTCCAGATGCTCGGCGACGGTCTTGCGCACCACGGGCAGCACCGACAGCCCTGGAGGGAACGATGCGAGCGTGGGAGCGGTGGTGAGCCGCGAGTCGGCGTCGAGGAAGATGGCGGTGTCGTGCTGCTCGAGCGCGTACTGCAGTGCGAAGCGCTTGTCGTGGTACGCCGCTGCGCCACGGTTGTTGCCCGTCGGTGCGAGACGTTCGAGGTAGTCGACGGCCATCGGTCCGGTGGGTTCGTGCGCGACTGCTCGCACGTTCATGTCGTCGAAGTCGGCGGGCTCGTCGGTGAGCACCACCCATGGCAGCTGCGGCGCGTCGGCGCACAGCACTCGGGCGCGTTCGCGGTACGGGGCGTGGATGGCCAGCGTGCAGAACGCGACGTCGGCGCGGTCGAACCAGTGCAGTCGAGCGGCCACCCACGCCTGTACTTCCGCGGTGCAGCCGAGGCGGCGGAGGACAGCGTGCAGGTGCTCCTGGTACTTCGGTTCGGCGAGGTAGTGGTAGTGCACGAGCACCGGCTCGATCGTCGGCCACGGCTGATCGGGGTCGGCCAGTGCGTGTGCGGGAATGTTGTACGCGGCGTCGTACTCGTGCACGTCGCGTGTGCTGCTCCAGATGGCGGTGCTGAGGGCGGCCTGGCTGGAGCCCCACCACTCGCTGGCCTCGGTGCCCACCATCCCGGTCGATGCCTTCACGTCGTCGCCGCAACCGCGCGGACGCAGGTCGTCGCGGAACGAGGTGAAGAAGATGTCGTGCGTTCGCCGCAGCACGTCCGAGTCGCGGCGGACGACGACGAACCCACCGTTGTACGACGCTCGGAGACGGGTGCCGTCGATGGTCGCGCGCATCATCGGCAGGTCGTCCAACTCGATGCCGGCGAACGCGCACAGCTGCGCCCAGTACGCGTCGAGCGGGTCGTCGGGGCCGCTGGTGGCGGAGCCCTTGCCGTCGACGGGTCGCGCGCCGACGTCGGCGCGCACGAACGTCGGCTCGGCGACCATCAGCACGTCGGTGTCGAGCATCACGAGGTAGGGCTGGGTGAGGTTCGCCTGTGCCCAGTTGCCGGCGACGATGCGGTTGATGGTGCCGTAGGTGCTGCCCGTGAGGTTCAGCGGCAGCGCCACGTACGTGACGCCGAGTGCCTCCAGCTGCGCCTGCCCCTCGGCGGAGAGCGCCAGGTGCGGGCGTGGCGCGATCGCGACGATCGGTGCGTCGCGGTAGCGGCCGCCGAACGTGCGGATGCTCTCGCACAGCAGCCGCGCCTGCGGCTCCAGTTCGTTGGCCTCCACGCAGAGGACGAACGCGATCTCGTCGGGCGCCAGCACCGCGGGCGGGGTCGGTGCGCGCCTCCGGCCGAATCGCATGGCGGCGACGCTACTGCGCGAGGCGCACCATCCACAGCTGCCGTTCGTCGTCGCTGAGGCCGAGGTAGCCGAACTTCGCGTACAGCTCGTGGGCGTCGCGGGTCACCAGTGCGTGCCGTCGAACGGTGGCGAGTGCCGGGTGCGAGAGCGCTGTTTCCACGAGGAAGGTTCCGACCCCGTTCCCCCGATGGCCGACGGCGACGAACACGTCGCTGAGGAACGCGAACGTGGCGTGGTCGGTGACGAAGCGGCAGAACCCCGCCTGCTGGCCGTCGGGTCCGTAGAGCCCGAACGACAGCGAGTGATCGATCGCGCGGTCCTGCACGTCACGGGCTCGGCCGGTGGCCCAGTACGACTCTTCCGACAGCCATCGCCACACCCGGTTGCGGTCGATCCGTGATGGATCGTCGCTCACGCAGTAGCCGTCAGCTCGGGTCGTCTCCACGGCCGCAGACTAGGTGGAGCGGTACTGTCCCGGGCATGGCGATTCACTGGACCCTGGGCTGCGACGCCAACGATCCCGCGGCGTTGGCCGAGTTCTGGGCGGGAGCGCTGCGATACGTGGCCGAGCCCGGCTACGACGACCCCGACGGTGCGTCGATCGTCGACCCCGACGGCGTCGGCCCGGCCATCGGTTTCCTCCGCGTGCCCGAAGGCAAGTCGGCGAAGAACCGGATGCACATCGACGTCCGTGTCGCCGGCGAGCCACCGTGGGACATGGTCGAGCGCGCGGCGTTGATCCGCGCCAAGGTCGCGGAGGTGCTGGCCGCTGGCGCCACCTTCGTGCGCGAGGAGTTCTACGACGAGCACCTCGGCCACGTCGTCATGCTCGACCCCGAAGGCAACGAGTTCTGCGTCGCCTGAGCCCATGGGTGCAGTCGATTCGTAGTCTCTGACCTGCGACGCTGCGGTTCAGTCGCGTGGCCGAGTTCGCAGGAAGTACGCCGCACTGCTCCCTGGAGCCATCCAGCGTCGTTGCCGTGACCGACACGTAGGCCATCAAGCTCGACCGACCAGCCGAGCACTTCGGCGAGTCGTACTACGGAGATTTCGCAATGATCTGATTCCGGATCATATGATCTTGTTTCCGATCACCCGAGGAGTAGGATGATGACATGGATCTGGGCTCACCTGTTCTTGACGTCGCGCCGGCCGTCCGCGGCGCGTTGCTCCAAGCGCTGGCCCGCCTCGAGCAGCCTGTCACTCGGCGACGGCTCGCTGCAGCTGCCGGCGTTGCTCCCGGCAATGCCAGCGCCGTCATCGAGGAACTCATTCAGGCTGGACTGGTGAGTGAAACGGTCGCCGGCCGATCGTCGATGGTCGTGCTGAACCGGGACCACCTCGCCGCTGGGCCGGTGCTGGCTCTGGCGGGGCTGCGCGGCGAACTGATCCGGCGACTGCGCGAGCGGCTGTCCGCATGGCCCGAACTCAACGGCGCCTGGCTGTTCGGGTCCGTGGCTCGCGGCGACGCCGACAGCAACTCGGACGTGGACTTGCTGATCGTCGCCGACGACCTCCAGGCACATGACTTGCACGAGCGTCTGTCGCGTCTCCGGGCCGACGTTCGCTCCTGGACTGGTAACGACTTGCAGCTTGTCGAGCACTCGCCGTCGTCGTGGCGCACGCTCGTCCGAGCCAAGAACCCACTGGTCGAGCAGATCCGGGTCGACGGGATCGCTCTGGTAGGTGGCACCGCTTCGTTGCTGGCGCGTCAGCGATGAGTCGGGGCAAGGGCGCCCGCAAACCGTGCGACGTGCAGCAGGCGCGCCAGCGTCTCGTCGACGCGCGTCAGTTCCTCGAAGCGGCGGAGCTGCTCGACGCTCCCGACGTTGTCGCAACATGCGCGATCCATGCCGCCATCGCGGCCGCTGACGCGATCACCTGCCATGCGCTCGGCGAGCGGTCGAGCGACGCTCACCACGTGTCAGCGGTCGACCTTCTGCGCCAGGTCGACGCCAGCCTGGCAACGGCGCTCAAGCGGGCCCTCGATCGCAAGACCCAGGCGGGCTACGAGAGCGTCGACGTCAGCGCGGCCGAGGCGACGAGCTGCGTCCGCTGGGCACGCTAGCTGCTCGCTGCGGCCGAGGCTCGATTCGAGGTGTAGTTCAGCCTTGTGTGCGGCGGAGTTCGCGCACCCGATCCTCCTCGCCTCGCCAGAGGTGGCCCTCGACATCGAGAGTGACCTTGGCGGACTGATGACCAAGGGCGGGTCAGCGCGCCATCGACGCGACTGTCGACCTCGCTACACGTTGAAGCGGAACTCCATGACGTCGCCGTCGAGGGGGTGGTAGTCCTT